>NZ_JADPPY010000006.1:0-162940 GCF_018340035.1 Cobetia sp. MC34
CAGCTTAGTTTCCATCAGGCCGCTCACTGGATCATCAAGGAGTTGACGGTTTTACCCTGGGTCTCGCCGGGACGTGTGCCCGGCGTGATTCAGTCGATGCTGGACATGGCACCGTCGTTCGTTTTACCGGAACGACGCGAACGGTCTTATCCTCGATCGGTCAGGCGCCGGCCGCAGAAGTATCCGGCCAAGAAAAATGCCAGTCAGTGTTAACTGACTGGCATTACCGCCAATCGGCGGGGGCTTTTCGTTACGGTGCTCTTCAATACAGTGCTCTTCAATACAGAGCGCTTCATTGCAGAGCGTGTGACCGGAGCCTGAGCGAAGCGTCGCCTCAGCCGTTGATCCACTTGTCGAAGATGGCGGCCTGCTCACCGGTGCCCTGCATCTGGGTCAGCCACTGATCGACGTAGGCCTTCCAGATATTGTCACCCAGCGGCAGCAGATAGCCCTTCTGGGAGAAGGTGAACGGCGCATCAGGATGCACGCTGCACAGCTCCGGATGACGGCTGGCCTGCAGCTGGGTCTCGATGGCGTCGGTGACCATCACATCGGCACGGTCTTCGATGATGTTGTTGAAGATGGTGCGGTTGTCGTTGTGCGCGACGCGCGTGGCATCGCTCAGGAATTCATTGGCGAAGCGCTCGTTGGTGCCGCCCGGGTTGACGGTGATGCGCACGCCGGGCTGATTGATCTGCGCGACGGTCTGGTACTTGTCGACGTCCTCGCAGCGCACGATGGGCGTCTTGCCGCCGGTCTGGTACGGCTGGCTGAAGTAGGCCTGAGCCTGACGGTCCAGCTTGACCGAGATGCCGGACATGGCGATGTCGCACTTGCCGGAGGTGAAGTCTTCCATCAGCGTTGGCCAGCTGGTCGGCACGGTCTGTACCGTGGCGCCCAGGCTCTTGGCCAGTGAGGCGGCCATGTCGATGTCGATGCCTTCGAAGTCGCCATTGTCTTCACGGTGGCTGAAGGGCGCATAGTCACCGGTGGTGCAGACCTTCAGCACCTGGCCTTGTTGCACGCGTGAAAGAGTGCTGTCGGACAGCGCATCGCTGGCGGCGGCCGGCATGGCGAAGGCCAGCGACAGGCCAGCGGCGGTCGCGCCGCCGAGAATGGCAGCGGAAAAGGCGCGGCGTGAAGATCTGCGCATTGGCTGTTCAGCGTTGGGTGTCATCAGGGTGTTCCCTTGTCGTTATGGTGGCAGGCTCGGCGTGAGGCCTGCCTCTGCTACTCGAGTGCTCGGCTATTCAAGCACTCAGTTATTCAGATGTTCGCTATTCAAGTGCTCAGCTATTCAGATGCTCTGATCGTCAATGTCTCGGCGGTGTGGCGAGCGCGGGATTCGCTCAGTCGAGCAGCGGGTCACGGCCCTTGCTGCGCAGCAGGACATAGACTGCGCCGCTGCCGCCATCCAGCTCCAGTGACGAGGTAAAGGCCAGCACGTCAGGCCATTGGCGCAGCCAGGCATTGACGTGGCTCTTGATGATGGGGTGATCGGCCATGCCGGTCCATGCCTTGCCATGCACCACCAGCACGCAGCGTGAGCGACGGGCGATGGCATCGTCGATGAAGGACTCGAGCTCGATGCGGGCCTGCTCCAGCGTATAGCCGTGCAGGTCGAGGCCCGCCTCCCAGGCGATCTCGCCGCGCTTGAGGCGCTGACGCTGGCGGTAGGGGAGATCGGGCACCGCGAAGTCGAGCAGCTGACTGGGCGTGACCGGCTCGACCTGACCATCGGTGGTGCGCGATGGCGCGCCGAGCGTGTCGGTCGAGGCTTCGCTGGCGGCTGCGCGCCGCGCCGCCAGACGCGCCTGCTCTTCCTTGTCGACGGGCTTGCGGCCGGGGTCGGCGCGGTTGGTGGTGATCTTGCGTACGCCGGCCTGCTTGAGGGCGGCACGGAAGGCGTTGAAGTCGTCGCCGGTATCCGAGCTGTCGTCGTGGTTGGGTGGCATGGCCGGGCTCCGCGGGCAATAAAATGGCAAGTCGCGCAGTATAGCGCGGCTGTTGTCGCTGTCGAAGACAGGCGGTTGCCACTGTCGAAGACAAACGGTTGTCGCTTGCGAAGACAAAAGCGGCAGGCGCGCCATCAAGGCATGCCAAGGGTCGCCGCCACGCCTCGTGAACGCTACAATGCCTGCGCGAGACGCCACCGGCCCCTCACGACTGGCGGCGCTCGTTGTCCATCTGTCCGCTTACAGGAATCACCGTGTCCACATCTTCCGCGTCCGACCTGCGCCATCCTTCCAGCCTCAGTGAGCCGGACTCCCGTCTCGTCGAGGAGCTGGTGACCCTGCGCGACCTGATCCGCTGGGCGACCAGTGAGTTCCACGCGCATCGCCTGCACTTCGCCCATGGCACCGATTCTGCCTGGGACGAAGCGGTGGCGTTGGTGCTGGGTGCGCTGCATCTGCCGTGGGACACGGACCCCGCCGTGATCGACGCGCGCCTTCTGACCATGGAGCGAGCGCGCATCGTGGCGCTGGTGCGTGAGCGCATCACCACCCGCAAGCCGCTGCCGTATCTGCTCGGCGAGGCCTTCTTCACCGGCGTGCCCTTCGATGTCGATGAGCGTGTGCTGATTCCGCGCTCGCCGATCGCCGAGCTGATCGAGAGCGGCTTCTCGGCCTGGTTCCCGGAACTGCCGCCGACTCGCGTGCTGGACATGTGTACCGGTTCCGGCTGCATCGGTATCGCCACCGCGCTGGTGATGCCGACCGCCGAGGTCGACCTGGTCGATATCAGTAGCGAGGCGCTGGAAGTCGCGCGTCGCAACATCGAACGCCACGACGTGGCAGGGCGTGTCATCGCGGTGCAGTCGGACCTCTTCGCGGGCGTGGCGGGCAAGCGCTATGACCTGATCGTCTCCAATCCGCCCTACGTGGATACCTTCGATCTCTCCAACATGCCGCAGGAATTCGGCCATGAGCCGGCGCTGGCGCTGGGCGCCGGTGATGACGGCCTGGATATCGTGCGCCGTATCCTGCGCGAGGCGCGTGACTACCTGACCGACGACGGCGTCTTGATCGTCGAGGTCGGCAACTCCGAGCGCCACCTGATGGAAACCTTCCCGGAAGTGCCCTTCATGTGGCTGGAGTTCGAGCGCGGCGGCAACGGCGTCTTCGCCATCGATGCCCAGACGCTGGAAGTCTGCGCGCCCGAATTCGCTTGAGCTGGCGGGCGCCTGACCCGGCGGATTTCGCTTGAGCTGGCGGGTGCCTGAGCTGGCGGGATTCGCCAGAAGCACGGGCGCAGGCCGCCAGGCTCTGCAACGCTTACGACAACTATTATCAGAACGCCGTCGGCCATGACCGGCGGCATCGCCTGAGGACCCCCTGAATGTCCGGAAATACCTTCGGCAAGCTGTTCACCGTCACCACCTTCGGCGAAAGCCATGGCCCGGCACTGGGCGCCATCATCGATGGTTGCCCGCCGGGCATCGAGATCAGCGAAGCGGATCTGCAGATCGATCTGGACCGCCGCCGTCCCGGCACCTCGCGCCACACCACCCAGCGTCGCGAGCCGGACCAGGTGCGCATTCTCTCGGGCGTGTTCGAGGGTCGCACCACCGGCACGGCCATCGGCCTGATGATCGAGAACACCGATCAGCGCTCCAAGGACTACGGCAAGATCAAGGACCAGTTCCGTCCGGCCCACGCCGACTACACCTATCACCACAAGTACGGTGAGCGTGACTACCGTGGCGGCGGTCGCAGCTCGGCCCGCGAGACCGCGATGCGTGTCGCCGCCGGGGCCATCGCCAAGAAGTATCTGGCGGGCCTGGGCGTGCAGGTGCGTGGCTACCTGTCTCAGCTCGGTCCCATCGAGCTTGAGGTCAAGGACTGGTCGCTGGTCGACACCAACCCGTTCTTCTGTGGCGATGCCGATCGCCTCGAGGAGCTGGAGCAGTACATGGACGCCCTGCGCAAGGAAGGCGATTCCGTGGGTGCCAAGGTCACCGTCGAGGCGACTGGCGTGCCGGTCGGTTTGGGTGAGCCGATCTTCGATCGCATCGATGCCGAACTCGCGCATGGCCTGATGAGCATCAATGCCGTCAAGGGTGTCGAGATCGGTGACGGTTTCGCCGTAGTCAGCCAGAAGGGCACTGAGCACCGTGACGAGATGACGCCGGAAGGCTTCCTCTCCAACCATGCCGGCGGCATTCTGGGCGGTATCACCAGCGGCCAGACCATCCGTGCCAGCATCGCCCTCAAGCCGACCTCCAGCCTGCGACTGCCGGGTCGCAGCATCGACGTCAACGGCGAGGCGGTCGAAGTGATCACCACCGGCCGTCATGATCCGTGTGTCGGCATCCGCGCCACGCCGATCGCCGAGGCGATGGTCGCGCTGACGCTGATGGACCACCTGCTGCGCCATCGTGGTCAGAACGCCGACGTCAAGGTCGACACGCCGGTGCTGCGCGAGGTGTAAGCCGCTTGCGGCGTTGCTGAGCTTGTAGAAAGACACGCCCCAGCCGTGGAGAGATGCCCTGCATCCTTCGTGGCTGGGGCGTCTTGCGTTGTGGGCTGGCTTGCGGAAAGTAAATAAGAAAAGACGTAAGTAGCAGGCTGCCCCCGTGTCATTCTCGCTGCTAGACTCGAATGGCATGCATGCCAGCGGACTCGCGCACCACGCCGTGCGCGGGCAGACAACACAAGGAATCTGCCATGAAGATCAATGTCGAATTCGACCTCACGCCGCAGGAATTTCGCCAGGCGATGGGCCTGCCGGACGTGGAAGCCTTCCAGCAGGAATTGATGGAGCGCTTTCGTCGCCAGATGGAGGCGGGTGTTGAAGGCTACGACCCCATGAGTCTGCTCAAGCCGCTGATGGCACCGGGCGCGGGCACGCCGTTTGCCAAGTTCATGCCGCCGGGCATGGCCGAGGGGATGATGGGCGGCGCGTCTGGCGCTGGCAATGCCGGGCAGGGCGCAGTGGGCGGCATGCCCGGCGACATGGGCGAGAGCATGGCCCAGGGCATGGCCGCCTTCAATCAGTATCAGAAGATGATGCTGGATACCCTGCAGCAGTTCGGTCAGGGCGGCGCGGAAGGCAAGGACGCTGACAAGCCGGAGTCTGCCGCACGCAGGAGTTCGGGCCGCAGTGGTGATCACGGCGCGGATCAGAAGGCAGAGCAAAGCGCCAGCCGGGCAGACGATGCGAAACCGGCCTCTGCGGCCAGTGCGCGCTCACGCGCCAAGCGCAGTTGATGACCGGCAGGCGCGAAGAACGCTCTTGGCTGACAGGGGCGTGAGGCATGCCCGGCCAATCCCATGACAGAAAATGTCCTTTGACAGTTTTCTGTCATGGGATTGCAACCACCTGAGGAGCAGACTAGTCTTTGTGCAGTGCAGCATATTGCTGTGCTCCACAGGTGGCGCAGAGACTTCTGCGCGCTGTCCCGGTACGGAATCCATGGGAGGAACCGTCATGCAGCAGGATCAGATGTTCAACGCCTTTGCCGAGCAAGCCCGCAGCTTCTACCAGCCGATGCGCAAGCTCAACACTCTGATGCTCGACCATATGGGCAAGATTGCCGATTATCAGATGGACGCTGCCAAGCGCTATACCGAGACTGGTCTCGAGCGTGCGCGTGCTGCCACTGAAATCAAGGGTATGGAAGAGTTCAGCGAGTTCAGCAACCGCCAGCTGGAAGTGGCGACCGAGCTGTCTCAGCAGATGATGGATGATTCCCTGAAGCTGGCCGAGATGGGCAACGAAATGCGCGCCCAGCTCGAACAGGCCTACTCTGACGCTGGCAAGGAAGCCACCGACAAGGCGTCCGCTGCCACAGAGAAAGCCGCTTCAGCAGCAGAGGACAAGGCATCCTCCGCTGCCAGCAGCAAGCCGGCTGCCGCGACAAGCCGCGCCAAGCAGAACTAAGGTATACCCTGAAAAGGCTGGCGCTTGCGCCAGCCTTTTTTTTGCCGTTTTCAGGCATTGCCCCTGCCGTGCTGGAAGGCGCATGCTGGAGATGAGCACGCTGGCACACAGGCTGTTTTGCTCTCGTATTTGCCGCGCGCGAATCCGACGGAAAGCAGACCTGCAGGAGGCAGGATGTTGCAGCTGACAGGGCATTACCGCTGACAGCGCACTTTGCTTGCCTTGGCATGCTCGCATGCAGCGCCCTGAAATCAGTCATGAACGGGCTTGAAAACAGCCGTGAGCGAGCTTGAAATCAGCCGTGAACGGGCTTGAATGCAGCCATGAAACGGGCTTCAACCCATCTTGTGAAACGGTCTTCAAAAACAGTCTGAAAAGCAGTGTCCGTCGCCAGTGAAGGCGCCCGTCTCACGAGAGGCGGCATGGCACTGCTCAGTGGTCAGGAAGGATTCGATTCGATGAAATCGTGCCGCCGGCAGATGCTCGGCAGCCAAGCTTCGATAGCCAATGACGTGATGGTCAATGACAAGGAGGAAGGGCGATATGGACTCAGCCCAGCAGCAGGCGTTCTCGCAGACATTCTCTCAGGCCTTTACCAGTCTGTTCCCCGACGGTGCTGAAGGCACGGAGTGGGCCAGCGTGATGCAGCAGGCCAGTGCCCAGTATCAAGCCTTGATGAGTGACATGCTGGAGCGCCTATGGCCCAGCGCTGCCGCTTCCACCATCTATGACGAGATGGGTCGTTGCTTCCAGGCGGGGGCCGAGGCCCTGGCACGTGACCCGCAACTGTTGATGTCGACCCAGACTCGCCTCTTCCAGGACCAGATGGCCCTGTTGCAGGGCACGTTGCGCGAGCTGAATGGCGAGAGCGTCGAGCCGGTGATCACGCCCGCGCGCTCTGACCGTCGCTTCCGCGATGAGGCCTGGCAGAGCGAGCCCTATTACCACTTCCTCGTGCAGCAATACCTGCTGTTCTCGCGCGCCGTGGACGACATGCTGGCCGGCATTCAAGGCCTGCCGGAGAGCCAGAAGCGCAATCTCGAGTTCTACGCACGCCAGTACGTCAGCGCCTTCTCGCCCTCCAACTTCGCCTCCACCAACCCGGAAGTGCAGCGCGTGACCCGCGAGACCGGCGGCCAGAACCTGCTCGACGGCCTGAAGCGTCTGCGCGATGACCTGGCCAACTCCGCCGAAGGCATCAATGTCGCGATGACCGACACCGAAGCCTTCCGTCTCGGCGACAACATCGCCGTCACGCCGGGTGACGTGGTCTTCGAGAACGAGCTGATCCAGCTGATCCAGTATCGTCCGGCCACCGAGAAGGCCTTCAGCACGCCGTTGCTGGTCGTGCCGCCGTGGATCAACAAGTACTACATTCTCGATCTGCGTCAGGACAATTCGATGATGCGCTGGCTGGTGGAGCAGGGGCACACCGTGTTCCTGATCTCCTGGCGCAATCCGGGGCCCGAGCAGAGTGATCTCACCTGGGCCGATTACATGCAGATGGGCCCGCTGGCCGCGATGGATGCCATCGAGCAGGCCACCGGCGAGAAGCAGGTCAACATCCTGTCCTACTGCATCGGCGGCACGCTGACGGCCAGCACCATGGCCTATCTGGCGGCCGAGAAGCAGTCCGACCGCGTGCGCTCGGTCAGCTACATGGCAACGCTGCAGGACTTCTCCGATCCCGGTGAGATCGGTGTCTTCCTCAACGAGCCGGTGCTGCAGGGCCTTGAGAAGCAGATGGCGCAGGACGGCTATCTGGATGGCCGCGTGATGGCGTTCTCCTTCAATCTGCTGCGCGAGAATGACCTGTTCTGGTCGTTCTACGTCTCCAACTATCTCAAGGGCGAAGCGCCGACCGCGTTCGACCTGCTGTACTGGAACACCGACGGCACCAACCTGCCTGCCGGTACCCATGCCTGGTACTTGCGCCACATGTATCTGGAGAACCGCCTGGTGCAGCCCGGCGGCATCGAGCTGGATGGCGTGCCGATCGATCTCTCGCAGATCGAGACGCCGAGTTACTGGGTCTCCGCGCGCGAGGACCACATCGCCAAGTGGCAGACCACCTACAACGGCACCCAGCTGCCCAAGGCCTCCATCAAGCGCTTCGTGCTCGGTGGCTCCGGTCATATCGCGGGTATCGTCAATCCGCCGCACAAGAACAAGTACGGCTACGCTACCAACGACAGCCTCCCGGCAATGCCGGATGAGTGGCTCGAGGGCACCGAGCAGCACGAAGGTTCCTGGTGGAATGACTGGCAGGCGTGGATGACCGGCAATGGCTTCGTGGAGCCGGAACCGGAGGTCTCTGCGCGCACACCGGGTGAGGGCAAACTCGACGTGATCGAAGCGGCGCCGGGGCGTTATGCGCGCCAGACCATTCCGGAAGTGCTGGGGCAGAGCGTGCCGGAAGAGATCACCAGCGTGGCGGATGCGCAGCTCAAGGCCGTGCGTGATGTGCAGCAGACGGTCGAGAAAAGCGTGAATGAAGCGCTCAAGCAGGTGACGCTGCCGCTGGAAGAGGCCATGACCGCGATGACCGAAGCCGTCACCGGCAAGGCCGCCAATGATGCCGGTGACACGGCGGGCAATAGCTCATCCAGTGCCTCCAGGGCTCAGGGATCGAGTGCCAGGCCTGCTGCTTCCAAGGCCGCTTCAGCTGCTGGGGCGCCAGCCGCTGGGTCGCCAGCCGCTGGGCCGTCAGCGCCGGTAAGCAAGCCCGCCGCGCGCAAGCGTGCTGCACCCAAAAGCACAGCCTCCAGGAGCACTGCTGCCAAGAGCACAGCTGCCAAGAGCACAGCTGCCAAGAGCGCAACGACCACCAGCAGCACGGCCAGCGACAGCACCGCAAAACAGAGCACTGCGAGCACGGTTGCCAGCAACACCGGTAGCTCAGCGACCAAGACCACCACGGCGAGAAAGACCTCCACGCCACGCAAGACGGCAGCCAGCAAGACGACCACTGCCAGCAAGACGACCACTGCCAACAAGTCAACGGCGACCAAGACGCCTGCAAGCAAGACGACTGCGAGCACGTCAGCCTCTGACAGCAAGCCGTCTGCATCCGGCACCTCGAGCAGCAGCACTTCTTCCACGGCTTCGGGCTCCAGCGCGGCAGGCTCCAGCGCTACGAAGCCCGCGACGACGCGCAAGAGCACTGCCAGCAAGACTACGGCGAGCAAGAGCACTGCCAGCAAGACTACGGCGAGCAAGAGCACGGCGAGCAAGAGCACCGCCAGCTCGACGGGAAGCGCGAGCACTGCCAAGACGGGTAGCAGCACCGGGGCTTCCAATCAGGGGGCTTCCCGCTCGAGCACTTCAAGTTCTGGTGCTTCCACTACCACCGCCAAGAGCGACACCGGCAGCGAAGCGCCCAAGCCGCGCCGTGGCCGTCCCTCCAATGCCAGCAAGGCCGCCGCCGCCAAGGCAGCGGAAGAGGCGAAGAAGGACGATGCCAAGCCTGCGGCAAGCAAGACGGATGGCGCGTCTGGCAATGCCAAAGATGACGACAAGAGTTGATCCGCGGCGCCACAAGCTGTGAGTCAGAACCGCAACGCCAGCCCTTCGGGGCTGGCGTTGTGCGTTCAGGCTGTGCTTTCAGGTCGGGCTTTCAAGCTCAAGCTGCGCTAGAGGTTTCTCGACGCCGCATCCCTTGCCCCTTCCAACAGTTCGATCATGGCGCTGGCGGCGTTCGAGAGGGTGCGGTTGTTGTGATAGAGGTAGCCGAGCTGGCGTTCGATGGGGCGGTGGTCGATGGGCAGGATCTCGATCTCGTCGTCGATCATGCTTTCCGGCAGGACGCTCCAGCCCAGGCCGATGGCGACCATCATCTTGAGGGTCTCGAGGTAGTTGGTGGACATCGAGACTTCCACCGAGAGGCCGTCACGCGCGAAGGTATCGATGACGATGCCACGCGTGAAGGTCAGGTGGCCCGGCAGCACGGCGTCGTGCTGTGAGAGGGCGGCCAGCGGCAACGCTTTGTGACCTGCCAGCGGGTGATCACGTCCGCATACGAAGCGCATCTCATCCAGCCACACCGGCACCACCGTCAGATTGGGATCGCGATGCGGTGCCAGGGTGACGACGGCCAGTTCCAGCTCCCCATCCAGTACGCCCTGATAGGCCTGTTCCGAATCCAGGAAGCGCATGTCCATGCGCACCTCGGGATGGGCCATGGTGAAGGCCTTGAGCAGCGGTGGCAGCCGGTGCAGGCCCACATGGTGGCTGGTGGCCATCGTCAGGCTGCCTTTTACCTCGCCGGACAGATTGCGCAGCGCACGCCGGGTGTCATCGTGCATCACCAGGATGGCGCGGGCGCGGGGCAGCAGGATATTGCCGGCCTCGGTCAGCGAGACACGCCGTCCGATGCGATCGAACAGCCGCGCGCCATGCAGTTGCTCCAGCTGGGCGATGCGCTTGGAAACGGCCGGCTGGGTGAGGTGCAGCTGCTCGGCGGCAAGCGAGAAGGAGGCGGTTTCGGCGACGGCGACGAAGGCCTGCAGAGAGGGTGTGTCCATGTGGGGCAGCTATCCTGTCATGAGGGCGTTCATAGGGGCATTCAGGGGAGCGTCAAGCGGGGCGATCGATACCGGCGCAGGCGGATGTACTCCTGATCACGACCTGATGAGTCATGGTATTCCTTTTGGGAATTCAAAGCATGAAAAACATGAATTGCTTTTATTCATTGTCGCCGAGTACTCTTGATGGCACAGGACGCGGCGGCGATGCTGGAGCCTGCAAGCAAGTGGTCACTATCCACGGGCTCGCACGACCGCCCCGCCATCAACACTGGACGACACACCCTCATCAAGGGGCCGTTACGAGCCCCGAGGCAGCAAGCGCGCTCTTACCGTAAGGCGCCACGAGGAGACACGACATGGCTAGCCAGACCCTTTATGACAAGTTGTGGGATCAGCACCTGGTCAAGCAACGCGAAGACGGTACTGCACTCATCTACATCGACCGTCACCTGCTGCACGAAGTCACGTCGCCGCAGGCATTCGAAGGGCTGCGTCTGGCCGGTCGCAAGCCGTGGCGTCTGGATGCCAACCTGGCAACGCCGGACCACAACGTGCCGACGTCTCTCAAGGAGCGTGCTGCCGGCATCGCGGGCATCGAGGACGAGACCTCACGCATCCAGGTGCAGACCCTCGACGACAACTGCAACAGCTTCAACATCGAGCAGTTCACCATCAATGATGCGCGTCAGGGCATCGTGCACGTGGTCGGGCCGGAGCAGGGCGCGACTCTGCCGGGCATGACCGTGGTGTGTGGCGATTCCCACACCGCGACCCACGGTGCCTTCGCGGCACTGGCCCACGGGATCGGCACTTCCGAGGTCGAGCACGTGCTCGCCACCCAGTGCCTGATCCAGCGCAAGATGAAGAACATGCTGGTGCGCGTCGATGGTCGTCTCGGCACTGGCGTCACCGCCAAGGATGTCGTGCTCGCCATCATCGGCGAGATCGGCACTGCCGGCGGTACCGGCTACGCCATCGAATTCGGCGGCTCTGCCATCCAGGACATCTCCATGGAAGGCCGCATGACCATCTGCAACATGGCGATCGAAGCCGGTGCGCGGGTCGGTCTGGTCGGTGTCGATGACATCACCATCGACTATCTCTACCAGCGCCCCTATGCGCCGAACGCCCAGCAGTGGGAAGCGGCCGTCGCCGACTGGCGCAATCTGGTCTCCGATGCGGACGCCGAATTCGACAAGGTCGTGGTGCTCAAGGCCGAGGATATCGCGCCGCAGGTCACCTGGGGCACCAGCCCGGAGCAGGTCACCAGCGTCAATGGCGTGGTGCCGGATCCGGCCGCGGCCAGCGATGACACCGAAGCGCGTGGCATCACCCGTGCGCTCGAGTACATGGGCCTCAGCGCTCAGCAGAAGATCACCGACATCAAGCTGGACCGCGTGTTCATCGGTTCCTGCACCAACTCGCGTATCGAGGATTTGCGTGAAGCGGCGCGCGTGGCCGAAGGCCGCACGGTCGCCAAGAGCCTCAAGCAGGCGATGGTGGTGCCGGGCTCTGGCCTGGTGAAGGCGCAGGCGGAAGCGGAAGGGCTGCACGAGATCTTCCTCGCGGCGGGCTTTGAATGGCGTGAGCCGGGCTGCTCCATGTGTCTGGCGATGAACGCCGACAAGCTGGGCGCCGGTGAGCATTGCGCTTCCACCTCCAACCGTAACTTCGAAGGCCGTCAGGGCTTCGGTGGGCGTACGCACCTCGTCAGCCCGGCCATGGCCGCCGCTGCCGCGATTGCGGGTCACTTCGTTGATGTTCGTGACTTTGCCCCCATCCCTACCAACAACACTCAAGTCGCCTGAGGAGGCCCGACATGGAAAAGTTCATTCGCCAGCAGGGCCTCGTGGCACCGCTTGATCGCGCCAACGTCGATACTGACCTGATCATCCCGAAGCAGTTCCTGAAGTCGATCAAGCGCACCGGCTTCGGGCCGAACCTCTTCGATGAGCTGCGTTATCTCGACGAGGGCTATATCGGTCAGGACATCAGCAAGCGTCCGCTGAATCCGGACTTCGTGCTCAACCAGCCGCGTTACGCGGGTGCCAGCGTATTGCTGGCGCGTCGCAACTTCGGTTGCGGTTCCTCGCGGGAACACGCGCCCTGGGCACTGACCGACTTCGGCTTCCGCGTGGTCATCGCGCCGAGCTTCGCCGATATCTTCTACAACAACTCGTTCAAGAACGGCCTGTTGTTGATTACCCTCGACGAGGACACGGTGGACCGTCTGTTCAAGGAAGCCGAGGCGGTGGAAGGATATCGTCTGGATATCGATCTCGAGGCACAGGCGGTCATCACGCCGTCCGGTGAGTCGATTCCCTTCGAGGTCGACAGCTTCCGCAAGCATTGCCTGATGGAAGGCCTGGACGATATCGGTCTGACCCTCAAGGACCAGGACGCCATCGACAGCTTCGAGAAGCGCCATCGCACCGAGCGTCCGTGGCTGTTCCGCGACGGCAAGACGGCCTGACCTGGCCAGCGTCGCGTCAGTCAGCGCCTGACATCGCAACATATTCGTCATGGCTCGCCGTCCAGAATGGCGGCGAGCCCAGTCTCAGCACCGACGGTGAACCGTCGGTCTCGCCGGAAGACTTCCGGCCCAAGGAGAGTTCCAGATGAGCCGCAATATCCTGATTCTGCCCGGTGATGGCATTGGCCCGGAAATCACTGCCGAAGCCGTGAAGATCCTTGAAGCCGCCCGCAGCGAAGGTCTGGACATCACGCTGAGCGAAGGCAAGGTCGGTGGTGCAGGGTATGACGCGGCCGGCCACCCGCTGCCGGCGGAAACGCTGGAGGCGGCCAAGGCGGCGGACGCCATCCTGCTCGGCGCAGTCGGTGGCCCGCAGTGGGACAAGCTCGAGGACATCTCGCTGCGTCCGGAACGCGGCCTGCTGGGGCTGCGCAAGGAGCTCGAGCTGTTCGCCAATCTGCGTCCGGCGATTCTCTACCCGCAGCTGGCCGAGGCCTCCAGCCTCAAGCCGGAAGTGGTGTCCGGTCTGGACATCATGATCGTGCGTGAGCTGACCGGCGGCATCTACTTCGGTCAGCCGCGTGGCATCGAGACGCGTGATGGCCAGCAGGTCGGTTACAACACCTACGTCTACTCCGAATCCGAGATCGAGCGCATCGGTCGCACCGCCTTCGAGATGGCGCAGAAGCGCAACAAGAAGCTGTGCAGCGTCGACAAGGCCAACGTGCTGGAAGTCACCATGCTGTGGCGTGAGGTGATGGAACGCATCTCCGCCGACTACCCGGATGTCGAGCTGTCGCACATGTACGTCGACAACGCCGCCATGCAGCTGGTACGTGCCCCCAAGCAGTTCGACGTGGTGGTCACCGGCAACATGTTCGGTGACATCCTGTCGGATGAGGCCGCCATGTTGACCGGCTCCATCGGCATGCTGCCGTCCGCCTCGCTGAATGCGGGTGGTCAGGGCATGTACGAGCCGTGCCACGGCAGCGCGCCGGACATCGCGGGCCAGGGCATCGCCAACCCGCTGGCGACCATTCTGTCGGTGGCCATGATGCTGCGCTACTCGCTCAATGAAGCCGCCTGGGCCGAGCGCATCGAGAAGGCGGTCGGCGTGGTGCTGGATGAAGGTCTGCGCACTGCCGACATCGCCTACGCCGGGACGCGCAAGGTCTCCACCTCCGAGATGGGCGATGCCGTGCTGGCCGCCTTCAAGGCCCAGGCGTAAGGCAAGGCCCGCGTGAACGCCGCAAGCCAGCGGCGTTCACGCGATGATCATGGGGGAGCTCGGCGTGCGTCGCCGGGTTCTCATGTCAGGACCTGCGGCTGGAGCGTTGGGCAAGGCTCGCCTCGTGTGAGTTGCCTGTGCTCGCTGCGGGTCATTCCTGTGTCGGGAGCGGTGGTGTCTTCCATGCTCCCGGCCGTGCATGAACAAGGAGAACAAGCATGTTGAAAGTCGGATTTGTCGGTTGGCGTGGCATGGTCGGTTCCGTGCTGATGCAACGCATGCGTGATGACAACGATTTCGCCGGTATCGAGCCGGTATTCTTCTCCACCTCCCAGGTCGGTCAGGCCGGTCCTGACGTGGGCACGCCGGTGCCGGCGCTCAAGGATGCCAATGACATCAATGAGCTGAAGGCGCTGGATGTCATCGTCACCTGTCAGGGCGGCGACTACACCAAGCAGGTGTTCGGCCCGCTGCGCGAAGCCGGCTGGAAGGGCGACTGGATCGATGCGGCCTCCACCCTGCGCATGGACAAGGACGCCGTGCTGGTGCTGGACCCGGTCAACCGTCATGTGATCGACCAGAAGATCGGCGCCGGTGCCAACACCTTCGTCGGCGGCAACTGCACCGTCAGCCTGATGCTGATGGGCCTGGGCGGCCTGTTCGAGGCCGGCATGGTCGAGTGGATGACCTCCATGAGTTACCAGGCGGCGTCCGGCAGCGGTGCGCGCCACATGCGTGAGCTGCTGACCCAGATGGGCCAGCTCAATGGCAGCGTGGCATCAGAGCTTGCGGACCCGGCCAGCGCCATCCTCGACATCGACCGCAAGGTGACCGCCACCATGCGCGGCGATGACTTCGCGACCCAGCAGTTCGGTGCGCCGCTGGCCGGCTCGCTGCTGCCGTGGATCGATTCCGCGATGGAATCCGGTCAGACCCGCGAGGAGTGGAAGGCCGGTGTCGAGGCCAACAAGATTCTCGACAGCCAGGGCAACCCGATCATGATCGATGGGCTGTGCGTGCGTATCGGTGCGATGCGTTCCCACTCCCAGGCCTTCACCGTCAAGCTCAAGCAGGACGTGCCGCTGGACGAGATCGAAGACCGCCTTGCCAAGCACAACGACTGGGTCAAGGTCGTCGCCAATACCAAGGAAGACAGCCTCAAGCACCTGACGCCGGCCGCTGCGACCGGCACCCTGACCGTCCCGGTCGGCCGTCTGCGCAAGCTGGCGATGGGTGGCGAATACCTGTCCGCCTTCAGTGTCGGTGACCAGCTGCTGTGGGGGGCCGCGGAGCCGCTCAAGCGCATGCTGACCATCCTGCGTGAACATCGCGCGGCCTGATCGCACTGTGTAGCAGCATATCGTCGGGTTCGTTGCGAGCCTGACCTGAAAACGCCCTCGGCTCTCTGGAGTCGAGGGCGTTTCTCTTTTGCACGTTACGTCTTGGAAGGTCGGTGATTTCAGGTAAGAGATAGGTCACTGATGTCGCGGCGAGTACCAGATATCTCAGTCTTTCCTGCGCATTTTTTGCGATTTTGACTGGCGCTTTTGATGCATGATGGCAGGGAGGTGTTTTTTACGGGTATCGTAAAGGGGATATCGTCGAGCTGGTCACTCGCGATATGACGCCTCTGCGGCCTTTATCGATCGTGGGCCGTCACTCTATCGTTGAAACTTTTTCCACTTTGCCAATGGCTTCCCGCACTCTTGGGACGGACTCTCTGGTATCTTGTGTAAGTATACGTAACATAATGCGCAGGCCGGGCAATGATTCGGCCGCATACGAAGGGACACTCAATGGGACGCAAGCTTCCTCTCGCACTGGCGGTGTCGTTCGCCGTCTACAGTGCTCAGGCCTTGGCAGTCGGCATGGAATCGCCGCGGTTGCGCTCGAATCTGAATCAGCCACTGGACGCGCGCATCGGCCTCACGGATACCTCGGGCCTCGATGCCAGCCTCATCAAGGCCGGCGTTGCCGATTCTACCGCCTTTACGCGAGCGGGCGTCGATCGCAGCTATGTCAGCGATGACATCAAGGTTGCCGTCAAGCAGCAGGGTGGGCGCTACTACCTCCAGCTATCCACCAATGGCGCGGTACGTGAGCCCTATGTGGACCTGCTGCTGGATGTCGAATGGCCCAATGGCAAGCTGCAGCGTCAGGTGACCCTGTTGTTCGATCCGGCGGGCTATTCGAGTCAGCCGTCATTGGTGACACCTGCCGGCGCGCGCTCGCGACCGCTGGCCACCAACGATCCCTCGCCGACGCGTTCCGTGGTGTTCCGCGACAATGCCCAGCCTAGCCAGGCTGCCTCGCGCAGTGCGTCATCCAGCACGCCACCCTCCAGCATCAAGGTGCGCAACGGTGATTCGCTGTGGACGATCGCGCGTCGCGTGCGTCCGGATGCCAGTGTCAGCATCCGTCAGGCCATGCTGGCGATTCAGGAAGCCAACCCCAGGGCCTTCCCGGGCGGCAACATCAACAAGCTGCGTGCGGGAGTGGTGCTGAGCGTGCCGGACCGCAGCACCATGTTGGGACGTTCGCGTACCGAGGCCGACAAGGAAGTGCGTCAGCAGTATCAGCAGTGGGTCGCGGGCGCGCAGGGCAAGACCGTGCCGGCTCCGGCCAGCAAGAAAACCGCTGCGGCCAGCACATCGAACGAGCCCTCCGCCAGTGCTGCGCCTGCGGCCACGGCCGCACCGAGCGGGCCCGCCAGCGCGGGTGCCGACGGCAAGCCGCGTCTGACGCTGCTGGATGAAGACGGCAGCAAGCCCAAGGCGGCGGCAGCCAGTGGTCAGATCTCGGCGGGTAGTCAGCAGGCAATCGATGAACTGTCCGATCGCCTCGAGTCGCTGGAAGATCAGCTGCTGACCAATCAGCAGCGCCTCGATCAGCTGGAGCAGGAGCGTGATGACCTGCGCAGCGAAGTGGCCTCCCTGCGCAACGAAGTCGGTGAGCTGCGAGCGTCGCTGGCAGAGCGTACCGAGCAGCTCGAGACGGCCAAGGTGCTGCTCGCCAAACAGAATCGTCTGCTCGTCAACAGCGGTATCTCGCCGTTGGCGTTGCCGGAAAGCCTGATCGCCGCCGGGGTGGACCTCGGTCAGCCGCGCGACGGCGAGGGCAACCTGGTGTTGCCCAAGCAGCCGTGGCCTCAGGCGACCTGGCAGTGGGTGCAGGACAACCTGGCCATCGTTGGCGGGGCGGCCGGGGCATTGCTGCTTCTGTTGCTGCTGTTGTTGCGTCGCCGCTCCGGTTCCGGGGGCGATGAGAACATGAGCTTTGCCGATGCGGTCCGCGGCAATGAAGAGCCCGACCAGGACAAGCCACGCGTCTTCCCGGATACCTTTGCGGCCTCGACTGCCGCTGCTGCCGCGGGTCACAAGTCATCCGCGTCTGAAGATGCCAACGTGGCGGCGCGCCGGGGTTCCGGTAGTCTCGAGCCGCTCTCCCAGCCGGAAGCGGCGGCGATCAGCGAGGCGGACATCTTCATCGCCTACGGCCGCTTCGATCAGGCCCAGGCCCTGCTGGAAGCTGGTCTGGTGGAAGATCCCGCACGCCAGGACCTGCGCCTCAAGCTGATGGGAGTCCATGGCGAGCTTGGCAACGCCGAAGCCCTGCATCATGAAGGTGAGCAGGTGCTGGCGGCCGGCAATGAAGAAGAGCGCTTCGAGGCTCAGGCGCTGCTGGATCGCTACAGTGTCTCAAGCAGTGCGCTGCGTGCTGTCGCAGGCGGCGGCGCGAGTCAGGTGGGGCGCAAGGTCTCCTATCTGTCGGGGGTGGCAAGCCAGCAGGCGGCAGCGCCTCGCGCGCCGCTTGAAGGGCGTGACAAGGCCGATGATGCGGCTCGCGGCCCGGCAGATGCATCCGCCACGGGCTCTGACGCCCCCCTTGATGACCAGGACGATGCTAGCGCGCTGCCTGACAGCGAATCGCATGCCAGTGAGGGCGTGAGCGAACCGCTGGTCGAGCACGCTGCCGATCAAGGCGTCGCGTTCGAGCCGGGCCTCAAGGGCGAGGATCTCGAGAAGGCGCCCGTGCGTGAGAGCCACTTCAACAGCGACAACGTGATCGATTACCAGGCGCCGGAATTGACGCTGGGGGATGCTGGTCACGCTGATGGCGAGAAGGGCACTGATGCCGCGGCATCCAAGGCGGCGGATAGCGCGCTCAAGGGCGAGTCCGTCGAGTTTACCTCACTGCGTGAAGAGCTGGATGACCACTCCGCGCTCGAGAGCGGTGCCGCGAGCGAGAAGAACGGTGCTGCAAGTGAGAGCAGTGGCGCAAGTGAAGGCAGCGCTGCGAGCCAGAAGCCGTATGAGGTGTCCAGCAAGCCTTCAGCCGCAGTCGATGGCATGGACGAGTTGCCGTCACTGGATAGCATGACGCTGGAAGAGGTGGACGTGCCGCGGCGTGATATCTCGGAATTCGAGGTCGAGGAAGTGGCGTTCGAGTCTGGGGATCAGGATAATGCCTATCCCTCTGTCGAGTCGGCAGGGTTTGGGGCTGGCGCCCAGGATACCGTGGCATTCCAACAGCTCGAGGAAGCCCGTCAGTTGTTGGTGGATGGCGATGATGATCAGGCGGCTGCGCTGCTTGAGCCGCTCGCTACTGCCAGTGATGACATGGTCCGTGAAGAGGCGCTGGCGTTGATGGAGCGCTTTGGTCTGACCTGATGCCCTTTTTTACACCGTTGGATGATAACGAGAAACGCCCGGGGCGCATTGCTCTGGGCGTTGAATATGATGGCACCCGCTATTGTGGCTGGCAGCGTCTGAGCCACGCCCCCTCCGTGCAGGAAGCGCTTGAGAAGGCCTTGTCCAAGGTCGCCTCCACGCCGATTACCGTGCATTGCAGTGGCCGCACCGATTCCGGTGTGCATGCCGTGCGTCAGGTCGTGCATTTCGATACCCCCGTGGGCCGCAGTCGCAAGGCCTGGCGCATGGGCGGTAACGTCAACCTTCCCCCCGATATCGGGATTCATTGGGCCGTGCCGGTGCCCGATGATTTCCATGCGCGTTTCAGCGCCATCGCCCGTCGCTATCGCTACATAATCATCAACCAGCCGTTTCGGCCGGTGATGGAGCGCAACAATGTCACCTGGTGTCGCGAGCCGCTCAATGTCGCCGACATGCAGGCCGCGGCGGCGCATCTGGTGGGCGAGCTGGATTTCTCGGCGTTCCGCGCCGCAGGCTGTCAGTCGCGTTCGCCGCGCCGTCACGTGCACTTCATTGAAGTCAGTCGCCATGGCCATATCGTCATGATCGATATCCAGGCCAATGCCTTCCTGCATCACATGGTGCGCAATATCGCGGGCACCTTGATGGCCATCGGGCGTGGCGAGAAGCCTGTCGAGTGGATCGTCGAGCTGATGCGCGGAGGAGATCGCACGCGCTCGAGCGCGACGGCAGCGGCGACAGGGCTTCACTTCGTCGATGTCATCTATCCGCCGCGCTATGCGCTGCCCAAGGAACCCCTGGGGCCTGGTCTGGTCGCACATCTTGGCGAGTGGACGGGCGAGCGCCCGTTGCCGGACTGCCCGATGGTGCGCTCACGCATGGCGCGCGCCGAGGCCGAGGGTGCCGAAGAGGCGCGTGCGGCAGGCAAGCTCAGTGAGCAGGAGGCCATCCGGCTGGCCAACGTGGCCCGTGAAGCCGAGCGCCTCAGTCGCGAGCATGAACAAGCGATTCCTGCGCCAGGCGATCCTGCGGCAGGCGACCCTGCGGCAGGCGATCCTGCGCCAGGCGACCCTGCGGCAGGCGCCGAGGATGACACGCTGACGGCTGCCACCCAGAATGAATCCTCACGTTGAACGGAGTGATCCCATGACCGAGATGAGCGCTCGAGCGAGCCAGCGTACCCGGATCAAGATCTGTGGCTTGACGCGAGAGCAGGATATCCGCGACGCCGTGGCAGCAGGGGCCGATGCGCTGGGCTTCGTGCTGTGGCCGGGCAGCAAGCGTGCGGTCGATGTGGCGCGTCTGGCCGAGCTTGCCGCGTGCGTGCCGGCCTTCGTGACGCGGGTCGGCCTGTTCGTGGATGCCAGCGGCGAAGAGATTGCCGCAGCGGCACCGCATCTCGATCTGCTCCAGTTGCATGGCAATGAGACGCCGGAGCAGTGCCGGGCGGCTGGGCGGCCCTATATCAAGGCGTTGCGCATGCGTGACGGGATCGATCTCGCCGCGCAGGCGGTGCGCTACCATGACGCGCGTGGCCTTTTGCTGGATGCCTATCGTCCCGGCGTGCCCGGTGGCACCGGCGAGACCTTCGACTGGTCGCGTATCCCGGCCGATCTGCCGCTGCCGGTCATCCTGGCCGGTGGTCTCGAGTCAGGCAATGTCGCCTCGGCGGTGGCGCAGGTCGCCCCTTACGCGGTCGATGTCTCCGGTGGTGTGGAAGCCGCGCCCGGCGAGAAGAGTGACGAGCGCATGCAGGCATTCTGTCAGGCAGTCCGCCAGCAGCGCTGATTTGCCGGCAAGCGTTGTGGCCCTTGCGTTGCTTTCGTCCCAAGCGGCGAGGGCCGCAACGCTCAATTGGCATCTCGCACTACCCGCAAGGGGGGCGAAGCCGCTACAATGACCCCCAGAATTCGGAAAAGTGGCCGTACGACCAATGGGTTGCACGGTCTTTTCCATTGGCACTGCCCTGTGATGGTAGCTGCCCGCCATATTGCCGGGGCGTGAACGCCCTGGAATATGTGCCAACTCGCATGGCCGCCGACAGTCGTCGAGCGGTGCCCAGAACAGCAGCAAAACGGAAGCCTCCCCACCATGAGCTGGCTTGACAAGATTGTGCCGTCAATGAGCCGTATCCAACGCAAGGATCGGCGTACCTCCATTCCTGACGGCCTGTGGCGTAAATGCCCCAAGTGCGAAGCAGTCCTGTACCTTCCGGAGCTGACCAAGCACGACAACGTCTGCCCGAAGTGTGACCACCACCTGCGTCTCACTGCGCGTGCGCGTCTGTCCTGGTTCCTCGACAGCGAAGGCCGCGAGGAAATCGCGGCGGATCTCGAGCCGGTCGATCGCCTCAAGTTCCGCGACTCCAAGAAGTACAAGGATCGCCTGAGCGCTGCCCAGAAGCAGACTTCCGAGAAGGATGCGCTGGTCGCCATGCGCGGTGCTCTCGCCGGTCAGCCGGTCGTGGCCGTGGCCTTCGAGTTCAGCTTCATGGGTGGCTCCATGGGTGCCATCGTCGGCGAGAAGTTCGTGCGTGCAGCAGAGCTTGCGCTGGCCGAGAACATCCCGCTGGTCTGCTTCGCCGCCTCCGGTGGTGCTCGTATGCAGGAAGCCTTGTTCTCCCTGATGCAGATGGCCAAGACCTCCGCGGCGCTTGAAAAGCTCAAGCAGGCTGGCGTGCCGTACATCAGCGTGCTGACCGATCCGGTCTTCGGTGGCGTGTCTGCGTCGCTGGCGATGCTGGGCGACCTGAATGTCGCCGAGCCGAACGCCCTGATCGGCTTTGCCGGTCCGCGTGTCATCGAGCAGACCGTGCGCGAGAAGCTGCCGGAAGGCTTCCAGCGCTCCGAGTTCCTGCTCGAGCATGGCGCCGTCGACATGATCATCCACCGCCGCGAGATGCGTGAGCGCCTGTCCAGCATCCTGCTCAAGCTGCAGGGCATGCCGGTCAACGCCGCCAACCTGCCGGTCGCGGATGCGGTCGTCGAAGAAGAATCCGTCGAGGCGGATGCGACTGTCGAAGCACCGGCCGAGCCGCGCTCCGCCGTGGACAGCGTGCTCGACGAGACCTTCACCAGCGAGAAGCCGCAAGGCGAACGTCGCGATGGCTGAGCAGGGCTCCGCCCCGGCAAGCTGCAGCACCGATGAGGTGCTGCAGTCTTCCTCATTCCCTCCGCTGGATGCCGCTTCGTGGCAGCTTTCCCCCCTGCATGATGCCGTGCCGCGTGGCCTCTCGCTGGATGAGTGGCTGACGCGCCTCGAGCATCAGCACCCCGTCAGTATCGATATGGGCCTTGCCCGAGTGCTGTGCGTGGCCAGGCGTCTCGGTCTAGTCGGGGCGGGTGCGCGTCGGCTCGGTGGCCGCATCATTACCGTGGCGGGCACCAACGGCAAGGGCTCGACGGTTGCCATGCTCGAGGCGCTGGGGCGTGCCCACGGGCTGAGCACCGCCACCTATACCTCTCCGCACCTGCTGCATTACAACGAGCGTCTGAGCTTCAATGGCCACGATGTCAGTGATGCGGCATTGGTCACGGCCTTCGAGCAGGTCGATTCCGCGCGCCACTCCGGGCTGTCGGCCAGTGGTGAGCCGGTGGATGACGAGGGCGTGATCAGCCTGACCTACTTCGAGGCCGGCACGCTGGCCGGGCTGTGGCTGATCGCTCAGCAGCAACCGCAGCTCGCGATTCTGGAAGTCGGCCTGGGCGGGCGTCTGGATGCCGTCAACATCATCGACTGTGATGTCGCGATGATCATCACGGTCGCACAGGACCATGCCGCGTTTCTTGGTACCGACCTCGAGAACATCGGCTTCGAGAAGGCCGGTATTCTGCGCGCCGGCAAGCCGGCCGTGTTCGGCTCGGATGTGCTGCCGTCCAGTTGCGCGGCGCATGCTCGCACGCTGGGTGTCACGCCGCAGGTGCTATGGCAGGACTTTCGCTGGCAGGCCGCGGCTGAATTTGTAAATGGCAATGTGAATGGCAGTGTGAAGGGCAGTGTGGATGGCAGCACGGACCATTCGGCTGCCTCGCAATGGCAATGGCAGCGCCTGTCGGCACCGGCGCTGACATTCGATGCGCTGCCAGACCCGGGCTTGCCGCGTGACAATGCGGCCAGTGCGATGAATGCTCTGGTCGAGGCCGGTATCGAGCTCAACGCCGAATGCGTGCAGCAGGCCATGGCGAGCGTCAAGCTCAAGGGGCGCATGCAGTGGCTGACTCGTCACGGGCGTGACTGGTGTCTGGATGTCGGCCATAACCCGCATGCCGCGAGTTATCTGGCCAGTCGTCTTGCCGCTCATGACCTGCGTTGCTCGCGGGACCCTGCCACTCAGCCGCGGCGGGCGTTGCTCGCCATGCTGGGCGACAAGGATGCCGCTGGCGTGATTCAGGCGCTGGCCCCGGTGGTGGACGGCTTCGTCGTCGCCACCCTGGATGGCGAGCGTAGCCGCCAGGCCAGTGAGCTTGCCGCCGTGGTCCGCCACTGTGGTGGTGAGGTGCTGGCGGAGTGCGAGACGGTCACCGCTGCAGCCGAATGGTTGGCACGCGAGACGAGCGCTGGAGAAGTATTGGTCTGTGGTTCCTTCTTCACGGTCGGTGAAGCATTGATGTGGCTCGACGCCCAGGCCTGATGCAGGCCGGCGGCGGGTCCGGGATTTCGGGTGCAAGGGAGATGTCACAATGAAATATGGCAAACGCGAGCGAATCAGCGGTGCGGTCATCCTGCTGGCGTTGGGGGTGATCTTCATCCCGATGCTCTTCGATGAGCCGCCGGCCCGTGATGAGCGCCCGAGTCCGGTGATGACGCTTGGCAAGCCGGTGGATATCGATCGCTCCAACGTCGATGAGCCGCAGCCGCCCAGTGAGCTGAAGATCGGCACGGATGTGCCGATCACCTTCGTCGACAGCAACGGCAAGGTGCGTGACAGTGACCCGGGTGCTGGCAGTGACAGCGGTTCCGAGTCCCAAGGCCGTGTCGCCGAGGCCGAGCAATTGTCGCCGCCCCGCTCTGTGGCCAGCAGCGAGCCGCAGTCAAAGCCGGAACCGGAACCGGAACCGGAGCCCGCTGCCAAGCCGGAGCCCAAGCCTGCTCCCAAGGCTGAACCCAAGCCCGCGCCCAAGCCTGCGCCGAAGCCTGAGCCGAAGCCTGCGGTTGCCTCGAATGCGCCGTCGTCTTCCGCCGGTGGCTGGGCCGTGCAGGTCGGCAGCTTCGGTGACCCGGCCAACGCCGAGCGTCTCCAGAAGGAGCTGCAGGGCAAGGGTTTCGCGGCATACCGGATCCCGCGTGGCAGCAAGTTGACCGTTGTCTTCGTCGGCCCGTACAAGTCCTCCGAGATCGGTGAGTCCGCACGCTCGCGCCTGCAGCAGCAGGTCAATATCAAGGGCCTGCTGGTACGACGCAAGGAGGGTGAGTGAACGAGCTGGTCTGGATCGATTGGCTATGTCTGGGCCTGATCGGTATCTCGGTACTGCTGGGGCTGATGCGGGGCCTGCTCAGCGAGGCCCTGGGCCTGGCGGGCTGGCTGGTGGCACTGGTCGCGGCACGCCAGTTCGGCGCCGAGGTGGGAGGCCTGCTCGAAGAGATGATCGTCTCGCCGGGCATCCGTACCGCGGTCGGCTTCGTGCTGGTGGTGATCGCGAGCGTGCTGATCTGGGGGCTGATGTTGCGCCTGCTGGAACGCTTGATTCATGCGGTCGGCATGGGCGGCTTCAATCGTCTGCTCGGCGGTGTGTTCGGCGCCTTGCGCGCGGCGGTCATACTGGTGCTGATCACCGCCGTGGTGGGGCTGACGCCCCTGCGTGACAGCGCCGACTGGCAGGCCGCCCAGTTGCGGCCGACGCTTGAGCAGCTGCGCGACTGGTCGTTGGCTCGCTATCGTGAATGGGATACGGGCGGTGACTGGGGGCAGAGCGTGTCGCTGCCGGATTCCACCAGTGGCTCCCGGCTCAAGCAGCAGGCCAGCGGTCTGATCGACAGCGCCCAGCGAGAAGGGCGTGCGTTGAGCGACAGCCTCAGCCAGCAGGCGCTGCAGTCGTTCACGCGCCAGGATGCCACGCAGGACCAGCCCTCGCTGGAGGCGTTGCTCAGGGGCAGCACCGCTGGCGAGGCCGCAAGCCGCAATGCGGGTGGTGAGCAGTGACAGGCAAGATTTTCAGCGCCGGGCATCGTGGCCCGGCGTTGTCGTTTTCGGCATTCGGCACGCGTTGCTGAAGCCTCATGCGGGGCAGTCGAAGGGGTTGACCCATCGGTCAGGTGTTGCCTGCATGGGGGGCAGGCCTGACAATTGCGCCGTGTGAGCACTCATATTGCCATATGGACGGGCGCCGGCAGTCGCCAGCGTGCGCTTCCCTATCCAAGTGTGTATTAGTGAGGTAATGACGGGATGTGCGGGATTGTAGGTTTGATGGCCAACGCCTCGGTCAACCAGGCGCTGTATGACGCGCTGACCGTATTGCAGCACCGCGGGCAGGATGCCGCGGGCATGATGACCTGGCACGAAGGTCGTTTCCTGCTGCGCAAGAGCAATGGTCTGGTGCGTGATGTCTTCCGCACTCGTCACATGCAGCGTCTCAAGGGCAACATGGGGATCGGCCATGTTCGCTACCCGACCGCCGGTTCCTCCAGCGAGGCGGAATCACAGCCGTTCTATGTCAACTCGCCTTACGGCATCACGCTGGCGCACAACGGCAACCTGACCAACTCCGACCAGCTCAAGCAGGAGTTGTTCTCCTCTGATCTGCGTCACATCAACACCAGCTCCGATTCCGAGGTGCTGCTCAACGTCTTCGCTCACGAGCTGGGCAAGCAGGGCATGCGTCTGGGCGCCGGTGATGTGTTCGATGCCGTGCGTCGTGTGCATCGTCGCTGCAAGGGCGGCTACGCGGCCGTCTCGATCATCAACGGCACTGGCCTGGTCGCTTTCCGTGATCCGCACGGCATCCGTCCGGCGTGTTTCGGCAAGCGTGACTCCGCCGAAGGCGTCGAGTACATGATCGCCTCCGAATCCGTAGCGCTCGACGTCGCCGGCTTCGAGCTGATCCGTGACCTGGCCCCGGGTGAAGCGGTATTCATCGACATGGAGCGTGAGCTGCACACCCTGCAGTGCGCGGATGACCCGGTTCTCAAGCCGTGTATCTTCGAACACGTCTACCTGGCGCGTCCGGATTCCCTGCTCGACGGCGCCTACGTCTACGGCACCCGCATGCGCATGGGCGAGAAGCTGGCCGACAAGATCGTGCGGGAATGGCCGGAGCAGGACATCGATGTCGTGATTCCGATCCCCGATACCTCGCGTACCTCCGCCCTCGAGCTGGCCCAGCATCTGGGAGTGACTTACCGCGAAGGCTTCATGAAGAACCGCTATATCGGCCGTACCTTCATCATGCCGGGGCAGACACTGCGCAAGAAGTCCGTGCGTCAGAAGCTCAACGCCATCGATATCGAGTTTGCCGGCAAGAACGTGCTGCTGGTGGATGATTCCATCGTGCGCGGTACCACCTGCAACGAGATCATCCAGATGGCGCGCGAAGCGGGCGCCAAGAACGTCTATTTCGCGTCGGCAGCACCGGCGGTTCGCTATCCCAACGTCTACGGCATCGACATGCCGGCGGCGGAAGAGCTGATCGCCCATGACCGTACCGAGAAGGAAATCGCGGACCTGATCGGCGCTGACCGTCTGTTCTATCAGGACCTCGACGACCTGAAGGACGCCTGTCGTGAAGTCAATCCGGCGCTGGATGAGTTCGATTGCTCCGTGTTCGACGGCGTCTACGTGACCGGCGATATCGACGAAGCCTATCTGAACGACCTGCGTGCCTCGCGCAACGATGGCGCCAAGAGCGCCGGCGAGACCCACGCGGTGGTGGATCTGCACAACGATTCGGAAGATCTCGACTGATCCGGCTGCCTGTCATCCTCGGCAGGCAATCACGCGATGAGCGAACCGCAACGGGCTCCGGAGAAATCCGGGGCCCGTTGCGCGTTCAAAACCGGTAACATTGGCGCATCGCTTTTCCTTCTTCTTGCTGTCTACGCGACCGAAATGCTGAAGACGCGACATGTCACAGCGGCGCGTGACGCTGGATCGTGATTCACAGGGCAGTAGATTCCATCAGTAGAGGTACTGGACACCATGCACGACGACAATCTTTCCCGCGCCGGTCTTTCTCGCGATGAGCTGGGCCTCGAGACGCTCGCCATCCGTGCCGGTCACCTGCGCGGTGCCGAGCAGGAACACGGCGAGCCCATCTACACCACCTCAAGCTTCGTCTACGGCAGCGCCGCTGAGGCCGCAGCCAAGTTCGGGGGCGATGAAGCCGGCAACATCTACTCGCGCTTCACCAATCCGACGGTGCGCTTCTTCGAGGAGCGCCTGGCGGCGATGGAAGGCGGTGAGCGTTGCGTGGCAACCAGTTCCGGCATGGCCGCGATCATGTCCACCGTGCTGGCGTTGCTGGGATCCGGCGATGAAATCGTCGCGTCGCGTTCCATCTTCGGTTCGAGTGTCAGCCTGTTCACCAAGTACTTCGGCAAGCTGGGCATCACCACGCGCTTCGTCGAACTGAAGGATCTGGATGCCTGGCGCGACGCGATCACGCCGGCCACCAAGCTGTTGTTCGCCGAGACGCCGTCCAATCCGCTGTCCGAGCTTGGCGATATCAAGGCATTGGCGGCGCTGGCCCATGAGAACGACGCCTGGCTCGCCATCGACAACTGCTTCTGTACGCCAGCCCTGCAGCGCCCGCTGACGCTGGGCGCCGATATCGTCATCCACTCCGCCACCAAGTATCTCGATGGTCAGGGCCGGACGCTGGGTGGTGCCGTGGTGGGAAGCTCCTCGTTGATGGAGGAGGTCTATGGTGTGGTGCGTACCTGCGGGCCGTGCCTGAGCCCCTTCAACGCCTGGGTCTTCCTCAAGGGCCTGGAGACGCTGAACATTCGCATGGAAGCCCACTGTGCACGCGCGCTGACGCTGGCACATTGGCTGGAATCGCATCCGGCCATCGAGCGGGTGCATTACTCCGGACTTGAGAGCCATCCGCAGCATGAACTGGCCAAGGCCCAGCAGAAGGCCTTCGGTGCGGTGCTCGGGGTGGTGGTCAAGGGCGGCCGTGAGGCGGCTTGGTCGGTAGTCGATGCGACGCGCATCCTGTCGATCACCGGCAACCTGGGCGACGTGAAGACCACCATCACGCACCCGGCCACCACGACTCACGGTCGCTTAAGCGATGACCAGAAAGCTGCCGCCGGCATCGAAGAGGGCCTGCTGCGTATTGCCGTCGGCCTGGAAGATCTCGACGACATCAAGCGTGATCTGGCGCGCGGACTTGATCGCCTCGCGAGCTGAGTCCCGTAACGCCTGCCTTTGCACACCAACGCCCGGTTCTGCCGGGCGTTGGTGTCTCTGGACAATTTCGCTGGTGTTGCCCGCAAGGGTTGGCGTCCGTTCGGGCACTGGTTAAGCTCTTGCTCAAAGAACCTGCCAGCTCGATGGTCAGGTGGAGACTGTCATCAGGAGCATCTCATGTGGCGTAATTCTCGACGGGGCTGGGGCTGGCCTGTCATCGTGATGCATTGGCTGTCGGCGCTGGCCATCGTCGGGCTCTTCGCGCTGGGCTGGTGGATGACGTCGCTTGGCTATTACGATGCCTGGTACCAGCTCGGTCCGTGGTGGCATCGCTCGGTCGGGGTGATATTGCTGGTGCTGACGCTGGTGCGGCTTGCCTGGCGCTGGAGCCAGACGACCCCGCAGGCGCACGGCACGCGCAATGAACAGCGCGCGGCGCTGGTCGGGCATGTGCTGCTCTACGTGCTGATGCTGGTGGTGATGATCTCGGGTTACCTCATTTCCACCGCTGACGGGCGTGGCATCAAGGTATTCGATCTCTTCGAGGTGCCGGCAGTGATCTCGGGGCTGAAGGATCAGGCATCGCTGGCAGGTGAGGTGCATTGGTATGCTGCCTGTGTGCTGATCATCCTGTCGCTGGGGCATGCGGCGGCAGCATTCAAGCATCACCTGCTGGATGGGCAGGATACGTTGCGGCGCATGATTCGGCCGCTACGCTGACGAAAAGGAAGGCGTTGGGTACGCTCGAACGCCAGATGTGACGAAACCTCTCAAGGAGCACCAACATGAACAAGACATCCTTCCTCGGCAAGTCACTGGTGGCAGGTCTCATGGCGGCGTCGTTGCCGCTGATGGCGGGTCGGGCACAGGCCTCCGATTACACGATCGATACCGATGGCCAGCACGCCTTCATCCAGTTCAAGATCAGTCATCTGGGCTATTCCTACGTGCTGGGGCAGTTCAAGGAGTTCAGTGGTGATTTCTCCTATGACCAGGGCAAGCCGGAAGATGCCAAGGTGTCGGTAGAAGTCAATGTCGATAGCCTGGACAGCGCCCACGCCGAACGCGACAAGCACATCAAGTCGGCCGACTTCCTGGATGTCTCCCAATATCCGACGGCGACCTTCACCTCGACCGGCTTCGAGTCCACTGGCGATGGTTCCGGCAAGCTGAAGGGCGACCTGACGCTACACGGCCAGACGCAGCCCGTGACCCTGGATGTGGATCATATCGGCGGCGGTGAAGACCCGTGGGGCGGCTACCGTCAGGGCTTTGAAGGCACCACCACGCTGAAGCTCGCCGATTACGGCATCGATACATCCAAGCTTGGCCCGAATGCGGCCACCGTCGATCTGTATCTGGTCATCGAAGGCATCCGCCAGTAAGGACGGCAAGCGCAGGGCACTGGTGCTGATTTCAGCACCGACAGCGTGCACTGACGCCGTGGATTGAGCGCAAGCGCTCTGCAACCCCACCCCATGCCTCTCGACACAAACGCCCCTGCCAATCGGCAGGGGCGTTTGTGTTTGTGCAAGGCGCTCGCGTCACATGGGGCGTCGTTCAGGCGTCAGCCGCGCAATGCCAGATAGCCGCCTGCCCCGATCATCAGGCCGCCGGCGCTGCGATTGAGGCGTTTGACTGCCTTCGCCGAGCGTAGATAGCGGCGGACACGCCCGGCGAGATAGCCCACCGGCACCACACCCAGCAGCAATGCGCTCAGGTTGAGTCCGGCGGCGATCACGATATCGCTGCCGGACAGCCGGGTGATATCCATGAAGGTGGGCAGGAAGGCGATATAGAACAGGATGACCTTGGGGTTAGAGGCCGAGATGAGAAAGCCCTGCAGAAACCCTTTCCACCAGTTGCCGCGTAGCCTGGGCACCTCAGCTTCCTCCAGCGTCGGTGAGCTCGTCCATAACTTGTAGCCGAGATAGAGCAGGTAGGCGGCGCCCAGGATACGGATGACCACGAAGACTTCGCCCCAATGCGTGGCCAGTGCCGACAGGCCGAACACCGCCGCCAGCATGTAGCAGACATCACTGAGACTCATGCCCACGGCCATCGGCACGCAGGCATTGCCTCCCTGGCTCATGCCGCGCGCCAGCAGTGCCAGGATGCCAGGCCCGGGGGTGATGCCAAACAGGAAGATGGCAATGAAGAAGGTCAGCCCGCTTTCAAAGGTCATGAGAGGTCCCTGATGCATAGAGGGGAGGGCAGCGCCGCCAAAGCGACGATGCAATCAAGCGCGTCTCGACGACAGGCGAGAGTGCCAAGCGCAAGACCCCAGAGTAATGCAAAGCGCGGCGGTGCGGGAGAGCAGAACAAGAGGAGGGGGTGAAGGAGGAAAAAGCGAGAACAAGGAAAGGCTGAAGAGATCAGAATGAAGAAGAGAGAAGAGAGAAGGGAGAAGAGAGAAGAGAGAAGAGAGAAGAGAGAAGAAGGAAGAATCGTGTAACAGGGCAGATGCATGATTCAAGGCAAGCGCGAACGAAGCGGGCGCTCTGTGGCATATAAAAGCGCCAGCCGGTGGCCCGGCTGGCGCTGGGTGCTGCACATGCACGTTTTCGTCGGCGCGCATCTTGTGACAGTGCGTCACCTGATGGCAGGTTCTCCTTCTTCTTTCCTGCATCTGACGCCATGAGGCTCGGGCGCTCAGGTACTCAGGCACTTGGGTACTTAGATACTCAGGTGCTCAGGTGTTCAGGCGCTTGGGCGCTCAGGGATTCAGGCGCTCAGAACAGGGTTTCACGTATCGGGGGGCATCGGCATCGTGGCTTCTGCGCGGCGGGGCTTCAGATGAGACGACGCCGCAAGTTGCGATGCGTCTCGCTGCGATGGCTCGCGAGCAATCCGTTGCTCACTCGCAGTCGTTGAGGACGGCGTCCGGGAAATGACGACGCAGCATGCGGTTCTGGAACTCGTCGATGAACGAGCAGTTGATGATGATGATGAAGCGCTCGAAGTGCTCGCCGGCGTTCTCCTGGGTGATGGAGCTGACACTGTGGAACAGCTGGTCATCATGGATATGCAGGACCTCGCCCGGTGCCAGCTCCGTAGTGGTCAGCAGCTCTTTGCCTGCCTTGTCCTGATAGAGGGTGTTGATGGCGCCGCTGACATTCTCGCGGTTGAGCACCAGGATGCTCAGGTACTTGCAGCCATCGGCGTGGATGCCCTGACCCTGGAGAGGATCGATGGTGCCATCACCGCGTACGCCGGTGATCTGCATCAGGATCGGTTCACGCGGGCCGATACCCCACATGTCGGCCCAGGCCTTCACGAAGGCGCGCACATCCTCGCGCTCGGTGAAGCTCTCTTCCAGCGGTGCGTAATAGCGCAGACGGTCAGCCATGCTGGCGGCGTCATTGAACTTGCCGCCCTGCGCCATCGGACATTCGCCCAGCGTCTCGACTTCATGCTGGTCGTTCAGGTGCAGCCAGGACATGCGCTTCCAGCGGGTGTTGACATAGGGGTCACGCGGCAGGTCCTTCAGGAAGCCCTGCCAGGCCTCGAGGTCGATCTGGGAGGTGATGGATGCCTTGCTCCAATGCTGGCGTGCCAGCTCCTCGTGGACTGCCTCCGGCCAGTACTGCGAGGCAAGCGGCAGGCGCAAGGGGGTGGTGTCCGTCTTGGGGGTCGGGTAGTGCTCCACCAGGCCGCCCTGTTCCAGGGTGATCTTGCGGGAAGAGTCGGCCAGTTGACGTACGCCACGATTTGCGATGTTCATATGAAATTCCTCGACGTTTTGTGCGCTTGGGCGCAAATGGAAGGTGTTGCGTTGGCAACGTCGAGGAGAATGGGAAGGTGCGCACGAGATAGTCAAACCCGTACCATGGCGGTAACACGCTAATCTCGCGCAAGTATCATCAATATGGGTACATGGCCAATATCGAGGTATGAGTAATCTAATCGACTGGTATTATGTAAGTCATTGACGCTATTCTTCGCCCTTTGCAGACGAGCAGCGCAACGCAGGTTCAGGCCGCCTGGCACTGCATGAAGCGTTGAGGATAGTTATCGAGAGGCGCTGCAAGACGCTGGGTTTACGCGCAGCAGACCCTTAGACTTTTCTCATGACGACAAGAACTCGTTCTGCGTGTGAGAGAACTCGTTCGAAGTGACATTCCGTCACGAGTTGATCTGCCCCGCCGAAGTCCGGCGAACAGGCGAAGGACGGCAGCGGAGGTATCCTTCAACATGGCTAAAGGGTTCCGCCAGGCCAGCAGGGCCGCCGGAATATTGTGCTCTCGTCCCGTCATCATTGCCGTGGTACTGACGTTGATGGCGGTGGTGATGTGGGGCCAGAGCATGCTGGGTCGATGGCCAACCGCGTTACTGATGGTGATTCTTGGCGCAACTGCGGGCATCATGCTATCTCGCAAGCGTCAGGTGTCACATCATCAGCATACGCAGGAGGCGGTCATGCAGACGAGTATGGTTGGCCTCTCGACCAGCAAGGGACTTCCCGTCAGTGATCAGCGCTTTCGAGAGCTGTTGGAAAGTCTGCCGCGCGTCGCCGTTCAGGGCTATGACAGCCAGCGCCGCGTCATCTACTGGAACGAGGCCAGCGAGCGGCTATACGGCTATAGCGAGCAGGAAGCTCGTGGGCGATGCCTGGAAACTCTGGTGATCCCGGAGACGATGGCAGATGTCGTGGTGGACGCACACCATGCCTGGGTCTCTCAGGGTATCGAGATCCCCTCCAGTGAACTTGAGCTCAAGCACAAGTCAGGCGCTCCCGTGCCTGTCTTTTCCCACCATGTGATGTTGGGAGAGCGCACTGACAACCCGCTGATGTTCTGTATCGACATCGATCTGGCGGGTGAGCGCAAGGTCCAGCGTGATCTGGATTACATGACGCGTTTCGACCCCCTGACGGAGCTGCCCAATCGCCAGACCTTCGAGAGCGAACTCGGCGAGGCGCTCAGTGAATGCCAGCGTCATGACGACACCCTGATGGTGCTGTTTCTCGATATCGATCATTTCACCGAGATCAATGACACCCTCGGTTACGAGATGGGTGACCGCGTCATCCGTAGCGTGGCCAAGCGTCTGCAGGGCTTCCAGCGCAATCAGGATCTGCTCTCGCGCTTTGGTGGCGATGAATTCGTGCTGGCGATGCCACGTCTGGATTACGAGAGTGATGCCCTGTCGGTGGTCGAGCGCATTCGTCAGGACTTCCAGCGACCCTTCGAGATCGAAGGGCGCCAGCTGTTGCTGCGTCTGAGTATCGGCATCAGCCTGTATCCCGAGAATGGGAGCGAGGCGGCCGAGCTGGTGCGCAATGCCGATGTCGCCAAGCATCGTGCCAAGCTGGCCGGGCGCGATGGCTATCAGTTCTTCAATCAGGAAGTCCGCAACGAGATGCTGCATCAGCACCATCTGGCCGGACGCCTGCAGGCGCTGTTGAATCAGGATGGCGGTGGGGAATTGTCGCTGCATTATCAGCCGCAGGTGGCGGCGCGCAGTGAGCGCATCGAATCCTTCGAGGCGCTGCTGCGCTGGCATTCTCCCGAGGGCTATATTCCGCCCTCCGATTTCGTGAAGGTCGCCGAGCGCACCAACCTGATCGAGCGTCTGGGAGACTGGGTCATCCGCCAGGCGTGTCGTCAGCAGGCCGAATGGCGCGCCATGGGGCTGAAGGGCTACCGGATCGACATCAACATCTCCGGGCGCCAGGCCATCAGTTCGGATGTCTTCACCCGCCTTGAGGCCTATGTCGAGGAATACGGGCTGACACCGCGGGACATCGGTATCGAGCTGACCGAGAACGTGTTGATCGATGCCGATATCAAGGTGCGCGACAGCCTGCGGGCGCTCTACGATCGTGGCTACAAGATCGCCATCGATGACTTCGGCACCGGCTATTCCTCGATGAGCTATCTCAAGTTGTTGCCCGTGACGGCGCTCAAGATAGATCGCTCCTTCGTGATCGAGTGTGCCCAGGAACCCAAGGATCGCGCCATCATGGAGGCCACGGTCTTCCTTGGGCATCGCCTCGGGCTGGAGGTGGTCGCGGAAGGGGTGGAGAACGAACAGCAGCTGGAGTTGCTGCGCGAGATGCGTTGTGACCTGATCCAGGGCTATTACTTCTACAAGCCGATGGCGGCCACGGATATTCAGCGCCTGTTACTCGGTGGCAACAATCCGCCGAATCGCGCCTCGGGGGCCCTCGCCTCGGACAAGGGCGCTGCAGCCCCTGGCTGTCACTGATGCCGGTCGGCCATGCGAGCGAATGATGGTGCTCCTCCAGCAAAGGTCTGTTGCTGTTTGGGCCCTTTTTTGTTCGCGGACTAAAAGATATGATGCTGACAGTTGAAACGCGTCAGGCCGTCACCCTTCATCTCGAGTCCTCCATCTCGGATAAGGATTGACCACCTGACGTGAAGTCTTCGAGTCGAGCCAGCCATGGCTCCTCGATCATTTCTGCCGAGGGTGGCTGCGTCGTTCAATGCGCAGGGTTGTTCGCCCATCCTCGCTTCCAGCCTGCGTTGCAGGTTGCGATGGTTCCTTGAGCGGATTCACGATCTTTCCGGCGCTATCCTCTGGATACATGTCCGGGCAAGCCAGTCCTTGTGACTGGCTTTTTTTATGCCTGTCACAAAGTGTGGCGGCTAGTGGGGCGGAGCCGTCGCCAGTTCCCGGGCGAGCCATTCGCCCAGCGCCTCGGCATGTGGGTGGCGAGCACGAGCGCGGCCGACCTGCGGCAAGGTCAGCGTCAGGCATGCCTCGGTCTCGACGAACCCCCAGGGGGCCACGAGACGCTTGCTGCGCAGGTCTTCCTCCACCAGATAGTCCGGCGCGATGCCGACGCCCAGCCCGACCAGTGTCGCCTCGAGCAGGTAGTTGAGGTGCTCGAAACCTTGCGCGTAATCAAGCCCCTCACTGGATAGCCCCTGGCGTGAGCACCAATCCGGCCAGGCTTGCGGGCGTGATCGGGTATGCAGCAGGGGCAGGCCCAGCAGAACCTCGGGGGAAGGGGGGCTGGATGCCTCGTTCAGCCACTCACTGTCGGGCCGCAGTACGGGCCCGATGCGCTCGGTGCCCAGCACGCGCGTCTCCTGATGCTCGGCGTCATCAAAGGGCGGCGTCTGGAAGCGCAGGACACCGTCCACGCCATTGCGCAGCCCTTCGTTGTCATCACTGGCGGTCAGGTGCAGCTCGAGTTCCGGCAGGGCGTCCTTGAGTGCTCCCAGTCGCGGAATGAACCAGCGTGCCAGAAACGACCCCGGGCAGCTCAGCACGAAGGGCGCCCGCGCATCACTGCGTGCCAGTGCTCCGCACACGCGTGCCAGGCCGCCAAGGTGATGACGGGTCGCGGTCGCCAGCTCACGGCCGGCCTGTGTCAGCGTCAGGCCACGCCCGGCACGATCGAACAGGCGTGTGCCGAGTGCGTCTTCCAGCTGGCGGATCTGACGGCTGACGGCGCCGTGGGTCACATGCAGCTCCTCTGCGGCGCGCGAGGCGCTCTCATGGCGAGCCGCCACATCGAAGGTGCGCAGGGCATTGAGGGGAGGCAGTAGCTCGGTGCGCTCCATGGTGTGTCTCCTGAGCAAGTGCTGGGCGAGTGCTGGACGTGTCATTGGCATGGAAAGGGTGGCTGCGCGGAAATGACCGTCTCGACCATCTGTGAGATTTTCTCACACATCTTGGCGAATTTATCGTTTTTCTTCCAGTGCCTGCAGCGCTAGGATGATCACCATATCGCTGGCCCCGCAGATGCCTTGCGCAGTATGTGAGACCAGCCACTGACACGATTCGAGGAGTTCAGCATGAGCCAGACGACTGCTACCCCCAGCCTGCGCCAAGGGCCTGATGCCAAGGGTTTCTTCGGTGATTTCGGCGGCCGCTTCGTTGCCGAGACGCTGATGCCGTTGATCCTGCACCTGCAGCGCGAGTATGAAGCCGCCAAGCAGGACCCGGCATTCGCCGAGGAGCTGGCTGGCCTGTCCGCGGACTATGTCGGCCGCCAGAGCCCGCTGTATTTCGCCGAGCGCCTGACCGAGCAGCTGGGCGGCGCCAAGATCTATCTCAAGCGTGAAGACCTGATGCATACCGGGGCTCACAAGATCAACAATGCGCTGGGCCAGGTACTGCTCGCTCGCCGCATGGGCAAGCAGCGCATCATCGCCGAGACCGGTGCCGGCATGCACGGTGTGGCGACTGCCACCGTGGCGGCGCGTTTCGGGCTGGACTGCGTGATCTACATGGGCTCCACCGATATCCATCGTCAGCAGCCCAATGTGCAGCGCATGCAGCTGCTGGGCGCCAAGGTCGTGCCTGTCACCGCCGGTGATGGCACGCTGAAGGACGCCATGAACGAGGCGCTGCGTGACTGGGTCACCAACGTCGATGACACCTTCTACATCATCGGTACCGTGGCCGGGCCGCACCCGTACCCGCAGCTGGTGCGTGACTTCCAGTCCATCATCGGTCAGGAAACCCGCGTGCAGCTGCAGGAGAAGGAAGGGCGTCTGCCAGATTCGCTGGTCGCCTGCATCGGCGGCGGTTCCAATGCCATGGGCCTGTTCCACCCGTTCCTCGATGAGGAAAGCGTCGAGATCATCGGTGTCGAAGCCGCTGGTGAAGGCCTGGAAACTCCGCGTCATGCCGCCAGCCTCAAGGGCGGCCTGCCGGGCGTTCTGCATGGCAACCGTACCTTCCTGCTGCAGGATGAAGAGGGACAGATCGGCGATGCGCACTCCATCTCCGCCGGTCTCGACTATCCGGGTATCGGTCCGGAACACGCATGGTTGCATGACATCAAGCGTGCCGAATATGTCGCCGCGACCGACCAGGAAGCGCTGGACGCCTTCAAGATGCTGTGCCGTCTGGAAGGCATCATTCCGGCGCTGGAGTCCTCCCATGCGCTGGCGGAAGTCATCAAGCGTGCACCGGGCCTGCCGAAGGACCACCTGATGGTGGTCAACCTGAGCGGCCGTGGTGACAAGGACATGGCCACCGTGACTCATCACCTGGCCGACGAACTGGGCCTGAACCCTGACGGCGAGTAAGCCCGGGTCTGTCACGTGTTGCCCGGCGTCAGAGTCGTCAGTCGCTGATCGAATCTGAGCGCCCCATGCCTTCTTCACCTGCAGCTGTCATCGATGCCTGCAGGCCAGCAAATTCGGAGTCTATTGATGAGCACTTCCGCTATCGACACTACTGCCAGCAGCCGTCTTGACCGTCGCTTCGCTGCCGTGCGCGCCGAGAATCGTGCCGCGCTGGTGACCTACATCACTGCGGGCGACCCCGGCTACGATGCCAGCCTCGCGACCTTCCTCGGCATGGCGCACGCCGGCGCCGATGTCATCGAGCTGGGCATGCCGTTCACGGACCCGATGGCCGATGGTCTGGCCATTCAGCATGCTACCCAGCGTGCCCTGAAGGCCGGCCAGACCATGGACCGCACCCTGGCGATGGTCAGCGAGTTCCGCAAGCGCGATCAGGACACCCCCATCGTGCTGATGGGCTACTACAACCCGATCTATCGTCGTGGCGTGAGCCGTTTTCTCGAGCAGGCGAGCGAGGCCGGCGTCGACGGCCTGATCGTCGTCGATCTGCCGCCGGAGCACGATGACGAGCTGTGCGTCCCGGCCAGCGAAGCGGGCATCAGCTTCATTCGCCTCGCTACGCCGACCACCGACAGCGAGCGTCTGCCGGGTGTGCTGGCCAACACCTCGGGCTTCCTCTACTACGTCTCCAGCAATGGCGTGACCGGCGGCGCGGCACCGACTGCCGAGAAGGTCGAGGCCGAGGTCGGTCGCATTCGTGAACATACCGATATTCCGGTCGCGGTCGGCTTCGGTATCCGTACCGCTGAACAGGCGGCGCGGATCGGGCGTTTCTCCGACGGTGTGGTGATCGGCTCTGCCTTGATCGACCTGCAGGCCAATGCCGAGACGCCGGAGCAGGGTACTCAGGCCGTGCACGCCCTGACCCGTGAACTGGCTGATGCCCTGAAGACCGCGCGTCAGTGATCATTGGCTAGCGGCCAGCATGCCCCTCGCAGGGGCGATAGTTAGATAGATAGATAGACAGCAACGCCTCGAACCTTGTTCGGGGCGTTGCTGTTTGTGGGGCGCGCGCTATCGGCACGACGCGGCGTGTCACGTCCATCGCCTCGTTCTTACTCTCGCTCTCGCTCTTGCTTTCATTCTTGTGAAGCGCGCGCTGGCAGGATCTCGGCCAACCAGTGTGCTATCCGCCCACGTACCTGCTCACTGTCGTGCCATTGCAGCAGCAGGTGGGGTGCCTCGGGCAGGTAATGAATCTCGAGCGTATCGCGTGAGGCGCTCGGCCAGTCGCTGACCAGTTGCTCAATGGCCACCCTGGGCACGGTCTCATCGCGATCACCGTGCAACAGCAGAGTGGGCGGCAGTCGTGTATCAGCAGAAAGTGCTGCGATGTCATCGCTGGCGTGATCCGTGAAGCGGATCAGGCCGTAATAGGCATCAAGGCGCACGGAATGCACGACGCGGGAATCCTCGGCCAATCGTCTGGCGGCCGCGGGCTTGAGTTCTCCTTCGGGGTACCTGCGTGGTACCTCCACGCTGGTCGCGGGGATCAGGTGCGCCGCCGTCCAGAGCCCTGCGTTGTACAGATAGCGCCAGCGGATACCGCCGCGGACGCCCGGGGCGGCGAGCAGGCTGCCATCGATCGACAGCGCCGGGTGCTGGGCGAGGGCATTGAGTATCACCGAGCCGCCCATGCTTTCGCCCGCCACGATCAAGGGGAGGTCCGGGTGGCGCTGGCGCAGTACCGTGATGGCGTCCACCAGGTCCTCGACCAGCAACGGGGTCTCCGGCCATCGCCCTTGCTGGCTGGACTCCCCGAAACCACGTTGGTCATAGGCGTAGGTCACGATGCCTTGTCCGGCCAGCCACGGGCCCAGATCGGCATATGCCAGGCGGAAGTCGCCGTAGCTGTGCAGGCCAAGCAGCATGGCGCGTTGAGGGGTTGCCTGCGCAGGTTGCCAGGACTCCCATGTCAGCGACGTGGCGTCGCGGGTCACGAGATGGGGTGAGGCGGAGGATTCATCAAGGTAAGGGGCCCGGTGGATGTCATTGGCCGCAAGGTAGTGCGGCCCGCATCCCGAGAGCAGCATGCAGAGTGTGACTGACACAAAGGGCAGCAGAGCGTTCAAGGAGTGGCTCTCCGTGGCGAATGGCGTGATGTGTGTACTACGCCCGACGCTGCCGAGTGGATCATGCTGTCAGGGCATCTGAAATGTGAGCGCTGTCAGTGTTGTGGGAGTGAACGCGCTCGATTCAAAGCCTGAGCGGCGCTCGAGAGTCGAATGATGATCGACGCCAGTGCCGATCGAATGACGCTGGACTCATATTCAACGCATCGCAGTGGGTTAATATTACTGATACATAGGCCGCATACTGGTGCCGAGGATCCGGCACGCTGGTGCTGGTAATTCTCCGAGTCCTGCACAAGGCTCGGCATGTCATCCAGCCAAGATCGCAGAGGAGTCTGCTGAGGATACGCCAGTGAGTGACACCACATCGTTTGGCACCATGCCGAGCACTTCCCGGCCCGCCAATGGCCAGGAAGCCGAAGGCTTGCTGAATCAGCTGCTGGATCACACCAGCAACGGCGTCTGTTGCTACGACCTCGAAGGGCGCATTCGCTGGGTCAACCCCGCCTTTGAGCAGCTTCTCGGCTATCGAGAGCAGCAGGTGGTCGGCAAGGTGCCCAGTGAATTCCTGATGGGGCCGGCATCCGATCTGCTGGTCATCACCCGATTGCGTGAACAACGCCGCCGCGGCGAACCCAGCGATGAGGAGCTGGTGCATTACGACAGCAATGGCCAACCACTGCGATTGCGGCTGCGCTGCATTCCGCTCAAGGATTCCAGGGGGCGGGTGGAAGGGTATCTGGGGTTGCAGACGGACATTACCCAGATGCACCGAGCCTTGATGTTGAGCCACTCCCAGCTTGAGCTGCTGGAAGCCGTGGCGGCAGGTCAGTCTCTGGACAAGACATTGCGAGACCTGTGCCTGACCATCGAAGGCGCCGCGGTTCAGGTGCGCTCCTCGTTGCTGCTGCTGGATGATGTGGGCCGCACCATCGTGGCAGGGCAGGGCCCCAGTCTGCCGGCAAGCTTCATGCTGTTCACTCGTGGCTTGAAGATCGGGGAAGGCGTGGGCACCTGTGGGACGGCGATGTGGCGGCGCAAGCCGGTCATGACGCCTTCCATCGCGCAGGAACCTGCCTGGGAGGGCTTCCGTGAGCATCCGCATGCGTTGGGGCTGGATGCCTGCCTGTCGATGCCGATTCTCGATGGCGAGGATAATCCGCTGGGCAGCTTTGCCTTCTATGCCGAGACAGGCGAGGTCTTCGATGCGACTCACCATGGCTTGCTCGAAGTGGCGGTCAAGGTGGCCAGACTGGCGATCGAACGCTATCGACGTGACCAGCAACTGACGCATCAGGCCTTGCACGACTCGTTGACCGGCTTGCCCAATCGGCGTCTCGTGCGTCGTCATCTCTGTGAGCTGGCGGAGCAGGCCCAGCCCGGCGAGATGGGCGCGCTGATGTTCCTGGATCTCGATCACTTCAAGCGTCTCAACGATATCCTCGGACACGATGCCGGTGACCTGGCGCTCAAGCAGGTCGCCTCGCGTCTGGCAGAGATGCTGGGCCCGCAGGACTTCCTCGCGCGCCATGGGGGAGACGAGTTCATCGTGCTGCTGGCGCCGAGAGCCGGTGGGCCGCGCGAAGCGGCTAGCCGAGCGCGCCAGGTAGCGGAGGAGATGCTGGAGCGACTGCAGGAGCCGCTGGAGCTTGAAGGGCGAACGCATCAGTTGACCGGCTCGTTGGGCATCACGCTCTATCCGCGTCACGAGGAAGGCTATGGCGCCTGCTCTCAGCAAGTGTTGCCGGCCGGCAAGGCGGAGCACACCGAGATCGATAGAGAAGAGGGTGATGCCTGGAGTCACCTCCTGCATCAAGCGGATATCGCACTCTATGAGAGCAAGGGGGCCGGGCGTGCACGGCTGTGTTTCTTCGCGCCCGAGATGCGCCAGCGCATCATCGATGCCGCCCGGATGGAACACGCGCTGCGTGAGGCCGTGTCTCGCCAGCAGTTGAGTGTCCACCTCCAGCCGCAATTTTCCCTGCCCGAAAGTGGTGAGCCGCAATTGTGTGGCGCCGAGGCATTGCTGCGTTGGCATGACCCGCAGCTGGGGATGGTCTCGCCAGCGACCTTCATCCCCATCGCGGAGGAGTCCGGACTGATTCTCGAGCTGGGGCATTGGGTGCTGGAGCAGGTCTGTCGCGAGCTTGCTGCCATGACCGCCCGAGGCTATGCGCTACCGATGGCGGTCAATGTCAGTCAGGTACAGTTCCGTAGCAGCGAGTTCGTGCCGCAGGTCACCAGGCTGTTGGCGCAACATGACTTCGCGCCTGAGCTCTTGCGTATGGAAATCACCGAGAGCCTGGCGACGGATGATGAAGCGGCAATGCTCGAGAAGATTGACCAGTTGGCAGCCTTGGGCCTGAGCTTCTCGATTGATGATTTCGGCATCGGCTACTCGAATCTGTCGCGTTTGCGTCGTATGCCGCTCAAGGAGCTGAAGATAGATCGCAGCTTCATCAATGACCTGTGTCTTGAGGATGCGCCAGACACGCATACCACGGGCAATGAGATCGTGCGTGCCATGCTGATGATGGCGAGCGCCCTGTCACTTGATGTCGTGGCGGAAGGCGTGGAAGAGACGGAGCAACTCGAAGTCTTGCGGCGCATGGGTTGCTCGCGAGTCCAGGGCTACCTGCTGGGGCGCCCGCGCCCGATGGCAGAGGTGATTGGCGATGCGGAGGCCCGGTTGTCGAAAGGATAGAGGAGGCATGTTCATGAGGCTGTCTCAGCCAGCCTGGGGGCATGACACCGAAATCAGGCGTGGAGCATGCCTTCAGGTTATTGATCCAGCGCCTCCAGCATATGGATGCCGACGAAGGGGCGCGAAGCTGGCGGTGCAGCAATTGTCGGGTTTATCTCGCCACTTCAATGGCTTATACTTCCGCTCGCTACGCCCCCTTAGCTCAGCTGGATAGAGCGGCCCCCTCCTAAGGGGCAGGTCGCAGGTTCGACTCCTGCAGGGGGCGCCAGCAATCCCACCTTCTGGACGACGTCGTCTGTCCAGCCTTCTGCGTCATCGTCTTTTCAGTACCGTTCGTTGTGTGCTCGGACCTTGCTCTGTGAACAGCGTCTGTCCTGGCTTCAGGCCCGACTCCCGAGCTTGGCTTCCGCACTTGATTACCCTATCCGATACTCGATCAACAATGCCCTGACTCTTGGTCTGGACATCGCACCGTCGTGTCTGTCGATCGCTTTGTCACTCAACCGGATTGTCAGCCAATCGTCTTGCCAGCCAATCGTCCTGCCAGTTCAGCGTCGTAGGAAGGCGCAAGAACAAGCCCTGCAAGAGAGTCTCTCGATAAATGCAGGGCTTTGGGTGTCAGCGGGAGTCTGATGTCACGGCATCAGTGGGCAGGGTCAGAAACTCCTGCATGATGCGGGTATCGCGGAAGCGTTCGATCAGCTCCGGATCCGAGTCGAGTGCCGGCGGGTTGGCGAGGCCTTCACGAATCTTGGCTGCCAGCGCCTCGATGGAGTCTTCGGAGATCAGGCGCGCTTGATCATGGATCAAGACATTGCGAATGCCGCCGGGGACATCCGGTGCCACGCACGGCGTGCCACAGCACATGCTCTCCACCAGCACGATGCCGAAGGCCTCACTACGTGAACTGAGCACGAACAGACGGGCGTGCTTCATCCACGGGTAGGGGTTCAGGCGGCTACCGATCAGGTGGACCCTGTCGCCGACGCCCAGCTCGCGGATCAGCGCTTCGGTGGCTTCCCGCTTGGGGCCATCGCCGACGATGACGAGGTCTTCCTCGATGCCTGAGGCGAGGTATGCCTTGATCAGCACATCCTGACGCTTGACGTCCGAGAGGCGACATACCTGTACCACGTAAGGGCGGGAGGGCAGTTCCACCACTTCCTCTGCCATGGCGGCGATGGCATCCAGATCACAGACATTGCCGATGGTCGCGAGTCTCGCCGCCTTGATCCCGTGATGGTCCAGCAGGCTTTCCAGTTGCTGGCGCACATTGTCGGTGTTGCACACGACCTGTTTGCCGCTATACAGGCGACTCAGCAGGAAGCGTTGTTGCCAGCCCTCTTTCAGGTCGCCGGGCCATGACACCGCCACCTGCCACAGGCGAGGGTCCCGCCACGACCAGAAGGTCTCGAAGGCGCCCTGGCCGCGCGTGATGACCCGATCGATCGGGCCGTGTTCCTTTTCCAGTCGTGCGACGAAACGGCGCAGATAGTGGCCGCCGTAATAGCCCCGCCAGACATATCCTGAGCCCTTGATCCACGGAGCCAGCAGCAGGCGAGTGAACAGGTCGTAGAACAGGCCGATGCCCGTCTTGCGAAATGCCTTGTCGAAGTCGACCTGATGAAGGTGCACGCCGGCATCCGGGACGAGTTCCAGTTCGCCTTTCAGTACCAGTACATGGACCTCATGGCCTTCGCGGTGCAAGACATTGGCGAGATTGACGGTATTGCGTTGGATACCGCCGATGTTGAGCTTGCGGACGATTAGCAGGACGCGTTGTTTCATGGCTGAGGTCTATGTCGGAAGTGGAGTCGATGTGCACAAGTCAGTCACGTTGAAGCCTTGGCTGCTCAAGTCGATCAAGTGTCGGTCTTTCTCTGCCCCATGACCTCTTTCCTCGCCATGTGCCGTTCCTTGGCCCCTCGATGCAGGCGCCATTCTACGCCGATCCATTTGGCGGAGGAAATGCGTGGCGGCGGGCCGTCAGCGGCATCAGTGCGCAGTTCATCCGCACCGAGAAGTGCCTTTGGCGAGTGAGTGAGGCATTATCTGCACCATTGCTTCGTCAGTTCTTTCTCCTTCGCCAAGATATTCTTCATGCCTGAGCCGAAAACCTCGTCCCGCGCTGGCGCTTCTCGCGTTCGCCGTGCCACCGCTGATCGTCATTTCGACGGTCTGGCCGACAAGTTCGAACGTGGTTTCTACACCACGGAGCGCGGTCGTGTTCGTCTTGCGCTCACCCAGCGCCTGATGGATGAGCGTTTCTCGCATTTGCCGCCTTCCCCGGTATTGGAGATCGGTGCAGGGCTCGGGCAGACCGCTCATTGGTGGCTCACGCGTGGGCACCACCTCACGCTGGTCGAACCCTCTGGCGAGATGCGTGAGCGTGCGAAACGCTTCCTGAGCACTGCCGCGCCGCAAGGCCAGGGGCTGCCCGCTGGTTCGACTGCTGATCCCTCCCGGACGGCTCAGGCGGCGTCAGATCCGCAAGTGCCAGGTCAAACCGACGCGCTGTCGAATGATGAGCCGTTCGCTGGGCGACTGGTCTGGGAGGGGCGTGATCTGCAGGGCTTCGCCGCCGCGACTGATCAGCGGTGGCCGGTGGTGGTGTGCCACGCCGTGCTGGAGTGGCTGGTCGATCCCCGGGAGGGTTTTGCATTGCTCGCGGAGTTGCTGGCGCCCGGTGGCGTCATGTCGCTGAGTGTCTTCAATCGTGATGCGCTGGCGTTTTCCAATGTCAGCAAGGGCAATTTCGACAAGGTGCTGGAAGGGCGCCTGGCAGGCTGGGGTACCGGCAAGCGCTTGACGCCCATCTCACCGCTACGCGATGGCGAGATACGTCAGTGGGCCGCGGAGGCGGGGCTTGAGGTACGTGAGCTGACCGGGCTGCGCGTCTTCCATGACTACCTGCGCTCACGCGACCCGCTGAGCGAGGCTGACATGCAGAAATTGCTGGCGCTCGAGTGCCAGCACTGGCGCACGCCCCCCTTCGTCTATCTGGGCCGCTATCTGCACTATGAGCTGGTGCGCCCGGCCTGAGGCGGCACCTGCACAACCGCATTGTTTCGATATCCGGCGCTCTCGCCGTTGTCCGTATCTTCCTACCCTGTTGGAGTCTTCATGTCTGCTCAAACCCCCGCCTGTCAGCTGCTCGAGCGTCAGGACAGTGATTTCCGTGATTGGCTGTGGGTCGCTGCGCCGCGTGATGACTGGTGGCTGTCATCGGACCGCCAGCGGCGTGTCTGGGGGCATGACACAGGCATCGTGAATGCCGCGCGGGAAGCCGGGCACCGGGTCAGCCATGCGGTGTCCTTCGCCGATGCGCGAGCTGACGACACCATCGCGCAAGCCGCGGGCGCCATCGTGTTCTGGCCCAAGGCGCACGCGCTGGGCGAGTGGTGGCTGGTGGCGCTGTGCCAGGTGTTGCCGGCCGGTACGCCGATTAAGGTGGTGGGCGAGGTCAATGGCGGCATCAAGCGCGCTGAGCGCATCCTCAAGGCACTGGGAATGACGGCGCGCAAGGACGATACCGCGCGCCGTTGCCAGCTGTGGTCATCCGCCACGCGTGAGTTGACGGCCGAACAGGCCGCCAGCAGTGAATCGCCACTGGCAGTGGCTGGACAATGGACAGAAGGCTGGGGCGAATTCGAGGCGCTGGAGATGCGACTGACCAGCCATCCGGGACTGTATGGCAATGCCAAGCTGGACCCGGGGACCGCGCTGCTGCTGGAAAACCTGCCGACCCGTGGTTACAAGCGTGCGCTGGATATCGGGGCGGGTGATGGCATCATCAGCTGCTGGCTGGCGCGTCACGGTGCGCGCGTGATGGCAGGCGACGTCAGTGCCTTCGCGGTGGAGGCGACCCGTCGCAGTCTGGCGCTCAACGGGCTTGAGGCGGACGTACGCCTGAGTGATGTCTTCGCGGCGTTCGAGGGGGAGCGGTTCGAGGCCATCGTGGCCAATCCGCCGTTCCATCATGAGCGCGATATCGATTATGGACCGGCGGCGCGCCTGATCAGCCAGGCACCGGATCACCTGATGCCCGGCGGCACCCTGACGCTGGTCGCCAACGCCTTCCTGCCGTATCCCGATCTGCTGCAGGCGGCCTTCGGCGAGTTTGAAGTGCTCGCGGAAACGCGCCAGTTCAAGGTCTATCGTGCACGCAAGGCGCGCTGATTCCCTGCGACCTGAGCCCCTGCGGCCTGATTCCCCGCGGCCTGATGCCCAGCTCGCCGCTTACGCCTCCGGCGACTGATAGCGGATGGCCGTGATGATGTAGGTCGTCTCGCCACCCGGTGCGGCCACGCTCACTTCGTCATCCAGCCCCTTGCCCAGCAATGCCTGAGCGAGGGGCGCATCGACGCTGATCCAGCGGCGCGGATTGTCGGTCTCATCAGGGCCGACGATGCGGATCTCCATCTCCTCTCCCTGCTCGTCCTCCAGCGTCACGAAGGCCGCGAAATAGACGCGCTCCAGATCTGCGGGCAGGCGATCGACCACCGTCAGCTCATCCAGGCGTTTCTCCAGATAGGCAATCTTGGCGATGGTCTGATTGAGCGCCTTCTTGTTGTAGGTGTAATCCGCATTCTCGCTGCGATCCCCCATGGCGGCGGCCTCGCCCGTCTTGCGTGAAAGCTCCGGGCGCCTCACGCGCCTCAGGTGGTCGGCCAAGCCCTTCATCTTCGCGTGGCCCTGCGGGGTAATCACGTTGCTCTTCTTTTCCTGGCGCGGGTCCGTCTTGGGGTCGCGCCAGCGTGTCATGTTGCGACCTTGCATGGTCTGCTCCGCTGGTTCTGTGGGTAAGGCTCAAGGCGTCGTGTGCGATGTTCGCTAGCGTTGAGACCTGCGACCAAGGGTGATTGGCGGCCGATTCAAACGTTCGTTACAGTCAGAGTGTGCTCGCCGGAGCACTTGCGCGTCACCCATGCTGAATCTGCCAACAATAACGAAAATCAGGGAGCTGTCCATGCCCACGCTGCCATCTTCACACCCGTCTTGCCGTGTCATATCCCGTTGCTGTCGCGTATTGCTCTCCGGGGGCATGGCGCTGGGCATCACGCTGGCCGGCATGACCGGAGTCCATGCTGCCCCGGGCGATGATGACGTCTTCCCGCTCTCCAAGCGCTGGGCGCAGATCAATTATCAGGTCTCCGGTGATGCTCAGGAAAAGGGCATGGAGGCCCTGGGCAAGGAGGTACGCGCGCTGGCGGATCAGTATCCGGACAACGCCCATGTGCTGACCTGGGAAGGCATCATCCTGGCCTCATGGGCCAAGGCGCGCGGTGGCCTGGGAGCACTGGATCTGGCCAAGGAAGCCAAGGCCACGCTCGAGAAGGCGATCACGCTCGACCCCGAGGGCGACAATGCCTCAGCCTATGTGACGCTTGGCGCGCTCTATGACAAGGCGCCCGGCTGGCCGGTGGGCTTCGGGGACGATGAGAAGGCGGGAGAAGTGCTGCGCAAGGGGCTTGAGGTCAACCCGACGGGCATGGATACCAATTATTATTACGCCGATTATCTGGCCTCCGAAGGCCGTGATGAGGAAGCGCTCAAGCATGCGCGTCTCGCCCAGGACGGGCCGCCGCGTCCCAACCGTGAGCTGGCCGATCAGGAATTGCAGAAAGAGATCACCGCGCTGATCAAGCGCCTGCAGTGAGTCTCCGCCGCCCGTATCGCTTGCATGGCTACCAGAAGCTGAGACTGGCTGGAGCGACATCAGTGAGCCATACAAGTGAACGGCAGCGCTGGCGTCAGGCGCTGTTCTAACCGCCTCGAATGAATTCCCGATTCCCTGAATTACTGAGTCCTTGAGCCCCACGGCCCGAGCGGAGATCCCGCTCGGGCCGTGTCATTTGCCACTCTGTGGATGAGAAGTCGCCCAGATGCCTTCAGATGGCGCCTTGAATGGCGCTGATGACTGACTCAGTACGGCGCGGTAAGCAAGTTTGCAGGTGACGGGCTGGCCAGTCTCGCGGCAGGACAGGATAATGTCTGCTCAGCCAAGGAGGATGCATGAGCGAGCAACAAGAGCACGTCGCAGGGCAACAGGCCTTCGCACATGATGATGTCGAACTGATCGAGGCCAGGGTGTTGCAGGACGGCTTCTTTCGCCTCGAGCAGCGCGAATTCCGCCACCAGCGTTTCAACGGTGGCTGGAGCGATGTGATCCATCGCGAGGTGCATGTCCGTCACGATGCGGTAGGCGTATTGCCTTATGACCCGGTCAACGACCGCGTGGTCTTCGTCGAACAGATTCGTGCCGGCATGCTGGAAGACGCACGCACGCCCTGGAGCCTTGAGCCGATTGCAGGGCTGGTGGACAAGGACGAACAGGCCTATGAGGTCGCGCGCCGTGAGGCGATCGAGGAGGCCGGATGTGAGCTGACCGACCTGATCGAACTGTACCGCTACTACCCGAGCCCCGGCGCCTGTACCGAGGAGGTCACGCTGTTCATCGGTCTGTGTGACAGCAGTGGGCTGGGCGGCGTGCATGGTCTGGCCGAGGAGAATGAAGACATCCGTGTGCATGTGCTCGATTTCCAGGCGGCCCTCACGCTGCTGGAACAAGGGCGGTTGGGTAATGCGATGGCCATCATGGCCATGCAATGGCTGCTGCGTGAACGTGCCTCGTTGCGCGTCATGCATGCCTGAGGCAGTGAAGGCGAAGCTTGGCAATCCCCCGCGTCTCACGCAGGGTTCCTCAACCTGCGCGTCAGAGCTGCTATTCTAGAGGCTTGCTGAAAACCGGCAGCCAGCAATGATCACTGTCTGCGCCAGTGTCCGTATCAGTCTCGGTTTTCGTCTCAGCTTCAGTCCCGAGAGCTGGAAGCGAGAGTCGGTAGCCGAGAGTTGATAGCCGAACGCCGAACGCCGAACGCCGAACGCCGAACGCCGACAGCCTGAGCGCTGGCGCAGCGCTTGATTTATCGCACGTCGCCCGCATCTTGCCACGCACGATAGCGGGCGTGCTTTGACAGACAACATGCCAATGTTCTGAGATTCGCAAGGAGATCGCCCATGCAGGTCAAGAAAGCCTATGTGGCTGACCTAAAAGCACTCCATGCCGAGTGCGGGTCCAATTATCTGCGCCTCACGCGCATCCTCGGCAAGGCCGAGGCCGGTGACAGCTTCGCCTTCCCGCTGGCGGGCAATCAGGGCCACTTCGGCACGCTGCTGCTCGAGGTGGTCGAATGCGCGCCCTATACCACCATGGTCACGGTCGCCCAGACCGGCGTGCTGGACCACATCATCGATTCGCCGCGCATGAGCGTGCATCTGTACCACGACGTGCGCATGGCGGAGGTCACCGACTTTCAGCGTCAGCGTCACTTCTCAGGGCGCAACCGTTACCCGAATCCGCGCATGCACCAGCCGGACGAAAAGCTTCAGCTCAATCGCTTTCTCGGCGAATGGCTGACCCATGCCCGCGCCTTCGGCCAGGCGGATGTGCCGGAGTTGCCGTGACGCTCAAGGCTGGCATGGCGCACAGGCGCTGACACCCGATGGATTTCCCGTCTTGATTGACAGAACCGCGATGGTCCGGCCGTCGCGGTTCTGTTCATTTCCCTGCTGCTCGAGAGACCGATGCGACTGATTCAGATAAGTGATTGCCATCTGCGCGCTGACCCTGACGCGCGTTCACGGCTGGGCTTCCCCTGGCGTCAGCTGGAGGCGGTGATGGCGCATGCCTCGCGCCTGCGCCCCGATATCCTGCTGGTGACCGGTGATGTCAGCCAGGATGAGAGCCCTGCCTCCTATCGCATGGCGGCAGAGCTGTTCGATGGCCTTGGCTGCCCCTGGTTCTGGTTCGCGGGCAACCACGATCACCCTGAATTCATGCAGGAGCTGCGTCCCTTCCATCACGAGCTGGATCTGGGCGACTGGCGACTGCTGTGTCTGGATTCGCGCGTCACCGGGCAGGCCGGGGGAGAACTTGGCGAGGAGCAGTTGAGCGAGCTTGCGCAGTCACTGGCGCTGTCCGTCGAGCTGGACCCGCGTCCGATCCTGCTGGCCATGCATCATCATCCGCTGCCGATCGGTTCGGACTGGATGGATGCGCTGGGCCTTGCCGACCGCGATGCGCTGTGGGAAACGTTGCGTCCATACCCGCAGGTGCGGGCCGTGCTGTGTGGGCATATCCATCAGGCCTTCACGCAACTCATGCCGTGTGGGCAGGGCAGTGTGGCCGTCTATGGCGTTCCCTCCACCTCCGATCAGTTCGCTCCGCTGAGCCATGATTTCGCCGTGGATGAGGCGGCGCGCCCCGGGCTGCGCGTGGTGGATCTCGATGGCGAGCATCTCGAGACCTGGGTGGAGCGGGTCACGCTCTAGCCAGTCTCGCAAGGAAGGGCGGGCAAGCTCGCCCCATGCGCTGGCGCTGCCTCGGCGTCAGCATGAATGTTCTGGGCGTCAGCATGAAAGTTCTGGGTGTCAGCGTGAATGTCCTCGGTCTTCCTGAATGTGGCGCAAGACCCACAGGTATCAGGTATGCCTTTTTGGTCTTAAAAGATAGTTTCTGATTCTTTGACGTTATCAAGGCGGGGCGAGTACCGTGTAACCATTCGGCGTGCTCCCTCGGGGCATCCATCTGTCGCTGACAGAGCGCGCCACTGACTTCACGGGCCGCCTCTCGGGGCGTGTCCCAACGCTCACGAGGTTGCCGCACGCGATGCTTACCCCCGAACGTCAGACCCACCTCAAGCAGCTTGAGGCCGAATCCATTCACATCATCCGTGAAGTGGCAGCGGAATTTGCCAATCCGGTCATGCTGTACTCCATCGGCAAGGATTCCGCCGTCATGCTGCACCTGGCGCGCAAGGCCTTTGCGCCGGGCGTGCCGCCGTTCCCGCTGATGCACGTCAACACCACCTGGAAATTCCAGGAAATGATCAAGTTCCGCGACGAGATGGCCGCGGAAGTCGGCATGGAGTTGATCGAGCACATCAACCAGGAAGGCGTCGAGGCGGGCATCAACCCGTTCGATCACGGCAGCGCCAAGTACACCGACATCATGAAGACCGCCGGTCTCAAGCAGGCACTCGACAAGCACGGCTTCGATGCCGCCTTCGGTGGCGCACGTCGTGATGAGGAAGCCTCGCGGGCCAAGGAGCGCGTCTACTCCTTCCGCGATCAGTACCATCGCTGGGACCCCAAGAATCAGCGTCCGGAGCTGTGGAACATCTACAACTCCAAGATCAACAAGGGCGAGTCCATCCGCGTCTTCCCGCTCTCCAACTGGACCGAGCTGGACATCTGGCAGTACATCTATCTCGAATCCATCAAGATCGTGCCGCTGTACTACTCCGCCGTGCGTCCGGTGGTGAAGCGTGACGGCCTCGACATCATGGTCGACGACGACCGTCTGCCGCTCAAGGAAGGCGAAGTGCCGGAAATGAAGTCCGTGCGCTTCCGTACCCTGGGTTGCTACCCGCTGACCGGCGCCGTGGAATCCACCGCCGCGACCCTGCCGGAAATCATCCAGGAAATGCTGCTGACGCGGACCAGTGAGCGCTCCGGTCGTGCCATCGATCACGACCAGGCAGGCTCGATGGAGAAGAAGAAGCGCGAAGGTTACTTCTAAGGTCGCCCCAGCACATTGCCTGCAGGCGCCGCCACGCGGCGCTTGATGACCCGAACGAACAATTCGCCTGATGAGACGGCTCGCAGCCTCACGAGACACTGGTTCGCGACACTGGCTCGCCACCTCATCAGGCCCATGACAGCGGCAAGGAGAAGAGTGTGTCCCACGCGTCAGACAAGATTTCCGCGGATATCGAAGCTTACCTGCAAGAACACGAGCGCAAGGACCTGCTGCGCTTCATCACCTGCGGTAGCGTCGATGATGGCAAGTCGACCCTGATCGGTCGTCTGCTGTTCGATTCCAAGCTGATCTATGAAGATCAACTGGCCTCCATCACCCAGGCCTCCAAGACCAGCGGCACCACCGGTGACGAGGTCGATCTGGCCCTGCTGGTCGATGGCCTGCAGTCCGAGCGTGAGCAGGGCATCACCATCGATGTCGCCTATCGCTTCTTCTCGACCGACAAGCGCAAGTTCATCATCGCCGACACGCCGGGGCACGAGCAGTACACCCGCAACATGGCCACTGGCGCCTCGTCCGCGAGCCTGGCGATCATCCTGATCGACGCGCGCTACGGCGTGCAGACCCAGACCCGTCGCCACAGCTTCATCGCCGACCTGCTGGGCATCCAGCACCTGGTGATCGCGGTCAACAAGATGGACCTGGTCGATTATTCCGAGACGCGCTTCAACGAGATCGTCGCCGAGTATCAGGAATTCGCCAACAAGCTGAATGCGCCGGACATCCGCTTCGTGCCGATGTCCGCGCTCAAGGGCGACAACGTCGTCAATCGCAGCCCGGCACTGGACTGGTACACCGTCGATGGCGAAGCGGGCCCGTCACTGCTGGAGGTGCTGGAAACCGTCGAACTGACCCACGACCAGAACCTCAGCGATCTGCGCTTCCCGGTGCAGTACGTCAATCGTCCCAACCTCGATTTCCGCGGTTACTGCGGCACCCTGGCGGCCGGTGTCGTGCGTCCGGGAGACAGCGTCAAGGTGCTGCCGTCCGGCAAGACCTCGACCATCGAACGCATCGTCACCTTCGATGGTGATCTCGAGATCGCCTACCCGGGTCAGGCCATCACCCTGACGCTCGACGACGAGATCGACATCTCGCGTGGCGACTGGCTGGTGGCGGCGGATGCCGAACTGCCGCTCTCCAATGCACTGGAAGCGGATGTCGTCTGGATGCACGAGAAGCCGCTGCAGCCGGGCCGTCAGTACGATATCAAGCTGGCGACCCGTGACCTGACCGGCCAGGTCAGCGCCATCGACTACCTCTACGACGTCAACACGCTGGAGCATCACGAGGGCGACAGTCTGGCGCTGAACGCCATCGGCCGCGTCCAGCTCGAGCTGACCCAGGCGGTGCCGGTGGACGACTATCGCTCAAGCCCGGGGACCGGCAGCTTCATCGTCATCGATCGTCTGAGCAACGTGACCGTCGGCGCGGGCATGATTCGCGGCGTGGGTCGCTCCGGCACCCAGGCCACCACCCAGCAGACCGACTGGGCCGCGTTTGAAGCCGACCTCAACGCGCTGGTGCGCAAGCACTTCCCGCACTGGGAAGCCCGCGATGTGCGCGAGCTGCTCGGCCGCACCAACTGATTCCGTCCTGTAGCGACAGCAGAATGGAAGTCAGCGAAATACCAACAACAACGCTGGACACGCAATAACAACACGGCCTGCTGGAATGAAGCCGGAGAACGCAAAAGCCCCCATGGCCGCAAGGCGATGGGGGCTTTTTGCATGGTGCGGCTCACACCTGGCGCATCAGGCGACAGCAGTGTCGATGGCGAGTGGGGCGGAGGGGCCGAAATGCTCGTGGTGACACTGGGTGAGCGGTACGCCGATACGGCTGAGGTGCTGGATCATGCTTTGCATGAAGCCATGCGGGCCGATCACGAAGGCCTGCAGCGACTCGGCGCTGGCACCGGTCGCGGCGATCTGCTGCGCCAGCCAGTCGCGCTCGATGATGCCCAATTGCGCATGGGGCGGCAGCGTCTCGGCCTGTTCGTAGCAGACCTGATAATGCAGCTGCCTTGGATACTGCGCGACCAGCGCCTTGAGGGTGGCGTCGAAGGCATGCACCTCGGGATTGCGCGCCGCATGCAGATAGATCACCTGGCGGCCTGCTGCCAGCGCCGCCGTCAGCAGCGGCAGCATAGGCGTCTGGCCGACACCCGCCGACAGCAACAGCACCGGGGCATCGGCGCTCTGCGGGGCAGCATGCTCGAAGGTCAGCTCGCCGGCTGGCGGCAGCAGTTCGATCTCGTCACCTGCCTTCAGCGCATGCAGGTACTGGCTGGACTGGCCATGGGCCTCACGCTTGACCGAGATGCGGCAGAAGCGCTCGTCCGGCGCGTGGGACAGGCTGTAATGGCGATGGATCACGCCCTGCGGTGTCGTCAGGCGCATGCCGATGTACTGGCCCGGCAGGAAGGAGAACATCGGGCCTTCCACCGGCGCCAGGTACAGCGAGCGAATCTCGCGGCTCTCGTCCTGTGTGCGCACGATGCGGAAGCGGCGCAGCCCCTGCCAGCCGCCGCGGGTAGCGGCGAAGCTGTCGTAGCGGCCCTGCTCGGCGGCGATCAGCACAGCGGCCAGTTCCCCGTAGAGGGCGCCCCAGGCATCGGCGATCTCCGGCGTGACGGCGTCCCCCAGCACCTCGCCGATGGCGGTCATCAGGCACTCGCCGACGATGGGATAGTGTTCCGGCAGGATATTGAGCGAGACATGCTTGCTGACCACGGGCGCCAGCAGGCGGTCCACCGCCTCACGCGAGTGGCGTGCGCCGACATAGGCGAGTACGGCGCCGGCCAGCGCACGGGCCTGGCCGCCGCTGGCCTGGTGGGTCTGGTTGAACAGCGGCTTCACCTCGGGATAGCGCTCGAACATCAGCGGATAGAAGCGCGCCGTGATGGCATTGAGATGCTCGGCGACGACGGGAGCGGTGGCGGCGATCAGGTCTTCCTGGGCGTTGGTCAGCATGACGATACCTCTGATTGATGTCCCTCCCTCTATGGCAAGGGGCGTGCCAACTCTCGAGGCCAGTCGTCATGCACTCTGCAGGTCTATGATGTCAAAATGACATGGTCATGTGGCGTGTTCTAATGACATCAAGCGTGTCATGATGACATCAATCTTCAGCCCTCTCACTCCCGATATCCGCAAGGATGACCGCATGCCCGATGCCCTCTTGCCCCTGAACGATACGCCGGTCGCGGCCGTGAACGCCTGGCTCGCCGCCTGGTTGTCCCGCGAGGAGGGCGGCGAGCGGCGAGCGCTGCCATGGACGCGTCTGCTGGCCGCGATCATGCAGCAGCTGCCCGGTGAGGCGGCGACCCTGATGCGCTACCTGCCCGAGCGTGACGAGCTGTTGCCACTGGCCACCTACGGCCTGCCTGCCGAGGTGCGTGGGCGACGCTTCGCGCTGGCGGAGCACCCGCGGCTCAAGGCGATCGCCGAGCACACGGGAGTGCATCGTTTCGCGCTGGACAGCGACCTGCCGGACCCCTTCGATGGCCTGCTGGGGGACGTGCATGGGCCGGATCTGCTGGTGCATGACTGCGCCGGTATCGCGCTGCGCGAGGGCGATACACTGCTGGGGGTGATGACCTTCGATGCGCTGACACCGGGAGTGCTGGCCCCGCTGGAATCGTTGTGCGCCTCTGCGAGTACGGACGAACTGGCACTTCCGCTTCAGGAGTTGCAGGCCTGGTTGTCACTCCCCGCACACTGTCTGTCGCTGTCACTACGACAGGAGTGGGCCGCGGTCGGCAGGTCAGGGCTTTCGGCACCGATGGTGGTCTCACCGACAGGCATGGCGTCACAGAGTGCCATGGCCTGCCCGCAGCGTGGCCCGGCGATGGCCAGGCTCGAGGCCCAGCTGGAGGCGGTCGCCGATACCGAGATGACGGTGCTGGTGCAGGGCGAGACCGGCGTGGGCAAGGAGGGCGTGGTCCAGCGTCTGCACGACGCTTCGCGGCGGGCTGCGCGGCCGCTGGTACGCATCAACTGCGCCGCCTTGTCGCCGGACTTGGTCGAAAGCGCGCTGTTCGGGCATCGGCGTGGCGCCTTCTCGGGCGCGACCCATGATCACCGTGGCCACTTCGTGATGGCGGATGGCGGCACCCTGCTGCTGGATGAGATCGGCGAGCTGCCGCTGGCGCTGCAGCCCAAGCTGTTGCGGGTACTTCAGGAAGGCGAGCTGCAGCCGCTGGGCAGCGATCGCGTGGTCAAAGTCGATGTGCGCGTCATCGCGGCCACCAATCGCGATCTCGAGGCGGAGGTCGCCGCCGGGCATTTCCGTGAAGACCTCTATCACCGCCTGAGCGTCTATCCGCTCAGGGTGCCGCCGCTGCGTGAACGCGGGCGTGCGGACCTGCTGGCGTTGGCCGGCACCTTTCTTGAGCACAACCGTACGCGCCTCGGGCTGGGCAATCTGCGCCTGACGCCAGCGGCGGAGCGCCTGCTGTGCGACTACCCCTGGCCCGGCAACGTGCGTGAGCTGGAGCACTGCCTGAGCCGCGCGGCCCTGCATGCCCGGCTCGCGCATGGTGCTCACCCGACTCGCCTGCGCGCCGATGGGCGCCAGCTGGTGGTGATCACGCCGGAACTGCTGGGGTTGGAGGTCAACGCCGAGGTGTCGCTTGAACGGGCCGCCAGCGTGGCGCAGGAGGTTCAGGGCGCGCAGGTGGGGAGGGTGGATCAGACAGGAAGAGCGAGTCAGATGGCAGGAGCGAGTCAGACAGGGGAAGGAAGCTCTGCACCGCGCACCGCCTGGCAGGACGGCGACGAGACGCTGGGGCTACGCGATGCCACCGAGGCATTTCAGCGTGAGCACATCTCGCGGGTCTGGCAGGCGAGTGATCGCAACTGGGCGGAGGCGGCGCGCAGACTCAAGGTCGATCGCGGCAACCTGTACCGGCAGGCGCAGCGTCTGGGAATTGTCTGAGGAGAGAAAAGAAAACGGCGATGCTCATGGAGCATCGCCGTTGTTGTATCTCTGCCGCCGCCGGCCCTGGCGCGACGAGAAGTTCGTGTCTCGAACGCGCGTGCAGACGCCAGCTCAGGCGCGAGTGGCGATCAGCACCGCACGCCGCGGCGCCGGGTGGCCTTCGCGGGTCAGGCTCGGGTCAGCGGGATCGAGGAAGTCGCTCAGCGAGTGGTAGGTCATCCAGTCGGTGGCACGCTGCTCGTCCAGGGTGGTCACGGCTTCATCGACGATGCGCACGTCCTTGAAGCCGGCGCGCTCGCACCAGTGGGCCAGCGCCTGTGAGGAGGGCAGGAAGTAGACATTGGGCATCGCGGCGTAGCGCTCGCCGGGCATCAGCACCGTCGTCACGTCACCTTCCACCACCAGGGTTTCCAGCACCAGCTCGCCGCCAGGACGCAGGGTGTCACGCAGCTGGAAGAGGTGGTCCATCGGCGAGGGGCGATGATAGAGCACGCCCATCGAGAATACGCTATCGAAGGCGCCCATCTTCGCTGGCACATCCTCGATGCCCACCGGCAGGAAGTGCAGATTGCGGCCCCGGGGGTGGTCCGCGCCGATGAAGTGGCGCACGGCATGGAACTGGCAGTAGAAGCGCGGTGAAGGGTCGATCACCAGCGTGAAGGCCGCGCCTGCACCGACCATGCGCCAGCCGTGGTAGCCATTGCCGCCGCCGACATCCAGCACGCGGCGATGGGTGAGATCCGACAGGTGCGGCGCGAGACGCTGCCACTTCCAGTCGGAGCGCCATTCGGTGTCGATATGGATCTCGTCGAGCTGATAGGGGCCCTTGCGCCACGGCATCATCGCACGCAGCAGGTTCTCGCTCTGGCGCAGCTGGCCGCTAGTCAGGCCAGTCGGGAAGCGTGCACCGACCCGGTCGGCATCCAGCTGTACATCGCGCGCGTCGGGCAGGGCGGGCAGCTTTTCCAGCGCGCCATGCCAGGCCTTGAGGTCGGCATGACGCTTGCGGTCCAGGCCATTGGCCAGTTGCTCGGGCAGGGCGCCCAGCCAGCGGGCGAAGCCGTCGCCGACGGCGCCTGGCTCACAGGCAAGCTCGGTGAAGGCACGGTAAAGGTCGCGGTCATACGGGGAAATGCTCATGCGCTGGGTCGGGTCCGTGCAGGCGTGGCGGTCATTCGGCGGCTTTGAAGGCGACCATCGATGCGAAATTCAGGTATTGCAGCCAGGTATGGCTGCGCTGGAAGCCGGCGCGCGCCAGGCGCTCGTGATGCGTGCTCAGGCTGTCGGGCTTCATCACGTCCTCGAGGGCCTCACGTTTCTGGGAGATTTCCAGATCGGAGTAGCCGTTGGCGCGCTTGAAGTCATGATACCGTTCGATCAGCCAGGCATTCTCGACCGGATCATCGCTGATGATCTTCTCGGAGAGGATCAGCACGCCGCCGGGTTCCAGTGCCGCGAACAGCTTGTCGATCACGGCGTCGCGATCTTCCGGCGGCAGGAACTGCAGCGTCAGATTGACCACGATCATGCCGGCCGGCTGATAGTCGAGGGTGCGAATATCGGCTTCGGTGACGTTGATGCGATGGTCGGGGAAGGCCTCGGCGAGTTCGCGGCTGGCGCGCTCGACCATCGGTCTGGACAGATCGACGGCCTCGATCTCGATATCCTCGGCGGCCATCTCGCGGGCCAGCGCCATGCTGGCAGCACCCAGTGAGCAGCCCAGATCATAGACCCGCGCGCCGGGACGCAGGTGAGCGCGGGCCATCAGGCCCAGCATGGCGATGATCTGACCGTAACCCGGCACCGAGCGGCGCAGCATGTCCGGAAAGCAGCTGACGACCTGCTCGTCGAAGGAGAAGCTGGCGACACGGTCAAGGGGTGTCGTAAATATCGCGTCACGGTAAGATGCATCACTCATGGATCAAGGCTTCATCGGGCAGTGGGCCAGGGCGACATGCCTGTGGCCGAGGACCGGCCGGGCAGAGCGCCCCGTCGGGCCCGCCATTCTACGCATTCGGCGCCCGTGACGCACCCGTCACGGCCGGCGGGTGATGCCTCCATCAATCGATTTCAGGCCGGGCCATGCAGGGCCGGTCATTACACTTCAAGGAGAGAGGTGGCCATGTCCACTCAATCAGCGGCACGTTCTGCGCGTCGTAATACCCAGGCCTGGCAGGCTCTCGCGCGCCATCATCAAGAGCAGATGGCCGATGTGCATCTGAAGGACCTGTTCGCCGAGGATGCGGCGCAAGGGCGTGACCGAGTGGCGACCTTCACGCGCTCTGCCGCGGGGCTGCGTCTGGATCTCTCCAAGCAGCGCCTCAAGGGCGAGACCCTGGAGCTGCTGCTGGATCTGGCGCGCGAAACCGGCGTCGAGCAGGGCATCAAGCGCCTGCTGGCCGGTGAGCATGTCAATCGCTCCGAAGACCGTCCGGCGCTGCACGCCGCGCTGCGTCTGCCGCGCTCCGCCAGCCTCGAGGTGGACGGCGAGGATATCGTGCCGGCCATCCACGAGAGCCTCGAGCACCTGGCCGAGATGGTCGACACCTTCCACAGCGGCCAGTGGCGCGGCGCCACCGGCAAGCCGATCACCGACGTGGTCAACCTCGGTGTCGGTGGCTCGGACCTGGGCCCGCTGATGGTCTCCAGCGCCCTGAGCGATTGCCGTCCCAAGGACATCCACGAGATCGGCGTGCACTTCGCCTCGACCATGGATGGCTCCCAGCTGGCGGATTATCTGGAGTCCTTCAGCCCGGAAACCACGCTGTTCATCCTGTCCTCCAAGTCATTCTCGACCATCGACACGCTGTCCAATGCCCGCACCGCGCGCGACTGGCTCAAATCACGCCTCGACCCGGAAGGGCGCCTGGAAGCGCTGATCAACCGCCAGCACTTCATCGGCGCTTCCGCCAAGCCGGAGAAGATGACCGAGTGGGGCATCGCGCCGGAACATCAGCTGCTGTTCTGGGATTGGGTCGGCGGCCGCTATTCGCTGTGGGGCACCATCGGGCTGCCCATCGCCCTCAATGTCGGCATGGACAACTTCCGTCGCCTGCTGGCCGGGGCGCATGAGCTGGATGAGCACTTCCGCACCGCGCCGCTGGAAGACAATCTGCCGGTGCTGCTGGCGCTGGCCGGTATCTGGAACAACAACTTCCTCGATATCCGCGCCCATTCCATCCTGCCCTACGACGGTCGTCTGGAATACTTCGCAAGCTACCTCGAGCAGCTGGAGATGGAATCCAACGGCAAGTCGGTGACCAACGATGGCGAGATGATCGACTACTCGACCTGTCCGGTGCTGTGGGGCCAGCTGGGGCCGAACGCCCAGCACGCCTTCTATCAGCTGCTGCATCAGGGCACCCAGGCGGTCGAGTGTGACTTCATCGCGCCGATGTGCCGTTATGATCACGTCGAGGACGCCGAGACACGCGCCCACCTCAAGGCACAGCACCGCCTGACGCTGGCCAACTGCTTCGCCCAGTCACGTGTACTGATGCTGGGCGATGACGCCATCCCCGGTGATGAGGCGCAGCCGAACCACAAGCGCTACCGTGGCAATCAGCCGTCGACCACGCTGCTGCTGGAGACGCTGACACCGGAAACGCTGGGTGCGTTGATTGCACTCTACGAGCAGAAGGTCTTCGTTCAGGCCACCATCTGGGATATCAACCCTTTCGATCAGTGGGGCGTGGAGCTGGGCAAGCAGATCGCCACCGCCACCGAAGCGACCATGACTACCGGCGAAGGCTTCGAGACGCTGGATGCCTCCAGTCGTGCGCTGATCGAAGCGGTGTGGGCAGCGCAGGATCAGGACCCACGCTGAGCCCAGAGTGGATGTGAGTGAGAGTGTGTGAGTGAGGGCATGCTGATATGCCATGGAAGACGAGCGGCGACGTCAGTCGTCGCTCTCTGTTGATTTATACAGTATTCTCGCTATCCTATAAGCGAATCAATCGTTTACACTAGACAGCACGACGCGGAACGTCGAAAACCCTGCTTCCAGCGTATGAACGCTCGTGAGATGCCCAGCCATCTTGAGGCGTGGGAGGGGAGGTTTCGCGGTCTGACGTGTTGTCGGGAGTGCTGATGGCCAATTCCCCCTTTCCGTCAGATACGGCAGCGATGCACGCCACCGCGCCCGTCAAGGGTCTGCTGTACTTGCACGGCTTCAATTCGGCCAGTTGTTCGCCCAAGGCACGCTTGATGCAGCGCGCGGCAGAGCAGTTCGGCCTGCCGTGCGTGATGCCGGACATCCCCCCGGAGCCCGGCGCGGGTCAGGCGGCGGTCAACGCGGCCTATCTCACGTTGTGTGAGCGCCTGGCGCTGGACCCCGCAGACCCTGCCTGTGACGACGCCATCATGGTGATCGGCAGTTCCATGGGCGGTTTCCTGGCCACCTGGCTGGTCGCGCGTGAGGCCGCACGCCTCGAGGGGCCGGCTGGTCCTTCTCAGAGCGTCTGGCGTCAGGGGCCGCGCAGTGTGCTGATCAATCCGGCCGTGCGTCCCGCGCGACTGGTCAGCGAATGGCTCGGCTCGGTGCATGCCAACCCCTATACCGGCGTGACGTTCACCGTCACCGAGGATTTCGGGCCCGGACTGCTCGCATTGGAAGCGGAGCCGGTCACGGCGCAGCGCACCCTGGTGCTGTTGGCGACGGCCGATGAGACATTGGATGTCAATGATGCCGCAGGGCTCTATCAGGGAAGTCGCTTGATCATCACGCCGGGTGGCGATCACGGCTTTGCGCAGCTGGCGGAATACCTGCCGGCGATCATGGCGCATGGCGGGCACCGGCTGGCCCCCGCCACCGCAGCGGCGATGCATGTCGCGCCGGACTAGCAGGTCATGCGCGTGGTGCTTTCTGCTACGAGACACCACGACCTGGCTGGGCACGGCACCTCTTGGCACGACATGGATTGGCACGACATGGCAGGGCGTTCGATGCTGAACGCCAGGCGCCGGTCTCTCATTTTTCAGGAATCCGTTGTCCGTCTCGCGCACGTGAAATGGCGAGTCGGATGGCGGACGTCAACACCAAGGACACAAGGCTGCGATGAGTCAGTACAGCGCCAGTTCCATTGAGGTCCTCTCCGGCCTCGAACCGGTCCGCAAGCGGCCCGGCATGTATACCGACACTTCTCGGCCCAACCACCTGGCGCAGGAAGTCATCGACAACTCCGTCGATGAGGCGCTGGCGGGGCACGCGAAGGAAATCCGCGTGCGCCTGCTCGAGAATGGCGGTATCGAGGTCGGCGATGACGGTCGTGGCATGCCCACCGACATCCACCCCGAGCATGGCGTGACCGGCATCGAGCTGATCCTCACCAAGCTGCACGCGGGGGGCAAGTTCTCCCAGGACAGCTATCGCTTCTCCGGCGGCCTGCACGGCGTGGGCGTCTCGGTGGTCAATGCGCTGTCGACGCGTCTGGAAGTGGAAGTGTGCCGCGATGGCCTGCGTCAGCGCATCGCCTTCGAGAATGGCGAGAAGGCCGAGGAGCTGACCCAGATCGGCACCGTCGGCAAGCGCAATACCGGCACCCTGGTGCGCTTCTGGCCGGACGAGAGCTACTTCGACAGCCCGCGCCTGGCGATGCCGCGTCTGCGCCACCTGCTGCGTGCCAAGGCCGTGCTGTGTCCGGGCCTCAAGGTCGTGCTCATCGAGACCGATGGCAGCGAGACGACCTGGCACTACGAGGATGGCCTGCGCGATTACCTGCTCGGCGCCACCGATGGCTTCGAACGCCTGCCGGAATCGCCCTTCGTCGGCCATTTCGAGGATGAGGAGCACGGGGTCGACTGGGCGATCCAGTGGCTGCCGGAAGGCGGCGAGCTGGTGCAGGAACCCTACGTCAACCTGATCCCCACGCCGCTGGGTGGCACCCACGTCAATGGCCTGCGCTCCGGTCTGCTCGAGGCGCTCAAGGAATTCTGCGACTACCGCAGCCTGCTGCCGCGTGGCGTCAAGCTGAGCGCGGATGACCTGTGGGAGCGCGCAGCCTTCGTGCTGTCAGTGAAGATGCTCGATCCGCAGTTCGCCGGCCAGACCAAGGAGCGTCTGTCCTCACGCAGCGTCGCCGCCTTCGTCTCCGGCGTGGTCAAGGACGCCTTCTCGCTGTGGCTCAACCACCATGTCGATCAGGCCGAAGCACTGGCGGAACTGGTGATCTCGGCGGCCCAGCGCCGCCTGAAGAGCGCCAAGAAGGTCGCGCGCAAGAAGGTCACCTCCGGGCCTGCGCTGCCGGGCAAACTCTCGGACTGCTCAAGCTCCGACCCTGCCGACAGTGAGCTGTTTCTGGTCGAGGGCGACTCCGCCGGCGGCAGCGCCAAGCAGGGCCGCAACCGCGAGACCCAGGCGATCCTGCCGCTGCGTGGCAAGATCCTCAATACCTGGGAAGTCGAGTCGCATGACATCTACTCCTCCCAGGAAGTCCACGACATCGCGGTCGCCATCGGCCTGGACCCGGGCTCGGATGACCTCACCAAGTTGCGCTATCACAAGGTCTGCATCCTGGCGGACGCCGACTCCGATGGTCTGCACATCGCCACGCTGCTGTGCGCGCTGTTCGTGCGTCACTTCCCGGCGCTGGTGGATGCCGGGCGCGTCTTCGTCGCCATGCCGCCGCTGTACCGCATCGACCTGGGCAAGGAAGTGCATTACGCCCTGGACGAGAGCGAGAAGGCGCACATCCTCAAGCAGCTCGAGAGCAAGCGTGGCACGCCCAACGTGCAGCGCTTCAAGGGTCTGGGTGAGATGAATCCGCTGCAGCTGCGGGAAACGACCATGGCACCGGACACCCGCCGTCTGGTGCAGCTGACGCGCAGTGCGGATGACGGCACCCACGAGATGCTCGACATGCTGCTGGCCAAGAAGCGCGCCAGTGATCGCAAGAGCTGGCTCGAGGACTACGGCAACATGGCCGATATCGAGGTCTGATCATCGGTTGAGCTGCAAGAGCAGACAAGCTGCGCGACAGCATTCTTTCGGGAGCGCCACAGTCAGGCGCTCCCCGGTTTTACGCTCGTAATCAAGGTCAAGCGCCCATGAGCATGGATATCCAGGTCGCGGAGGGTGACGTCGAACGTCTGGCCCTGCGCGACTACACCGAAAAGGCGTACCTCGACTACTCGATGTACGTGATTCTCGACCGCGCCCTGCCGCATGTCGGCGATGGCATGAAGCCGGTGCAGCGCCGCATCGTCTACGCCATGCGCGAACTGTCCCTGACGGCCAACGCCAAGTACAAGAAGTCGGCGCGTACCGTCGGCGACGTGCTGGGCAAGTTCCACCCGCACGGTGACAGTGCCTGTTACGAGGCGATGGTGCTGATGGCGCAGCCGTTCAGCTATCGCTATCCGTTGGTGGATGGCCAGGGCAACTGGGGTAGCCAGGATGACCCCAAGTCCTTCGCGGCGATGCGTTACACCGAATCGCGGCTGTCGAAGTACTCCGAGGTGCTGCTGTCCGAGCTCTCCCAGGGCACCGTCGACTGGGTGCCCAACTTCGATGGCACCATGAACGAGCCCAAGGTGCTGCCGGCGCGTCTGCCCAATGTGCTGCTCAACGGCACCACCGGTATCGCGGTGGGCATGGCGACCGACATCCCGCCGCACAACGTGCATGAAGTCGTGGCCGCCACGCGCCATCTGCTGCGTCATCCGGACTCCGACAGCGATCAGTTGATGGAGTACCTGCCGGCACCGGACTTCCCCACCGAGGCGGAGATCATCACGCCGCGCACCGATCTCGCCAAGCTCTATCGCACCGGTCGTGGCAGCGTGAAGATGCGCGCCCGCTACGTGCTGGAAGAGGGCGATATCGTGATCACGGCGCTGCCGTATCAGGTCTCCGGCGCCAAGGTGATCGAGCAGATCGCCGCCCAGATGCAGGCCAAGAAGCTGCCGATGGTCGCGGACCTGCGTGATGAGTCCGACCACGAGAACCCGACGCGCCTGCTGATTCAGCCGCGCTCCAATCGTGTCGATATCGAAGGCCTGATGGCGCACCTGTTCGCCACCACGGACCTCGAGAAGAACGCGCGCGTCAACATGAACGTCATCGATCTCAAGGGGCGCCCGCGGGTGATGGCGCTGCACGAGATGCTGGCCGAGTGGCTGCGCTATCGTCGTGCCACCGTGCGTCGCCGCCTCGAGCATCGTCTGGCCAAGGTCGAGGACCGTCTGCATATCCTCGAGGGTCTGCTGACGGCTTATCTGAATCTCGACGAGGTGATTCGCATCATCCGCGAGGAGGAAGACCCCAAGGCCAGCCTGATCGAGACCTTCCAGCTCTCCGAGCGTCAGGCCGAGGCGATCCTCGAGCTGCGTCTGCGTCACCTGGCGCGTCTTGAAGAGATGAAGCTGCGTGGCGAGCAGGACGAGCTCAAGCGCGAGCGCAAGCACCTCAAGCATCTGCTGGGCAATGACGAAGCACTGACGGACCTGATCGACAGTGAGCTTGAGCAGGCCGCCACCGACTTCGGTGATGCACGTCGCTCGCCGCTGGTCGAGCGCGGTGAAGCCAAGGCGCTGTCGGAAGTCGAGCTGATGGGCGCCGACCCGATCACCGTCGCGCTGTCCGAGAAGGGCTGGATCCGTGCCGCCAAGGGGCATGATATCGACCCCGAAGGCCTGTCCTACAAGGCCGGCGACCGCTTCCATCTGGCGGCGCGTGGCAAGACCAATCAGCCGCTGGTGCTGCTGGATGACACCGGGCGTGCCTACACCCTGGCCGCGCACAATCTGCCCAGTGCACGCGGGCAGGGCGAGCCGATCACCGGGCGCATTAATCCAGCGGCGGGGGCGGCGATGGTCGGGCTGCTGCTCGATGCGCCTTCCGCGCGCTATCTGCTGGCCTCCGATGGCGGCTATGGCTTCGTGACCACGCTCGAACAGCTCACCGGCAAGAACAAGTCCGGCAAGGCAGCGCTGACCTTGCCGCGCGGCTGTGCGGTGCTGTCACCGGTCGAGGTGCCGACAGTGCCGGAGGCTGCCGATGGCGCGCCCGCGGCCTTGGAAGTGGCGGTGGTGTCCAACGAAGGGCGCCTGCTGGTCTTCCCGCTCTCCGAGCTGCCCGAGATGTCCAAGGGCAAGGGTAACAAGATGCTGTCGATTCCGGGCGAACGCGCCGCCAACCGCGAGGAGTTCGTGCGCTCGCTGGTGGTCTTGCCCGCTGGTGCGACCCTGGTGGTGCATGCCGGCAAGCGCAAGACCCTGCTCAAGGGGGCGGATCTCGATTATTATCGTGGCGAGCGTGGCCGCCGTGGCAGCAAGCTGCCCAAGGGCTTCCAGAAGGTCGACCGTCTGGCCGTCGATAGTTGAATCCGGGCCGGATGGCCTGGCTTGTTAGCTGAGGTGCGTCGGCGTTGACGCCGACATGTCCCGTGGGCGACACCTTGATGATTCATTGCTCAGGAATGATTTTCCAATGACACAACGTATCTTGATCCGTGCCACCGGTACGGCTCGTCCAGGACAGCTGGCAGGGCTTGGTCAGGCGCTGGCGCGCAGCGGCGCACGACTGCTGGACATCAATCAGAGCGTGACCTTCGGGCTGGTGTCGCTGGAAGCGCTGGTGGCTCTCGGCGCGGAGTCCGACCTGGAGGCCGCGCTGGCCGCCGCCGGTGAACAGCTGGGGCTGGATGTGCAGGCCGTGCAGGTCGGTGCTGAGGAATACGCGCGCTGGAGCCATCAGGCGGAGCGCCCGCGCTGGATTCTGACGCTGCTGGCGCCGTGTCTGCCGGCCGGCATTCTGGCCGAGGTCGGTGGCCTGACAGCCGAATTCGGCATCACCGTCGAGCTGATGCATCGTCTGTCGGGGCGTGAGCCGCTGGATGGCGAGTCACCGGCCGAAGGCGCCTGTGTCGAGTGCTGGCTGCGCCTGCCGGAGAGTGACACCGACATCAACGCCCTGCGCGAGAAGGCGCTGGCGCTGGGCGCGCTGCACGGTGTCGACATCGCGATCCAGGAAGACGATATCTGGCGTCGCCATCGTCGCCTGATCTGCTTCGACATGGATTCGACGCTGATCCAGACCGAGGTGATCGACGAGCTGGCGCGTCGTCACGGTGTCGGCGAGGAAGTCTCGGAAGTCACCGAGCGGGCCATGCGGGGCGAGCTGGACTTCAAGGAAAGCTTCCGCGAACGCATGAGCAAGTTGGAAGGCCTGGATGAATCGGTGCTGGCCGATATCGCCGCCAATCTGCCGCTGATGGATGGGGTCGAGCGCCTGATGGCCAACCTCAAGGCGCTGGGCTATCGCACCGCGATCCTGTCCGGCGGCTTCACTTACTTCGCGCGTCATCTTCAGCAGCTGCTGGGCTTCGATGAGATCCACGCCAATGAGCTGGTGATCGTCAATGGCAAGGTCACCGGTGAAGTGCGCGAGCCGATCGTCGATGCCGAGCGCAAGGCGCTGCTGCTGCGCGAGATCGCCGAGCGTCATGGCCTGCGCATGGAGCAGACCATCGCCGTCGGTGACGGTGCCAATGACCTCAAGATGCTGGCCGAGGCGGGGCTGGGCATCGCCTTCCGCGCCAAGCCGCTGGTGCGTGAACAGGCGCGCCAGTCGATCTCGACTCTGGGCCTGGATGCCGTGCTCTACCTGATGGGCTATCGCCAGCAGGATCTCGAGCACTGATCCGTGATTCAGCCGCTGAACGCCTGCGCTGAGTGACAAGCCAGTGTGTGAGTGACAACGCCCCCCATCGCCGCCGCGATGGGGGGCGTTGTCGTCTGGTCATCAGGTCGCAGAGTAGTCCCAAAGCAGCAATGCGCTTTCGGGTGTGAGGGCTAGACTGGAGGGGAAGCGCCGACGACTCGTCGCTCGTCAGTTGACGCCATACTGAAACGCCACTCGCCACGCCGTCAGGAGTTTGCCCATGCCGTCACCCTATGACGATGAACTGCACCTGCTGTGCCTGTTTCCGCATGATGCCGCCCTCAAGGGCTTGAAGATTCGCCACGATGCCAGTCCCGACATGGTGGCCGCCGCCGAGCGTCTGCATGCCAAGGGGTTGACCACGCTGCCGGATGGCGGCTATCTGACGTCGGTGGGCCGTGAGGCCGCCGAACACGCCCATCGTCTCAATGACCTGCTTCACGTCCCGATGGCCATGACGGGCACCTGAGTTCGTCCACTGGCTTGAATCGCTGATCGCGAGAAGGAAAAACGCCCCGTGGCTTTCGGCCACGGGGCGTTTTTGTCTGCGGTCTCAGGGGCGGTGAGTCACCTGTGCGCTCAGGCCTTGTGCTTGCGATAGGTCGCGCGGGTGATCTCGACGATCTCCACGCTGACTTCGCGGGCCGCCTCGCAGTGAGGCTTGAGGGCCTCCATCAGGATATCCGCCAGGCGCGACTTGTCGTCATCGCTGCGGCCTTCCAGCTGGTGGCAGTGCAGGTTGACGAAGCCGTGCTTGTGCGCCAGCGGTGCCTGATTGCCGGCCAGACGCCAGTGACGCCAGCTTTCCGCGCGCACCTTGATGTCGGTTTCCTTGAACAGGCCACTTTGCATGGCAGCGGCATGCAGGTCATCCATGATCGCGTCCATGTCGAGGCTGGGGGCCAGACTGTCGGCATAATCAATGACGAGATGAGGCATGTGATGGGCTCCTTGAGCATGGCCACGCCTCTCGGGGCGTGTGCCGATGATGAAATTGGCCAGCGATAGTAGCAAATTTTGTGCAGGACGCCGCCTGTTGTTGCCTCACGCTGCCAAGGCGCCATTCACGCGCTGGCGATGATGCCTGTCAGGTTGAGCGATGATGGCTCGCGCTCGTCGCCCGCAGGGGAAGACGCCGAAGGGCCAGTGGCGGCGGCGTCGACTCCCGGATGTGTTTTGGACACAGGGGGATTGGATAGAGGTGTCTTGGAGCGTCGGCCGGGCACTTCACGTACCAGGCGCGGCATCAGGAAGCCGGGCAGATGCTCAAGCAGCGCTTCCATCAGGTTGCAGGCCTCTTCATCGCTGACCGCGAAGTGGGCGGCGCCCTGCACGGGGTCGAAGGCATGCAGGTAGTAGGGCAGTACGCCGCACTCGAAGAGGCGCTCGGCGAGGGCCGTCTGCACTTCCACGCTGTCATTGACGCCGCGCAGGATGACGCCCTGATTGAGAAGGGTGACGCCGGCGTTCTTGAGGCGAGTCATGGCGGCAGCGACGGCGTCGTCCAGCTCGTTGGCATGGTTGGTGTGAATGACCAGCACCTTCTGCAGACGCGTGGCACCCAGCCAGCCGAGCAGCTCGTCATTGACGCGGTCCGGAATCACCACCGGCAGGCGCGTGTGGATACGCAGGCGCTTGAGATGCGGAATCTCGCCCAGCGACTCCACCAGCCACGCCAGGCGCTTGTCGGGGGAGACCAGCGGGTCGCCGCCGGACAGGATCACCTCGCGGATGCGCTCGTCGGCGCGCAGGTAGTCGAGGATATCCTGCCACTGCGCGCGGCTGGGCTGATGGTCGTCATAGGGGAAGTGACGGCGGAAGCAGTAGCGGCAGTTGATCGCGCAGCCGCCGCTGGCCATCAGCAGCACCCGATTGGTGTACTTGTGGATCAGCCCCGGCAGCGGCGTATGTTCAGCCTCTTCCAGCGGATCGGTGACGTAGCCGTCGAGCACATCGGTCTCGGCGTCCAGCGGCAGCACCTGGCGCAGCAGTGGGTCGTCGAGGTCATTGGCGCGGATGCGGCTGGCATAGGCCTCGGGCACGCGGATCGCGAACAGTTCATGGCCGTCGCGGGCGCCCGGCAGCCACTCGCGCTCCAGCCCCAGGCGCTCCAGCAGGGCCTGTGGAGAGCGGATCACGTCGCGCAGCTGTGCACGCCAGTCATTCGGGGCAGACGGGGCTTCAGCGGCAGATGAGAAGGCCTCTGAGGCACGACTTTCGTGGCTGGTGTGCGGGATGGTATGCAAGGATGCAGGGGTTCGGGTTATCATGCGCATCACTTCTAGTCATGATTGCAGCCAATTGACTGCAATCTGGAATTCATGGCGGGCAAGACCCGTTAACGAGTCGAGAGCGAGCAAGATGGCCAACTATTCTACCAACGAATTCAAGTCCGGTCTGAAAGTGATGCTGGACAATGATCCCTGTGCCATCGTCGATAACGAACTGGTCAAGCCGGGCAAGGGCCAGGCCTTCAACCGCGTCAAGCTGCGCAACCTGAAGACCGGTCGTGTATGGGAGCGTACTTTCAAGTCCGGCGAGAGCATCGAAGCCGCCGATGTCATGGAAGTCGACATGGAATACCTCTACACCGACGGTGAGATGTGGCACTTCATGCGTACCGATGGCTCCTTCGAGCAGTACGCTGTCGATGGCAAGGCGCTGGGCGACACGGTCAAGTGGCTGAAAGAGCAGGTCGTCTACACCATCACGCTGTGGAACGACAACGCGATCGCCGTCACCGCGCCGAACTTCATCGAGCTGGAAGTCGTCGAGACGGACCCGGGCCTCAAGGGCGACACCGCCAACGGTGGCTCCAAGCCGGCGACCCTGTCTTCCGGTGCCGTGGTGCGTGTGCCGCTGTTCATCAACCAGGGCGAAGTCCTCAAGGTTGATACCCGCAGCGCCGAGTACGTGTCTCGCGCCTGAGCCCTTTCGCTCACGTCGTGAACACCCTGATGCCTCGCCTCGTGCGGGGCATCATCGTTTGTGCTCCTCATTCGTGCTGGTCAGTCGTGCAGAGTGATCGTGTCGATCAGCCCTCGCGATTGGCCAGCGTCTCCCGCTGATCCCTTCCTCGAGCCTGTCCATGTCTGATGCCGATTCTTCCGCCGCTGCTTCACCTCTCTCAGCCGCTGCCGCGCCAGGCGCTGCCCTGGCAGAGGACTGGGCGCCCACTGCCACGCGCGAGCGGCTCGTTCAGCGCGCGCGTCTGATCAGTGAGGTGCGCGCCTTCTTCGCCGAGCGTGAGGTGCTGGAGGTGGAAACGCCGGTGCTGGGGCAGGCCGGTTCGACGGATGTCGGTCTCGCGTCATTGTCCTTGAGCGCGCAGCTGCCGGGCGAGCGTGAGCGCGTGCCGCTGTGGCTGCAGACATCGCCGGAATTTCACATGAAGCGACTGCTGGCGGCCGGCAGCGGGCCGATCTTCCAGATCGCGCGTGCCTTCCGCGATGGCGAGGTCAGCCGCCGCCACAATCCCGAGTTCTGCATGCTGGAGTGGTATCGCCCCGGCATGAGCCTTGAGGCGCTGATGACGGAGACCTGCGAGTTGATCCGGCGCGTGATGGCGCTCGGGGCACAGTTGACCGGTCAGCCGTTGTTGCTCAATGAGTCACAAGGCGCCCAGGCCAGGCCTGCCATCACGCCTTACCGTGCGCTGTTTCGCCGTGTGCTGGCGCTGGACCCCTTCACGGCCTCGCTTGAGGAGCTACGAGCCGCCTGTGCGCGAGAATGTGAGGTCGCGGCTGACGACTGGTCGCATGAGACCTGCCTGGATGCACTGATGAGCCTGGTGATCGAGCCGACTCTTGGCTCAGGGGCACAGGGCGCAGGAGCGCAGGGGCGAGGGTCACAGGGGATAGGAGCGCAGGGACAAGCCACCGTGGAGCTGGTCACCGAGTACCCGGCCGCACAGGCCGCCTTGGCGCGCAAGCATCAGGACAGTGAGGGTGATTGGGTGGCGTCGCGTTTCGAGGCCTATGTGGCGGGCATCGAGCTGGCCAACGGCTATGACGAGCTGACCGATGCCAGTGAGCAGGCGGCGCGCTTTGCCGAAGACAATGCCGCGCGAGTCGCCCAGGGACTGCCTGAGGTAGCGTCGGACCAGCGCCTGGTGGCGGCCTTGCAGGCGGGAATGCCCGCGGGGAGCGGGGTGGCGCTGGGGCTGGATCGTCTGATCATGCTGGCGCTGGGAGAGCGCGATATCTCGGCGGTGATCGCTTTTCCGGCAACACGTGCTTGAGAGCCGACATGAGAGGCAGCTTTCGATGTGATTTGCGTGAATCCCAGCGTTTATTGCCAACACGCTTGCCGAGCGTGCGTCGACTAGACTGGAGAAGTCAGCGTGGAGGGTTGGCGCTTGCCTGCGAAGCCCGCAGACAAGGTGATGGCAGGACCAGGGCAATGGTCGCAGCGGGTCTTCTTTTATCGGGCATGGTGAAAGAAGGCGACAGATGATGGCTCGAACCCTCGGAGCCTTCGAGGCATCATCCGGCAGTCGCGTCGTGAGAGCGTGACGCCCGTCATGGAGGACTCTGATCTGTTTGGGCACTGAAGGTAGTGATCACCCCGATGGCAGCGTTCATCGCGGGGCAAGGCAAGAAGGCGAGGAGCGCGGTCAGTCTCCTGTCGTTAAAAAGGGAAGCCAGGGGCTTCCCTTTTTTTATGCCCGGGTTTCATGTGCGGGCTTTATGCACGAGTGTCGTGCTCGCGCTGCGCCATGCCTGACCTTATTTCTCGTCTGTGGTCGGCGTGTCCTGCGCCGTCTCTGTCGCATGCTCTTCTGGCTCGGTCGGGGCCGGTGCTGTCGCAGACGGGCGCATGCCGAGTGACTGACCCATGCTGACCTTCTGGCCCGGTGTCAGGGCGTCATCGAACTCGACGCTGTCCGGGAAGCACATCACCACGGTGGAGCCGAGCTGGAAGCGGCCCATCTCGGCGCCATGTGCCAGCTCGATGAGTTGATCGAAACGGGTCGTCTCGACATCACCGGAAAGCGGCGTGATCTGACCACACCAGACGGTCTTGATCGCCGCGACGATCATCGCGCCCACCAGCACCATGGCCATCGGGCCATGCTCGGTCTCGAAGATGCACACCAGGCGCTCGTTGCGCGCGAAGAGGCCCGGCACGTGCTTGGCAGTGGCTTCGTTGACCGAGAACAGGCGCCCCGGGACGTAAGCCATCTCGACCAGACGACCGGCCACCGGCATATGGACGCGATGGTAGTCCTTCGGTGACAGATAGACGGTGGCGAAGCGGCCGTTGCGGAAGGGAGCGGCGCGCTCTTCACTGCCACCCAGCAGCTGAGTCAGCGAGAACGCCTGACCCTTGGCCTGTACCAGGGTGCCGTGTTCGATGTTGCCGAACTGGGACAGTACGCCATCGGCCGGTGACACCAGGCCTTCGCCGATGGGGCGGGCGTCCGCCTTCAGGGCACGGGTGAAGAAGTCATTGAAGCAGGCGTAGGCACGCGGATTCTCCTCGAGCGCCTCGTTCATGTTGACGCCGTAGGCCTTGATGAAGCGCTCGATGAAGGTGTTCTTGACCCACGGATTGGTGCAGGCGGCGACACGGCCGATGAGGCGTGAGATCAGGTGCTGGGGCAGTGGGTACTGGCTCAGGGAAAACAGCTTGGCGCGATCCACGATGGCGATCCTTGCAGGCACTTTCAGGAATGAAAAGCCCGCTCCTCGAGAGGGCGGGCGTTGGCCGGCAACAGCGGCGGCCAGCAGTTGGGCTGCACCTTAGCCCATCGTCAATAACGGCTCAAGCCTGCGGATTGCCGCAGCCGTGGGCCTGGCGACAGTTGCCAGGCAGGCCATGCGTGTCATCCCGGCATGGCCTGCATTGGCGTGCTGGCGCTCGATAGGCCCGTCTCAGGCTGCCGCCAGAAGCCTTCAGCCCGATATCAAGCGCCTTCAGCCCATTATCAGTCGTCAGCGTTCGATGGGCGTGTCATCACGGTTGCCCCATTCCTTCCAGGAGCCCGGATAGGCGCGTACATCGCTGAAGCCCAGCGCCTGACCCACCAGCCAGGTCAGGCCGGAGCGGTGATGGCTCTGGCAGTGCGTCACGATGTGCTGTTCGGGGTTGAGGCCGCGAGCGCCCAGTTCGGTCAACAGCTCCGCATAGTCGCGGATACGCAGGTTGCGCTCACGGTCCATGGCCTCGGTCCACTCGAAATGCACGGCGCCCGGGATATGGCCGAGGCGGGCGTTCTGGCCCTTCTCGCCGCGATATTCTTCCGCGGAGCGCGCATCCCAGACCACGACGCTTTCCTGCGGGTCCTCGGCCGCCAGTCGATCGAGAATGTCTTCCCGCGTCGCCATCACGTTGGTGTCCATGTAGGCGGCGTGATACTCGCTGGGGCTCCAGTCGCTGGCGGTGTCACTCAGCGGCAGGCCATCGCCTTGCCATGCGTGCAGGCCACCATTGAGGTAGCTGTAGCGGGTATGGCCGAGCAGCGCCAGGGTCCACAGCAAGCGTCCGGCCCAACCGCCGCCTTCATCGTCATAGGCCACCACATGGCTGTCGCGGGTGATGCCAAGGGCTGACATCACGCCAGACAGTGCCTCGGGGCTCGGCACGCCGGGAATGTCGTCGTCATTGCTGCCGACCAGCTGCTTGAAGTCGAGCAGGCGAGCGCCGGGCACATGACGCGCATGGCTCTGGGCTTTCAGTGGCACGTCGACGATCACGATATCAGGATGGTCGAGCATCTCCGCGAGCTGCTGCGGTTCGACGATCAAGGGCAGCAGGTCGGCTTCCGAGGGGGAAGGGTGTGAAGAATCGTGAGACATGGCGTAATCCTTGCTTCTACGAAGAGAGTGATCCTTCCGGCATCATGGCACGTCGGCTGGCACTGTGGTCAAGTCACTGCGATCAAGAGATGCAATCAAGTGACTGCGGCGAGGCGAAGTGTCACCGCGCCAGATTCCTTGCCATTTTGTCCCCTGAAACGACATGTTTTCAGTATAATGCCGCGCGTCACATTCCGGGGCGAGCGTGTGAATGCCCAGTGCGAACGCATAACGGCACAGACGTGGACGACGCGTGTGCCAGCAGGGCACAGTGCGCGCCATGACCTGACCTTCTGGACAGCCTTCTGGACAGCCTTCTGATCAGCTGACGAGGCCACCCAGCAGCCAGTAGATCCAGTAGGTCTTGTCGAAAGAAGCGCTTGTTTCAGTGCAGCGGGCCTGAGGCGAATGCCACATTCTGGCCCTCGGGAACACTCTCTTCGCGGCCCCAGGCAATACACTGTCTATCGCCAGTGGCGCTGCTGCACTCATCTAGTGCGGTACGGGCGCTCAACGTGTGTCATTTCGGTGCAGCGTGTCGGCGACCCGTCGACGCTGAACTGCTACTCAATCGCTTCATCCTGAACGGGAGTCATCATCTTGCTCGAGCGCCTATTCTCACTGCGTGCCGAAGGCACCACGACGCGCACGGAAGTGCTGGCGGGCATCGCCACCTTCATGGCGTCGATGTACATCATCGTGGTCAATCCCGGCATCCTGTCAGCCGCCGGCGTGCCATTCAGTGCTGCCCTCACGGCGACCGTGCTGGTCAGCTTCTTCGGCAGCCTGATGATGGGCCTGTACGCGCGCAACCCGATCCTGGTCGCGCCGGGCATGGGCATCAATGCCCTGTTCGCCTACACCATGGTGCTGGGCGGCGGCATGAGCTGGGAGGTCGCGCTGGGCTGCGTGTTCTGGGCCGGCGTCATCTTCGCGGTACTGGCCCTGTTCAACGTGCGCCGCCTGGTGATCGATGCGATTCCCGCTCAGCTTCGCTACGCCATCGCCTGTGGTATCGGCCTGTTCATCACCCTGATCGGTCTGGTGAATGCCAAGCTGATCGTCTCCAATCCGGTCACCGTGGTCAGTGTCGCGCCGATGACGCCCTCGCTGGTGGTCTTCCTGCTGGGGCTGGCGCTGACCGCCATCCTGGTCGCGAAGCGCATCCACGGCGCATTGATCATCGGCATCATCGTCACGACCCTGATGGCGACCACCATCGGGCGTCTGTGGGGGGATGGCAGCGCCTACTTCCCGCCGGAGATCGCTCAGCCGACGCTGGTCAACTTCACCGGTATCTTCGCTGCGCCTGATTTCAGCGGCCTGCTGGCGCTGGACCTGCTCGGTTCGCTCAAGGTGGCCTATGCGCCGTTCATCTTCGTCATCCTGTTCACGGTGTTCTTTGACGCGCTCTCGACCTTCATGGCGGTGGCCGAAGCGGGCAATCTGAAGGACGAGAATGGTGACCCGCGCAATATCCGTCGCTCGATGATGGTCGATGCCTTCTCGGCGCTGGTGTCCGCGCCACTCGGCACCAGCCCGGCGAATGCCTACATCGAATCGGCGGCCGGTATCAGTCAGGGCGGACGCACCGGGCTGGTCGCGGTGGTGGTGGCGCTCTGCTTCCTGCCGTTCCTGTTCCTGGCGCCGCTGCTGTCGTTGGTGCCGTCCATCGCGACTGCCCCGGCGCTGATTCTGGTCGGCGTGTTCATGATGGAGCCGATCGGCAAGATCCACTGGCACCAGTTCGATGATGCGATTCCGGCCTTCATCGCCATGGTGATGATTCCGCTGACCTATTCCATCACCCACGGTATCGTGTTCGGTTTCCTGAGCTTCGTGGTCATCAAGCTCGGCGTCGGCAAGGCGCGCGAGATTCGCCCGACCATGTGGGTGCTGTTCGCGCTGTCACTGCTGCTGTTGCTGGAAGGCTAGGTTTCGAAAGCGGCAGTGATGTGTCTCGAGGCTGTGATGTATCTCGAGTGCCTCGAGCATGAAAAAGCCCCGCCAGGCAGTGACTGCCTGGCGGGGCTTTTTGTTGACGGCTTTTTTGATAGCGCCTGATCAGCTCTCGGTCAGCGAGAGCAGGATCTTCTTGTAGCTCTCGAAGCGCACGCGGCCGATCTCGCCGTTGTCCACGGCCTGCAGCAGGGCGCAGCCCGGCTCTTTCTCGTGCTTGCAGTCGCGGAAGCGGCAATAGCCGAGATAGTCGTGGAACTCGCGGAAGCCGTCGGTGACCTGCTCGGGAGTCAGGTGTACCAGGCCGAATTCACGAATGCCGGGCGAGTCGATCAGGTCACCGCCATCCGGCATGTGATAGAGCCAGGCGGTGGTGGTGGTGTGCATGCCCTGGCGTGATTCGGCCGACAGCGGGCCGACGCGAACCTCTTCCCTGGGCAGCAGCATGCCGATCAGGGACGACTTGCCGACGCCACTCTGGCCGACGAATACCGAGGTGCGATCGCTGAGCTGGGCCTTGAGGGCATCGAGCCCTGACTCGCCACGCGTGGTGCAGGCGACGACTTCGTAGCCGAGCGCTTCATAGCGCGCCAGCAGGTCGCGCAGCTCACCGCCGCTTTCCGGCAGCAGGTCGACCTTGTTGAGCACCAGCACCGGTGTGATGCCGGTGGCTTCCGCGGCGATCAGGTAGCGGTCGATCAGGTTGGGCTGCGGGGCGGGCTCGGCGGCGAACACGATCAGGATCTGGTCGATGTTGGCCGCCACCGGCTTGAGCACGCCGCGCATGTCGGGGCGTTCAAGCTCGGTGGTGCGTGCGCCACGCGCGACGACGACGCCGCTGGCATCGCTGGCTTCGCGCCAGATGACCCGGTCACCGGTGACCAGCGTCTCGAGGTTGGCGCGCAGGTGGCAGCGGTGCAGGCTGCCGGATTCGCTTTCGACTTCCAGGCTGCGCCCGTAGTGGGCGATGACACGGCCATGCTGCTCCGGGCCATATTCGCCGGCGTCGAGCTTGTCGCGGTCCTGCGTCTCGCGCTTTTCGGCGCGTTTGGTACGCTCGGCCTGCACCTTCTCGATTCGCCATTGCTGCTGGCGGCTTAGCTTGCGTTTACTCATGCTTGGCTGGTGACTCCGGTCGCCGTTCGTTCGCCAGGGATGGGAGAGTCTTCCCCCCTTTGCGGCGCGATTGTACCCTTTGCGCCCTCGGGTGTCGTGCGACGCCCCGGGATGGCGTGTGATACTGCTGTCATCGACTGGCGTCCCGCGCCATTCCATCATCTGCTCAGCAAGGAGTGACCCATGGCAAATCCCACCGCGCAGGCCGACCGCCTCATCTGGATCGACCTGGAAATGACCGGTCTCGACCCGGCGCGTGAGCGCATCATCGAGGTGGCCACGCTGGTCACCGACGGCGACCTCAACCTGATCGCCGAAGGCCCGGTGCTGGCCGTGCATCAGTCGGACAGCCTGCTGGAGGCGATGGATGAGTGGAACACGCGCACCCATGGTGAATCCGGGCTGGTGAAGCGCGTCAAGGAAAGTCAGATAGATACCGCCGAAGCCGAACGCCAGACCCTCGAGTTCCTGGCCCGGCACGTGGCGGCAGGCGCCTCGCCGATGTGTGGCAACAGCGTGCATCAGGACCGCCGCTTCCTGCAGCACGAGATGCCGTTGCTGGAAGAATTCTTCCACTACCGCAACATCGATGTCTCGACCCTGAAAGAGCTGGCCAAGCGCTGGAATCCGGCCGCGCTCGACGGCTTCAAGAAGCGTGCGACCCACCAGGCGATGGACGATATCCGTGAGTCACTGGCGGAGCTTGCGCATTACCGCAAGACCTTCCTCAAGCTGACCCAGCAGGGCATCGTCTAAGTATCGTTCCTCAATTCAAAGCGATAGCCCACGAGGCAACGGCTCTCAAAGCGCGGTGGCCAGGCGGGCGCCGCGCTTGATGGCCTGCTCCTTCAGCGCCCAGCGCACATGCTCGCGCAGTGGCTCGCTGGGGTAGGCCAGACGGGCGCGCAGCACATGCTCGACCTGTTCCGACCAGGGCGCATTGCCCAGTCCGATGGCGATGTTGGAGAGCCACTTCTCGTAGCCGATGCGTCGAATCGGGCTGCCTTCCGTCTTGCTGAGAAATTCCTGCTCCCCCCAGCAGAACAGGCGGATCAGCTCGATGCGATCCAGATCATGGCGCGGCGAGAAGTCAGTCTCCTGGGTCGCCTTGGCGAAGCGCGTGAAGGGGCAGAACAGCTGACAGTCATCGCAGCCGTAGATGCGGTTGCCCATCGGGCGACGGAATTCCTCGGGGATGGCGCCATCGAGCTCGATGGTCAGGTACGAGATGCAGCGCCGCGCATCGACGACCTTGTCTTCGACGATGGCATCCGTCGGGCAGGCGACCTTGCAGGCGTTGCAGCTGCCGCAGTGTTCCTTTTCAAAGGGGGCGTCCACCGGCAGGGGCAGGTCGGTGTAGAGTTCGCCCAGGAAGAACAGGCAGCCGGCCTGCTGATTCATCAGCATGGCGTTCTTGCCGAACCAGCCGATGCCGGCCTTCTGTGCCAGGGCGCGCTCCATCACCGGGGCGGAGTCGACGAAGGCGCGATAGCCGAACTTGCCGACTTCCTTCTCGATCTGCTTGGCCAGATTGGCCAGTCGCTTGCGCATCAGCTTGTGGTAATCACGCCCCAGCGCGTAGCGTGACACATAGGCGCGTTCAGGTTGGCTGAGCACCTGAGTGGTCTCGACCTCAGGCGGCAGGTAATCGAGGCGCACGCTGATGACGCGCAGTGTCCCGGGCACCAGCTCCTCAGGACGAGTCCGCTTGGTGCCGTGCTTGGCCATGAAGTTCATCTCGCCGTGATGGCCGTTGGCCAGCCAGCGCTCCAGATAGGCCTCGTGGACCGAGAGGTCGACATCGGTGATGCCGACCTGCTGAAAACCCAGCTCGCGCCCCCATGTCTTGATGCGCGTTGCCAGTTCCGCCATGGCCTTTTCATCGGCAGCGGGGCTCCCGGTGTCGGCAGGTGAAGCGGTGGCGGTGGATGAGTGCGGAGCAGACATGGGGGTTCCAGCGAGATCGAGGACAGAGGCGCGCCACCTTAGCGCAACTTGCCGGTCAGCCCAAGCGTGCTGCCTGACGGCGTGAGCACGGCAGGTAAGGCGCAGTAGAAAGGAAGGCGGCATGCAGCGCCATGCCTCACGATAGGCAACGCACATCCAGGCAGTCAACGAGCGTCCAGACAGGCAACGAACATCCAGTCAGGCAATGGATATCCAGACAAGGAGTGTAGGCATGACAGCGCACGAATCGACCTCTGACCAGACCTGCCCCCCGGCATCTTCGGCGACCATGACGCTGTGGCGTTCGGTCAACTGTCTGTGGCCGTTGGCGGCGCTGCGTGATCTGGAGCATTGGATGCTCGCGGAGGAGACCGTCGCCGCTGACAGTGGCCAGAGCGAGGCGCCGGTGGAGAAGCGCCTGATGGGGCGCGCCGCGCAATCGGCGTTCGATCTGCTGCGTCAGCGTTGGCCGGAGGCGCGCAGGCTGTGCGTGCTGTGTGGTGGCGGCAACAATGGCGGTGATGGCTATCTGCTGGCGCGCCTGGCATTGCTGGCGGGCTTCGAGGTGCGAGTCATCGCCTTGACGCCGGAGGATGCCTTGACCGGTGATGCGCAGCTGGCCGCGATCGCGGCGCGCGAGGCTGGTGTCGAGACGCTGGCATGGCCGAAGGCCGATGAGGAGGCGGCGGATGCGCTGCTCAAGGGCTGGCCCTTGCTGGTGGATGCGCTGACCGGCATCGGCCTGCGCGATGCGCCGCGCGGCAGCGTGGTCGAAGCCATCGAGCGCATCAATCACGCTCATCAGCAGGACGTGCATGTCATGGCGCTGGATGTGCCCTCAGGCTTGAACGCCGCGACGGGCGCGGTAGCGGGTGTCGCCGTGGAAGCGGATGTGACGCTGACGTTCCTGGTCGACAAGCCGGGCCTGCACACCGGGCGCGCCGAGCTGCACGCCGGGCACGTCAGTCTGGCGCGCCTGGGCGCGGCGCGCGTGTTGCCGGAGGTGGTCGCGCAGTCGCGAACCGCGGCCTTGTTGGCAGAGGATGCCGTGCAGCGGCTGACACCGCGCTGGCTGGAGTCCGAGCTGGTGCCGCGCTCGCCGCTGGCCCACAAGGGCGATACCGGCAGCGTGCTGGTCTTCGGCGGCGGGCCGGGGCTGGGGGGGGCGGTATTGCTGGCCAGCGAGGCGGCGGCGCGGGCCGGGGCCGGCAAGGTCGCGCTGCTGACGGCGCCCGCGCATATCAGCGCCAGCCTGACACGCTGCCCCGAGGTCATGGCGCGCGGCCTCAAGAGTGGCCCGGAGGGCAGCAACCACGATGGCTTCGCCGTGCTGGAATCACAGTTGGCACAGGCCAGCGTGACGCTGGTCGGGCCCGGCATGGGCACGGAGAGTCTCGAGAGCATGCTGTGGGGCTGGGGCGGCATGTCGCGGGTGCTGGCGGCGGGTCAGCCGCTGGTCGTGGATGCCGATGGCCTGAGTCTGCTGGCCTGGCGCGCGAGCGAAGGCGACATCATCCGTCGCGACGACTGGGTGCTGACGCCGCATCCCGGCGAGGCCGCGCGTTTGCTCGATTGCAGTGTGGCGGACGTCGAACACGACCGGATCGCAGCCGCAAGAGCACTCCAGCAGCGTTTCGGCGGCAGCGTGGTCCTCAAGGGCGCGGGCAGTCTGGTGGCGAGCCCTGCGGGGGTACTCGAGGGGCCGGCGGTGGCGCTCTGCCCCTACGGCAATCCGGGCATGGCCAGTGGCGGCATGGGCGATGTGCTGGGTGGCATCATCGCGGGTCTGGCGGCGCAGGCGCTCAACGGCGGCTTCGATGCACGCCAGCCGCGTTCCTCCCAGGATGAGGCGGCGCAGGCTCGGCGAGTCACGCGCGCCATGGCGCAGGCGGCGCGGCTAGGGGTGCTGGTGCATGCCCTGGCGGCCGACCAGGCGGTACAGGAGCGTGGTGAACGTGGCCTGCTCGCAGGTGATCTGGCATCCTATATGCATTTATTGCTCAATCCACGGGCCCGAGATGCGCATACTTCTGTCTGATGAAAACGCCCAGGTTGCCTTCGGCACTCAATTGGGAAATATCCTTGCCGGCCGCGGGCTGGTGTTCCTGGAGGGTGAGCTGGGGGCGGGCAAGACGACCCTGACCCGCGGCGTGCTGCGCGCCTATGGTCACCAGGGTGCGGTCAAGAGCCCGACCTACACCCTGGTGGAGCCCTACGTGCTGCCACGGGCCGAGGGTGGCGAGTGGCACATCAACCACTTCGACCTCTACCGTCTCGCCGACCCTGAAGAGCTCGAGTTCATCGGGGGGCGCGATCTGCTCGCCGCCGACAGCCTGGCGCTGATCGAGTGGCCGAGCTGTGGTCAGGGCTTTCTGCCCACGCCGGATCTGCGCATCACGCTGTTCGTCGCCGACGAAGGACGCGAGGCCGAATTGACTGCCCTGACACCGCGAGGTGAGGGTTGGTTGGCAACACTGGCCGAGCGCCGAACCTATCAGGCATGATGGCGCCGTTCCGCTTGCGATGTCTGGCGGCGCAGTGTCCGATCATTCGTTATCTTCATTCATGTTCTTTCTGTCTGGGTCATCCTGTCTGATGCCTGAAATAGCGTCCAAAATCCCCCGTATGCGTCTGGCGCGCAGCTTCCGTCGCTGGCTGGCGGGTGGCGTCGTCTGCTCGCTTGCCAGTCTGGTGCTGGCGCCGCAGGCGCTGGCCGCCAAGGTCGAGAACCTGCGCCTGTGGACCGCACCGGACCACACGCGGCTGGTGTTCGATCTCGACAGTGCCGCCAAGGCCAAGGTCTTCGGTCTCGACAATCCGCGCCGTCTGGTGATCGACCTTGCCGGCAGTGAAGTGGCCAGTGCCGCGGTCGAGCGCAAGTTCGCCGCGCTGAATCTCGAAGGCAGCGCCATCAAGTCGATCCGCAGCGGACGTCAGGGGGATGCCCTGCGTGTGGTGCTCGACCTGACGCGCCCGGTCAATCCCAAGGACTTCACGCTGGCGCCGAATGCCAAGTACGGCAATCGCCTGGTGGTGGATCTCGAGTTCCCCGGCGAATCGGCGGTCGAGAATCCCATCGACCCCATCGAGGCCCGTATCCGCGAGCAGGAACAGGCTGCGGCCAAGCGCAAGCTGAAAGGCGAACCGGCGGAACCTGTGGTCAATACCCAGGCGGCGGCACATCCCAAGCGTGACATCATCATCGCGATCGACCCTGGCCACGGCGGGGAAGACCCGGGCGCCAGCGGCCCCAGCGGGACCCGGGAGAAGGATGTAGTGCTCAAGATCGGCAAGCGCCTCAAGCGCATGTTCGATGCTCAGCCCGGCTTCAAGGCCATCCTGACCCGCAACAGCGATTACTACATTCCGCTGCGCAAGCGCACCGAGATCGCGCGTGAGCAGAAGGCGGACTTCTTCGTCTCGATTCACGCCGATGCCTTCAACAGCCCGCGCCCGCATGGTAGCTCGGTCTTTGCGCTCTCAAGCCGCGGGGCGACGTCCGAGACCGCACGCTGGCTGGCCGCCACCGAAAACCGTGCTGATCTGATCGGGGGCGTGGATGGCAATCTCAGCCTGAATGACAAGGATGAGATGCTGCGTGGCGTCTTGCTCGACCTGACCATGACCGCGACGCTCAACGATTCGCTGGCGGCGGGTAGCGGCGTACTGGCCAACCTCGGGCGCATGAATTCCCTGCACAAGCGTCAGGTGGAGCAGGCGGGCTTCGTGGTGCTCAAGTCGCCGGATATCCCCTCGCTGCTGGTGGAGACAGGCTTCATCTCCAACCCCCAGGAAGAGCGCAATCTCAACAGTGGCCCCTATCAGGAGAAGCTGGCGCGCTCGATCTTCTCGGGAATCCAGAGCCACTTCGAGCGCAATCCGCCGCCCGCAAGTCTGCTGGCATGGCAGCGCAGCCAGGCACGCGGTGGCAACGGCGGCGAATATCGCGTCAAGAGTGGCGATACGCTGTCGGAAGTGGCCCAGCGCCACAACGTGAGCATAGCGGCCCTCAAGCAGGCCAACAACATGAGTGGCGACACGGTGCGCGTGGGTCAGCTGCTCAAGATTCCACGCAGCTGAACCTGACGTCATGAAGTCGCCCTGACCGCGCCTTGCGTTGGCGGGGCGCAGACACTGTCCGCTGAAGCAGTTCCGGCATGCGTTGCTTGCCGTGGCTGGGTCGGCGGACAGTATCGTTTTCAGAGAAGCGGCGTTTTTCGCTCGTGTATCCAGGAGTCTATCGATGTCTGACGAGCTGACCGACATGCAGCCCGCTCGCCCTGGCGAGCGACGGATCCGTATCCTCAATCCGCGCCTTGCCAACCAGATCGCGGCGGGTGAGGTCGTGGAGCGGCCGGCTTCCGTGGTCAAGGAGCTGGTCGAGAACGCCATTGATGCCGGCAGCACCCGCATCGAGCTGGAGCTGGAAGGTGGCGGTGCGCGGTTGATCCGCGTGCGCGACAACGGCTGCGGCATCACCGAGGAAGACCTGCCGCTGGCGCTGTCACGGCATGCGACCAGCAAGATCGAGAGCCTGGATGATCTCGAGGGCGTGGCGAGCCTCGGTTTCCGGGGCGAGGCACTGGCCTCGATCAGTTCGGTCTCGCGGCTGGAGCTGTTCTCGAATGTCTCGGATGGGCCGGCCAACGGCTGGCGCGTGGTGGCGGAAGGGCGCGAGATGGCGCCGCGCGTCTCCCCGGCGCCGCATCCGCGTGGCACCAGCGTCGCGGTGCGTGATCTGTTCTTCAATACACCGGCGCGCCGCAAGTTCATGCGTACCGAGAAGACCGAGTTCGGTCATGTCGAGGAAAGCTTCCGGCGGCTGGCATTGTCACGCCACGACATCGGCTGGACGCTGCGTCACAACCAGAAGGTGGTGCACCAGCTGCGCGCTGGTGAAGACACCCTGACGGTGGAGCGGCGTATCGGTGCGCTGCTAGGGCGCAACTTCCTCGAGCATGCGCTGCATCTGGATATCGAGGCCTCCGGCCTGCGTCTGTCCGGTTGGGTGGGCTTGCCGACGCACTCGCGTGCCCAGGCCGATCAGCAGTACTTCTTCGTCAATGGCCGCGTGGTGCGCGACCGGCTGGTCGCGCATGCCGTGCGTCAGGCCTATCGCGATGTGCTGTTTCATGGTCGGCATCCGGTGTTCGTGCTCTATCTTGAGCTCGACCCGACAGTGGTGGATGTCAACGTTCACCCGACCAAGCACGAAGTGCGCTTCCGGGACGGGCGACTGGTGCATGACTTCCTGTTCTCGAGCCTGCACAAGGCGCTGGCCGAGGTGCGCCCCGGTGACAACAGCGCCGCGCCTACCGGCATCGAGGGGCAGGAGAAGGAAGAGGACCCCGGCTGGCAGCAGCAGGGCATGCGTCTCGGTCGTCAGGAGCAGGATGCCCAGCCAAATGCCGCCTCAGAGCAGCAATCGACATCGGCCGGTCCGCAGGCCGGGGACGACTCGTCGAGCGCGCCTGCAGGCCGCCCTGCGGCCCCCTGGCAGCCTTCCTCGCAGTTGCCGCCTGCCGGTGATGGTCGCTCCAGCGAACGCCTGAGTGCCGAGCGTGTGCGTCAGTTCATGGCCGGCTATCGGGCACTGCACCCCAGCGAAGATCATCTGCTGACGCCGGGTGGCGGCGCAGGCGGTGCGGGCGTGGCCAACGATCCGGCGGCGATCGCCAGTGCCGAACGTGAGGCGCGGCGTGCACCACGTGTCACGCTGGGTGAAGGTGGCCGCGAGGGTGACGGGCCAGGGCAGGGCGCAGGACTGGGGAGTGCGCAGGCCGGTGTCGGGGAAGCTGCGCCCGGCTGGCGGGTCGACTCGGCGCCGGCGGGCGCGCCTTCCAGCGACGCAGGGCCTGGCATGTCGGCGCCGTCTGGCCCTAGTGGCTCTGTCTCGGGCGGTTCGGTCTCAGGCAGCTCGGCAGTGGTGATGCGTGGTCTGCCGGCGCAGAGTGACGACGATGACACCCCGCCGCTGGGCTACGCCGTGGCGCAGCTGCACGGCGTCTACATCCTGTCGCAGACCTCGCGCGGGCTGGTGATGGTCGACATGCATGCCGCTCACGAGCGCATCACCTATGAGCGCATGAAGCAGCATGTGCATGGTGGTGGCCATCTGGAGGCCCAGCCGCTGCTGGTGCCGGTGTCGCTGGCGGTCAGTGCGCGCGAGATGGGTACCTTCGAGCGCGAGTCCGAGGCGTTCACGCGTCTGGGCGTCGAGCTGGACGCTGCCGGGCCGGAAACACTGCTGGTGCGTCAGGTGCCGGTCGTGCTCGGCAATGCCGATGTGGAGCCCCTGGTGCGCGGCATGCTGGAAGATCTTGAGCGCTATGGGCGCAGTGACCGCATGGAGGCGCACATGAATGAGCTGCTCGCCGACATGGCGTGTCGCGGCAGCGTGCGCGCCAACCGCCGTCTGACGATTCCGGAAATGAATGCCCTGCTGCGTGACATGGAGCGCACCGAGCGCTCCGGGCAATGCAATCATGGCCGACCGACCTGGACCGAGCTTTCGATGCATGAGCTCGACAAGCTGTTCCTGCGCGGCCAGTAGATGACGCCCCGTATCGTCGCGGTTCACCCCTGATTCACCTCCCAGCCCAGACAATAGGCCATGACCCAGATTCAACCCCCTGAAGATTCCCGACACCACGCGTCTGAGGTGGCTGACAAGCCGCCTGTCGTGTTGTTGATGGGGCCGACGGCCTCCGGCAAGACCGACCTCGCCATTCGCTGGCACGAGGAGCAGGGCGCGGAGCTGGTCAGTGTCGATTCGGCGCTGATCTATCGCGGCATGGATATCGGCACGGCCAAGCCGAGCGCGGCAGAGCTGGCCCGAGCGCCACACCGCCTGATCGACTTTCTCGACCCGCTGGAGAGCTATTCCGCCGCCGAGTTTCGTCGCGATGCGCTGGCGCATATCGCCGAGATCCAGTCCCGCGGCAAGATGCCGCTGCTGGTCGGTGGCACCATGATGTATTTCAAGCGTCTGTTGGAAGGCGTGGCGGAGCTGCCGGCAGCGGATGCCGAGCTGCGCGCGGAGCTCGAGGCGCGTATCCAGTCCGAGGGGCTGCCGGCGCTGCATGCGCAGCTGGCGCGGCTTGATCCGGCCACGGCACAGCGCATTCGGGCCACTGATCCACAGCGGCTGACACGCGCGCTGGAGGTCTGTCTGATCAGCGGGCGCCCGATGAGCGAGCTGCTCGCGGAGCAGCCGAAGGCGGAACTTCCGTTCCGGCCGATAGCGATCGCACTGGCGCCCCACGATAGAGCCGTGTTACATGAACGTATCGAGACGCGTTTTGATCAGATGTTGGAACAGGGCTTCATTGCCGAGGTCGAAGCGCTGAAGGCACGTCCGGAGCTTCATGCGGGCCTGCCCTCGATACGTTGTGTCGGCTACCGTCAGGTGTGGGATTTTCTCGATGGCCATCTGAGCCGGGATGAGATGCGCGAACGCGGCATCATCGCGACGCGTCAACTCGCCAAGCGACAGTTGACCTGGTTGCGGAGCTGGCAGGGGATTCACCCGGTGGATTCCATGGGTGTAGATCCTTACAGTGAAACCTTGAAAATCGTGCGCCAGACCTGCACTTAGCGTAACATGAGCGGTCACGACCCGCGCCCGTGAAGCCCCCTCAAGAGGGCAACCCGGAGCGCTGGCGAACATAACCATACTTACCTCGAACGAGACATTTTTACGGAGAGTCACATGTCCAAAGGTCAATCACTCCAGGACCCGTACCTGAACATCCTGCGCAAGGAACGTATCCCGGTCTCGATCTTCCTGGTCAACGGCATCAAGCTGCAGGGCCAGATCGAATCCTTCGATCAGTTCGTGATCCTGCTGCGCAATACTGTCTCCCAGATGGTTTACAAGCACGCTATCTCGACCGTGGTGCCGTCGCGCAATGTGCGCCTGCCGGCCCAGGATCCGAGCGTGCCGTCCACAGAAAGCTGAAGTTAGAGGCGCTGATTGTTCTTCGAACGACCCGAAGCCGGTGAAACGGCCGTCCTGGTGCATGTCAATTTCCGGGACGAAAAAGAACGCGAGGATGCCGGTGAGCTCCTCGAACTCGTACGTTCGGCAGGCGCCGTGCCGGCGACCCTCATCGAGGGTAGCCGGCCCCGCCCCGACTCCCGTACGTTCATCGGAGAAGGCAAGCTTGAGGAAGTGCAAGAGGCCCTGGCCGTGCACGAAGCCGAGCTGGTCATTTTCAACCATTCATTGAGTCCTTCCCAGCAGCGTAACCTCGAAGCCACGCTCAAGTGTCGCGTCATCGACCGTACCGGTCTGATTCTCGACATCTTTGCCCAGCGTGCGCGGACCCATGAGGGCAAGCTGCAGGTGGAACTCGCACAGCTCGAGTACATGTCCACCCGCCTGGTGCGGGGTTGGACCCACCTTGAGCGTCAGAAAGGCGGTATCGGTCTGCGAGGCCCGGGGGAAACCCAGCTCGAGACTGACCGTCGCCTGTTGCGCGCCCGTATCAAGTCGATCCACAAGCGACTCGAGAAGGTGCACAAGCAGCGCGATCAGAACCGCCGTGCCCGTGCGCGTGCCGAGATCCCGAGCCTGTCGCTGGTCGGCTATACCAACGCCGGCAAGTCGACGCTGTTCAATGCGCTGACCACCTCCGAGGTGTACGCCGCCGATCAGCTGTTCGCGACGCTGGACCCGACGCTGCGTCGTCTGGAGCTCGAGGATGTCGGTCCGGCAGTCCTGGCCGATACCGTCGGCTTCATTCGTCATCTGCCGCACAAGCTGGTGGAAGCCTTCCAGGCGACCCTGCAGGAAGCGGCGGAAGCGGATCTGCTGGTACATGTCATCGACGCCGCAGACCCGGAGAATGACCGCAATACCGAGCAGGTCAATCACGTCCTGAGCGAGATCGATGCCGGTGATGTGCCGCGTCTGTTGGTCATGAACAAGATCGATCGACTCGACATGGCGCCGCGCATCGAGCGTGATGGCTTCGGTCGTCCGCTGGCGGTGTGGCTGTCGGCACGCGACGGCAAGGGGCTGGATCTGCTGATGCAGGCCTTCGCCGAGCTGCTGTCCGACAACGTCATCTCCATGCAGCTGACGCTGGGGCCTGCCAAGTCCCGTCTGCGGGCAGGCCTGCACGAGCTGGACGCGGTCAAGGACGAGCAATATGACGAGCAGGGCAATGCGCTGCTGGACATTCGTCTCGAGAAACGCGACTTTCTGCAGTTGTTGTCGCATCTTGGTGAATCGCCTGAAGATTATCTCGGCGGTGAGCATGACGACCGTGAAGCCTGGCAGCGTGAGCTGTCCGCCGAACGCGCGGAAAAGCATCGCGTGTCGGTCACGCACAAGTCCTGATACCGTCTGGTAACGAGACTTGCGCCGGTGCGCTGCGCGGCAGCTCGATGAGAAGTGGCGCACGACGCAGCAGCGCACCGTTGTCGCAAGGCAGTGGCAAGCACTACCCGGCATCCATCGCCGCGCACGAATGACGATGGATGCCCTCGCGCAGGGCATGACCTGCGCGTCAGAGCAGCGGGCATTCAGCAGGATTGGCTGGATGCCGTCCGACGGACGATGGCCGTCGGGCAGGGCCATGGCCTTCTCCCGCAAGGGACGCGTCGCCATGCCGTACGAGAGAATCGGTCGCCGGAGGCCATCAGGCTCAAGGCAAGGAACCGGTCGCAGCTGGCAGGGCGGCGTCATCATAATGACGAGCGGAACATCGACTGAGTGGAGACGACGTATGGCTTGGAATGAGCCGGGTGGCGGCAACCAGCATGACCCGTGGAGCGGCGGTGGCCGCAACGGGGACAAGAAGGGGGGCGGGGGTAACGGCGGTGGCAATGGTGGACCGCCCGACCTCGACGAAGCGCTGAAGAAATTCCAGGACAAGCTCAACGGCATGCTCGGCAATGGCCGCAAGCGTCGTGGCGGTGCCGGTGGCAATGGCGGCAACGGTGGCAGCACCAATGCCTTCGCACTGCCGGGTATCATCGGTGTCATCCTGGTCGCCATCTGGGCGGCTTCCGGTTTCTATCTGGTCGATCAGTCAGAGCGTGGCGTCGTGCTGCGTTTCGGCAAGTACAACGACATCGTCGGTCCGGGCCTGCACTGGAATCCGCCGATCATCGACGATGTGCGTGAGGTCAACGTCACCAAGGTGCGTTCGCTCTCCCAGACCAAGTCGATGCTGACCCAGGACGAGAACATCGTCGAAGTCCAGATGTCCGTGCAGTATCAGGTGTCCAACCCGCGTGACTTCCTGCTCAACGTCCGTGCGCCCGAGATCAGTCTCGAGAACGCCATGGACTCTGCGCTGCGTCACGAAGTCGGCAGTGCCGACATGAACGACATCCTGACCTCCGGTCGTGAACTGCTGGCCAGCAACGTCAAGTCGCGCCTGCAGTCCTATCTGGACAACTACGGTGTCGGTCTGACGCTGCAGACCATCAACGTCGAGTCCACCTCTGCGCCGGCAGCGGTCCAGGATTCCTTCGATGACGTCATCAAGGCGCGTGAGGATCGTCAGCGCACGATCAACCAGGCACTGGCCTACGAGAACTCGATTCTCCCGGAAGCCCAGGGTCAGGCGCAGCGCATCATCGAGGAAGCCGAGGGTTACAAGGAGTCCGTGGTCGCGAAGTCCCAGGGTGAGGCCAACCGCTTCACGTCCCTGCTGACCGAGTACCAGAAGGCGCCGGAAATCATCCGCGAGCGCATGTATCTGGAAACCATGGGTGAAGTGCTCGGCAAGACCAACAAGGTGCTGGTGGATGTCGAGAACGGCAATTCCCTCATGTACCTGCCGTTGGACAAGCTGGCCAACAAGTCCAGTGCTGCCGCCGAAGACAGCAGTGGCATGAGTCGTAGCGAGCTGGACCGTGTGTCCCGACAGGCGAGTGATGCCCTGAGCCGCAGCCAGAGCACTGACAGCAGCAACAGCATCCGTCGGGAGGGTCGTTAATGATCAACAATCGCTCACTGATGGCCGTCGCCGGTCTGGCCGTAGTGGCCTGGCTTGGTAGCAACAGCCTCTACACGGTTGATGAGACCCAGCGCGCCATCAAGCTCAAGTTTGGTGAAGTGGTGGAAGACAACATCCAGCCCGGCCTGCATTTCAAGCTGCCGGTCTACAACACGATCCGTACCTTCGATACGCGCGTGTTGACGCTGGATGCCCAGGCAAGCCGTTATCTGACCCGCGAGAAGAAGGCCGTCATCGTCGACTCCTTCGTCAAGTGGAAGATCGTCGATCCGAAGCGCTACTACGAAGCGACCTCCGGCGACGAGCAGATGGCCGAGCGCCTGATCGCGCCGCGTGTCGACGAGAGTCTGCGTAACGAGTTCGGCAAGCTCGAGCTGGTGCAGATCATCTCCGAGCAGCGTGACGCGCTGATGAAGAAGCCCACCGAAGAGCTCGACGAGGTGATGCGCAAGGAACTGGGGGTGTCGATTCTCGATATCCGCGTCAAGCGTATCGACCTGCCGGACGAAGTCTCCCAGGCGGTCTATGAGCGCATGAAGACCGAGCGTCAGCGTGAGGCACGTGAGTATCGTGCCCAGGGTCAGGAGCAGGCCGAGAAGATCCAGGCCAATGCCGATCGTCGCCGTTCCGTTCTGCTCGCGCAGGCCGAAGAGCAGGCGCAGACCCTGCGCGGTGAGGGCGATGCCTCCGCCGCTGCCATCTATGCCGGTGCCTACGGGGCGGATACCGAGTTCTTCCGCTTCTACCGCTCACTGCAGGCCTATCGCGACAGCTTCAAGGGCGATGGCAACATGATGGTCATGCAGCCGGACAGCGAGTTCTTCCGCTTCTTCAAGGACCCGCAGGGTGGTAGCAAGTAAGCAGCATCATCAAGCCCGAAGGCTCGCCTTCGGGGATGTTGCGCGCGGCCTCTGGCAGCATCAGAGGCCGCGCAGTGGATGAACGTCGCTCGAGAGGTTCGCGGGGTTCATCCCACAAGGATTCATGCTAGACTCCTGCAACCGGGCACCGCCCGGTTTTTTTGTGGCCGCTTTTCATGCACAGGCGCAAGGCCGACAGGAAAGCGTCGAGCAGGACCTTGCTTCACGGGTCTCGGTCGGCTGCTGTGAAATCCCTCGCAGGCGTCGCGTTTGTCACGCACGCCAGCCGGGTGAATTTCCTCGCGTCACGAGTCACCCCTTGTCATAAATCTCTCGCAGGATAGCGCAATGACCATCGCAGATCGCTGGCTCCTCCCGGATGGCATGGATGAGGTATTGCCCCCTCAGGCAACCCGTATGGAGGCGCTGCGCCGCGCGCTGCTCGACCTCTATCATCGCTTCGGCTATGACCTGGTGCTGCCGCCGCCCGTCGAATTTCTCGATTCGCTGCTGACCGGCACCGGTACCGAGCTTGATCTGCAGACCTTCAAGCTGACCGACCAGATGACCGGTCGCATGATGGGCGCCAGCGCCGACGTCACCCCGCAGGTGGCGCGCATGGATGCTCACTCCCTGCACCGCGAAGGCCCGGTACGTCTGTGCTACTGCGCCAACGTGCTGCGCACCAAGGCGGACAAGCACCAGGGCGGTCGCAGCCCGGTGCAGGTCGGTGCTGAGCTCTTCGGTCACGCCGGCCTCGAGGCCGACCACGAGATCCTGCACCTGGCACTGACCAGTCTCGAGCAGGCCGGTGCCGGTGAATTGCACCTGGCACTGGGCCATATCGGCATCTATCGTGCCTTGATCGCCGAAGCCGGCATGAATGACGAGCACGAGCGTGAGCTGTTCGCCGCCATCGAGCGTAAACAGTATTCCGCTCTCGATGCATTGATCGATCGCGTGGTGGGTGACAAGGTAGTGGCGGGCATGCTCAAGGCGCTGCCACACCTGCACGGTGATGACGAGATTCTTGCCCAGGCGCGTACTGCCTTCGCCGGCGCACCGGCGGCAGTCGCCAGCGCTCTGGATCAGCTGACGGCGCTGAGCTGCGCGGTTCGCGAGCGTCATCCGCAGGTCACGCTCTATTTCGATCTCGCCGAACTGCGCGGTTACGAGTATCACACCGGCATGGTGTTCGCGGCCTACGTCCCGGGTTACGGTCAGGCGCTGGCCAAGGGTGGCCGCTACGACGATACTGGTCGTGCCTTCGGTCGTGCGCGTCCTGCCACCGGCTTCTCGATGGACCTCAAGCAGCTGGCCTCGCTGGCCGTGCAGGCTCCGGCCTGCGACGGCATCTGGGCGCCGGCTCTCAACGACAGCGCGCTGCGTGAGTGTGTCGACCAGCTGCGTGCCGCTGGCGAGCGTGTCATCGAAGCGCTGCCGGGCCAGACCACCGGCGCGGATGCACACCGTTGCAACCGTGAGCTGGTCAATGGCGACGGCGGCTGGCAGGTCGTCACACTCGATGCCTGAGCTTGTATGGCTGAGCCTGGATGCCTGAGCTTGAAGGGTTGAGCTTCGGTGATCCGAGAGCGATGGCAGCGAGTGACAGATAGCAGAACAGCTGGGGCCACTGGGTCCCGAGGTGCAGCTGCCGACAGGGCAGCTGCACTTGTGAGTGGGTTTTCACCGACGGTTATTCACCGAAAGAGATAGGAACCATGGGCAAGAATGTAGTCGTGCTCGGCACCCAATGGGGTGATGAAGGCAAGGGCAAGGTCGTCGACCTGCTGACCGAATCCGCCAGCGCCGTCGTGCGTTTCCAGGGTGGCCACAACGCGGGTCACACCCTGGTGCTGGACGGCAAGAAGACCGTCCTCCACCTGATCCCGTCCGGCATCCTCCACCCGGGCAAGACCTGCGTCATCGGCAACGGTGTCGTGCTGTCTCCGGAAGCGCTGATCAAGGAAATCCGTGAGCTTGAAGCCAACGACGTGCCGGTGCGTGATCGCCTGCGTCTGTCGCCGGCCTGCCCGCTGATCCTGTCCTACCACGTGCGTCTGGACCAGGCGCGCGAGAAGGCCCGTGGCGTCGCCAAGATCGGTACTACCGGTCGCGGCATCGGCCCGGCCTACGAAGACAAGGTCGCGCGTCGTGGCCTGCGTCTGGGTGACATGCTCCACCGTGAGCGTTTCGCCTCCAAGCTGGGCGAAGTGCTGGATTACCACAACTTCGTGCTGCAGCACTATCACGGTGAAGCGCCGGTCGACTTCCAGCAGGTGCTGGACGAAGCCATGGAAATGGCCGAAGAGCTGCGCCCGATGGTCTGCGACACCGTGGATCTGGTCCACTCCGTGCGCAAGGCCAACGAGAACATCCTCTTCGAAGGTGCTCAGGGCTCACTGCTCGACATCGACCACGGTACCTACCCGTACGTCACCAGCTCCAACACCACTGCCGGCGGCACCGCCACCGGTTCCGGCGTCGGTCCGCTGTATCTCGACTACGTGCTGGGCATCACCAAGGCCTACACCACGCGTGTCGGCTCCGGTCCGTTCCCGACCGAGCTGTTCGATGAGTTCGGCCGTCACCTGGCCGAGCGTGGTCACGAATTCGGTGCCACCACCGGTCGTGCGCGTCGTTGTGGTTGGTTCGATGCCGTCGCCCTGCGTCACGCCGTGCAGATCAACTCGGTCAGCGGCATCTGCCTGACCAAGCTGGACGTGCTGGACGGTCTCGAGAACATCCGTGTCTGCATCGGCTATCGCAGCAAGGATGGCGACGTGCTGGACAACCCGGTGGATTCCGAAGGCTACGAAGCCATCGAGCCGCTGTACCAGGACCTGCCGGGCTGGAGCGATTCCACCATCGGCGTGCGCGAAGTCGACAAGCTGCCGGCCAACGCCCGCGCTTACATCAGCTTCCTGGAAGAGCAGGTCGGCGTGCCGATCGACATCATCTCCACTGGCCCGGACCGCAACGAGACCATCGTGCTGCGCAACCCGTTCCACGGCTGATCATCACGCATGGCTCAGATGAGCCTTGCATGATGGCGTGACCAAGACACCCCGTCGGGATTCTCCCGGCGGGGTGTCTTGCGTTGTGGAGGGGTGCGCGTTGTAGAGATGACTTGTGTTGCAGGGAGGGCTTGCGTTGTAGAGAGGGTGGGGCTGCCGTCATCGCTCACCTGGCGCGCACGGGATTGTTGTACAGGGCACCTGGTCCCTCGGGCAGGGCTGGTAGATATTTTAAATGGGAATGATTGTTATTTTTGTTGTGATCGGCGGCTATCTTGTCGGCAAACTGGTTGCCCAGGTCGCAATTCGACGTTTTCGGTGGGGTCCCCGCTTCACATCGTTCTGATACAGGACTAAAATGGTCCCCAATTAATCTTCCCGTGGTGGAGGCCAGCATGCTGAAGCTTTCCAAGATGACCGATTATGCCGCTGTCGTGATGGCGCGCATCGCCCGCGAGCCGGACTCGGCCCATGCGGCGATCGATCTGGCCGAAAGCGTGCAGCTGCCGCATCCCACCGTGAGCAAGACGCTCAAGGCGCTGGTGCGGGCAGGGCTGCTTGAGTCGCGGCGCGGCGCGCTGGGCGGTTATCGCCTGGCACGCCCGGCCAGCCAGATCACGGCCAGCGACATCATCAGCGCCATCGAAGGCCCGGTGGCCGTGACCGAGTGCAGCCACGCCGACGGCGATTGCGAGCTGGTCAACACCTGCGGGGTGGCCGACAACTGGCAGCGCGTCTCGTACGCCATCAGTGAGCTGCTGGGCAGCGTGACACTGGCGCATCTGGCGTCATCCGCGCCACTGCGCATGCCGGTGCAACTGCCGATTCAGGCCATCAGTCTGTACGGGGATGACGAACCGCCCCCCATGGCCACGGCAGCCAACAGCACCGGTAAACGCTGAATCCGTTGCCGCGCGACACACGTCGCCGTGGCAACACGAACATTCGAACTTCGCTGCGATTCGGGCGGGGTGATCAGGCATCTGAACAGACCCGGAGCTCTCCGGGAGAGGAGACCAGCATGGCGAGCCAGGAGATGGAGCAGCTTGTACAGCGCGAGTACAAGCAGGGCTTCGTGACCGATATCGAGAGCGACACCATTCCGCCGGGACTGGATGAAAGCGTGATTCGCTTCATCTCGGCCAAGAAGGGTGAGCCGGAGTGGATGCTGGAGTGGCGTCTGGATGCGTATCAGCAGTGGCTGAAGATGAAGGCGCCGTCCTGGGCCCACCTGGATTATCCGGAGATCGACTACCAGGCGATTTCCTACTTCAGCGCCCCGAAGAAGCCGGAAGACCGCCCGCAGAGTCTGGATGAGGTCGACCCCAAGCTGCTCGAGACCTACGAGAAGCTGGGTATCCCGCTGCACGAGCGTGCCGCACTGGCCGGTGTCGCGGTCGACGCGGTCTTCGACTCCGTGTCCGTGACCACCACCTTCAAGAAGGAGCTGTCCGAGGCGGGCGTCATCTTCTGCTCCATCTCGGAAGCCATCCAGGACTACCCGGAGCTGATCAAGCAGTATCTCGGTACCGTGGTACCCAAGGCAGACAACTACTTCACCGCGCTGAACGCGGCCGTCTTCACCGATGGTTCCTTCGTGTTCGTGCCGGAAGGCGTCACCTGCCCGATGGAGCTTTCCACCTACTTCCGCATCAACGCCGCCAACACCGGCCAGTTCGAGCGCACCCTGATCATCTGCGAGAAGCAGGCTCAGGTCTCGTATCTGGAAGGCTGTACCGCGCCGCAGCGTGATGACAACCAGCTGCACGCCGCCGTGGTCGAGCTGGTGGCCCTGGAAGACGCCTACATCAAGTACTCCACCGTCCAGAACTGGTATCCGGGCGATGAAGACGGCAAGGGCGGCATCTACAACTTCGTCACCAAGCGTGCCGACTGCCGTGGTGACCGCTCCAAGGTCTCCTGGACCCAGGTCGAGACCGGCTCCGCGATCACCTGGAAGTACCCGTCGTGCATCCTGCGTGGCAAGGACAGTGTCGGGGAGTTCTACTCCGTCGCCGTCACCAATGGTCGTCAGCAGGCGGACACCGGCACCAAGATGATCCACATCGGTGAGGGCACCAAGTCCACCATCGTCTCCAAGGGCATCTCAGCCGGTAACTCCGAGCAGTCCTATCGTGGTCTGGTCAAGATCGGCCCGCGGGCCAAGGGCGCGCGCAACTTCACTCAGTGTGACTCGCTGTTGATCGGCGACCGCTGTGGTGCGCACACCTTCCCGTATCAGGAAATCGGCAACGCGACGGCCACCGTCGAGCACGAGGCGACGACCTCCAAGATCGGCGAAGATCAGCTGTTCTACTGCCGTCAGCGCGGCATCAGCGAGGAAGATGCGGTCAACATGATCGTCAATGGCTTCTGCAAGGACGTCTTCCAGGAGCTGCCGATGGAGTTCGCCGTCGAGGCCGAGGCGCTGCTCAACGTCACCCTTGAAGGCGCCGTCGGCTGATCCCGCCGTCCCTTTCGCATTCACCCCATTCTTGAGGGCCGCTCGCGGGCGGCCTGTCAGCAAAAGGTATCAACATGCTCGTAGTCAAAGATCTGCACGTTTCGGTGGAAGGCAAGGAAATCCTCAAGGGTCTCGATCTGACCATCAACAAGGGTGAAGTCCACGCCATCATGGGCCCGAACGGCGCAGGCAAGTCCACGCTGTCTTCCGTGATCGCCGGCAAGGACGGCTATGAAGTGACCTCGGGCACCATTACCTATGAAGGTGAGGATGTGCTGGAGATGGAAGTCGAAGAGCGTGCGCGTGCCGGCATGCTGCTGGGCTTCCAGTACCCGGTGGAAATCCCGGGGGTCAAGAACGTCTACCTGCTCAAGGCGGCGCTGAATGCCAAGCGTGAAGCCGAAGGCCTGGGTGAGATTCCGGCCCCGGAATTCATGAAGCTGATCCGCGAGAAACTGGCCTTCATGCAGATGGACGCCAGCTTCCTGCAGCGCGCCGTCAACGAAGGCTTCTCCGGCGGTGAGAAGAAGCGCAACGAGATCCTGCAGATGCTGGTGCTGGAACCGAAGCTCGCCATGCTCGACGAGATCGACTCCGGCCTCGACATCGATGCCCTCAAGGTCGTCGCCAAGGGCGTCAACTCGCTGCGCAACGAAGACCGCGCCGTGCTGATGGTCACCCACTACCAGCGTCTGCTCGAGCACATCGTGCCGGACCAGATCCACGTGCTGATGGATGGCCGCATCGTCAAGTCCGGCGACAAGTCGCTGGCACTCGAACTCGAAGCCCAGGGCTATGACTGGCTGCAGGAGGAAACCGCGTAATGACAGCACTTGCTACCGCGTCCGTCCCCGGCAGCGAAGCCTTCGCCAGCGAATTCGCTGCCCGCAAGGCTCGCTTTGCGGCTGATCCGAGCTGGATGGCCGCCCGCCGTCAGGCCGGCATCGCCCGCTTTGAAGCCCTCGGCCTGCCGACCCGCAAGGTCGAGGCCTGGAAGTACACCGACACCCAGGCACTGGGTCGTCAGCAATATCGTCTCGCCGACGATGCAAGCCTCGCGCCGGCCGTGAAGGATGCGCTGGCTCTCGACGTCGACGCTTACCGTCTGGTGTTCGTCGATGGCCTCTACAATGCCGAGCTGTCCGATGTGGCAGGCCTGCCCGACACCGTGCGTGTCGTGCCGCTGTCTGACGCCATCGTCAATCAGCCGGAAGTCATCGGCGGCTCGCTGAACCGCCTGACCGGCATCGATTTCACGCCGTTCGTGGCGCTGAACTCCGCCTTCACCGAAGAGGGTGCGGTGATTCAGGTCGGCCCGCGCACGGTGCTCGACAAGCCGGTCTACGTGCTGTTCCTGTCGCGTGCCGCCGTCGAAGGTCAGCCCGTGACCATGAGCCACCCGCGTCTGCTGGTGCAGCTGGGCAGTCGCGCCGAAGCCAGCGTGATCGAGCATCACATCGGTGAAAGCGGCGCGACCAACTTCACCAACATGGTCAGCGAAGTGATGCTGGAGCGCGGCGCCGTGCTCAATCACTACAAGCTGGGCGAAGCCGCCACCGGCGAGACGCATATCGCCTCGCTGCAGGTCGAGCAGCCGCGTGACAGCCAGTATCGCTCCATCAACCTGAACACCGGTGGTGGTCTGGTGCGCAACGATATCGTCTGCGACCTGAACGGCAACAACGCTCATGCACGTCTCGATGGCCTGTTCTTCGGTCGTGATCGCCAGCACGTGGACACCCACTCGCTGGTCAATCACAACGAGGCACTGACGTTCTCCGACGAGAACTACAAGGGCATCCTGGCCGACCGCGCCCGCGGCGTCTTCAATGGCCGCGTGCTGGTCAAGCGCGACAGCCAGCAGATCGAGGCGCATCAGAACAACGCCAACCTGCTGCTGTCGGACCGCGCCGAGATCAACACCAAGCCGGAACTCGAGATCTACGCCGACGACGTCAAGTGCTCCCACGGCACCACGACCGGTCAGCTCGACGAGACCGCCGTGTTCGCGCTGCGCGCCCGTGGCATCGATGAGCAGACCGCCCGTGGCCTTTTGACCCTGGCCTTCGCCAACGAAGTCATGACCGGTCTGGGCATCGACGCCATCGCCGAGCGCATCGAGCGCAGTGTCGCGGGACGCCTGCCGTCACGCTTCCACCTCGATGAGCTGGTCGATCTCAGCGTCGAGCTGGGCGGTGGCGCCGTGGCGGTGGCACGTGATGAGGACTTTGCATGAGCGCACTCGACAACCTGATGCTCGACGTCGTGCGGGTACGCGAGGATTTTCCGATCCTCGAGCGTCGCGTGCATGGTGATGTGCCGCTGATCTATCTGGACAGCGCCGCCACCAGCCAGACGCCGACCGCCGTCATCGACGCGATGAGCGACTACTACCGCAAGACCAATGCCAACATCCACCGCGGCCTGCATACCCTGGCGGATGAGGCGACGGCGGCCTTCGAAGGCACGCGTGAGAAGGTGCGCAGCTTCATCAATGCGCGTTTGACGCGGGAAGTCATCTTCACGCGTGGCACCACCGAGGCGATCAATCTGGTCGCCAACAGCTGGGGAGCCAACTGGCTGAACGCCGGTGATGAAGTGCTGATCTCGGTGATGGAGCATCACGCCAACATCGTGCCGTGGCAGCTTCTGGCCGAGCGTCTCGATATCGTCATCAAGGTCATCCCGTGTGACGACGATGGCGTGCTCGACATGGCAGCCTACCGCGACCTGTTGGGCGAGAAGACGCGTCTGGTCTGCGTCAATCAGGTCTCCAACGCCCTGGGCAGCATCAACCCGGTGGCCGAGATGGCGAAGCTGGCACACGCTCACGACGCGCTGATTCTGGTCGATGGCGCCCAGGCGGTGCCGCATCAGCAGATCGATGTGCGCGAGATCGATGCTGACTTCTATGTCTTCTCGGGCCACAAGATGTACGGCCCGACCGGCATCGGTGTGCTCTACGGCAAGGAAGCGCTGCTGGAGGCAATGCCGCCGTGGCAGGGTGGTGGTGAGATGATCCGCACGGTGTCGTTCGAGAATGGCACCCTGTTCGCGGACCTGCCGCACAAGTTCGAGGCCGGCACGCCGCCCATCGCCGAGGTCATCGGGCTGGGCAAGGCCATTGACTGGCTGGACTGCACCCACATGGCGCTGATCACGCGCTGGGAACAGCAGCTGATGCGCCATGCCAGCGAGCGCATGCGCGAAGTGGACGGCCTGCGCATCATCGGCAACTCGCCCGACAAGGCGGGCGCGATCTCCTTCGTGGTCGATGGTGCCCACGCCCAGGATATCGGCCTGCTGATCGACCAGCTGGGGGTCGCCATCCGTACCGGCCACCACTGCGCGCAGCCGGTGCTGCGTCGCTTCGGTGTCGATGCCACCTGTCGGGCTTCCTTTGCGGCCTACAATACGCCGGAAGAGATCGACATGTTCGTCGATGCCCTGCAGCGTGTGCTGACCATGGTGCGCTGAGCACCCCCTGCGGTGGCCCTGACGGGCGCTGATCAATGAGGCTCGCGCATGGCGGGCCTCATTGGTATCGGCACTTGCCAGGGGATGTTGTCACCCGCACGTCTTGAGTGAACCAACAGAATTCACGATCCGCATGCCTGTCATGCGGCTCGGCAAGGAGAGGGCATGAGCCACACTGAAGACCAGCTGGCCAGCCTCGGCAAGGGCCAGAAGATGCCGTTGCAGCGGGACGTGGAGGGCATCTCGGTACCGTTCGGCAAGTCGGTGACCCTGCACGAGGACTCGGTGGTCGAAGTCATGCAGGCCAAGGGCGGCACCGTCAGCGTCGCCTTCGAGGGTCGCATGTACCTGATCGAGAGCTTCAGCCTCGATGCGCTGGGGCTGGACGCCGTGCCGCGTCCGCATCTGCCGGCCGGCCAGAGCGATGCCGACATCGAGGCCTTCGTCTGGGCCCAGCTGCGCACCTGCTTCGACCCCGAGATCCCGGTCGACATCGTCGAGCTGGGGCTGGTCTATGGCTGTCGTATCGACACCCTGATCAGCGGCGAGAAGATGGTCAATCTCAAGATGACGTTGACCGCGCCGGGCTGCGGCATGGGCAACGTCATCGCCGAGGACGCCAAGCGCAAGATTCTCGGCGCCGAGGATGTCTCCAAGGTCCACGTCGAGATCGTGTTCTCGCCTGCCTGGTCGCGCGAGATGATGAGTGAGGATGCCCGCCTGGAACTGGGCATGTTCTGAGCATCATCAGCGCACCTTAGTCGTCTGCTGTTGTCGCCCCTTGCGGTCTGCGGCTCTCTGGTTGGCCTGTCATGGCCGTCAGTCGCAGTAACACTTGGGCGAGATGCAGCAAACGCAACCGGATGGGCGGGAACCTCTCGTCCATCCGGCTATCCAATTCACGTTGCTGAGCGTCCGGGCAAGTTGCTGCCTCGGGCCGCGTCGGCACGTCCGTTTGACGGTTTCCCGTATCACCTGCCTCAAGGAAGACTCCCCAATGCGATTCCAGACTGCGCTGCGCACCCTGACCGCCACCCTGATCCTGAGCACCGCTGCCAGCGCGCAGGCCGCCTGGAAGCTGGATGGCGACGTCTCACAGCTGAGCTTCCAGACCACCAAGATGGCCAAGTCGGGCGCCAGCACCGTCGAGACGGATGCTTTCACCTCCTGGCGGGCGCGCGTCAATGACGCCGGCCAGCTGTCGGTGGAGATCGACCTCGACTCCGCCAGCACCGGTATCGACATTCGTGACCAGCGCGTCAGCGAAAAGCTGTTCGAGTCCGGCACCTATCCGTTGGCCGTGATGACCGCCAGTCTCGACATGCCGACCCTCAAGGTGATGGAGCCGGGCGATACCCAGCAGGTGGATGTCGAAGGCCAGCTGACGCTGCACGACAACACCCAGAACCTGCCGATGAGCCTGCAGGTGACGCGCCTGCGCGGCGATCGCTGGCTGGTGCAGACCCTCACGCCGGTGATGGTCGATGCTGAGCAGTTCGCGCTGGTCGATGGCATTCGCACCCTGCGTGACCTGGCCGGGCTTGGCAACATCGCGACCCAGGTGCCAGTCAACGTCAAGGCCGTGATGGTGCAGGAAGACTGAGCGGAGTCACCCGCATGCGTGGCCGGGGAACAGTCAGTGCTGGCAGAGCCTCGGCCGCTTGGGTAGGCTGGGCGCTCATGCCTGCACGATGTGACGGTAACGGCAGGAAAGACAGGCAGGGATGGGCGTGAGGAAGAGATGCAGCGAGTGATCATGCGGGCTGGCTGGACCATCGTCGGTCTGCTGGCCGCCGGTGCAATGACGGTGGTCGGGCTCAACCTCTGGGTCGTGATGGCAACGCACGATCGCATTGCCACGTCACCGCTGACCTGTCAGAGCCGTGAGGTGGGGATCGTGTTCGGCACCTCCCACGGCCTGGTGGGCGGGGGCAGCAATCCACACTATCAGGCACGCCTTGATACCGCGGCCCAGCTCTACCGCCTGCGCCGCGTCTCCAACCTGCTGCTCTCGGGAGACAACCGCACGCGTTACTACAATGAGCCGATGACCATGTGGCGTGATCTGCGAGCGCGCAACGTGCCGCAGGAGTTCATGACGCTCGATTACGCGGGCTTCTCCACCTTCGATACCCTCGTACGAGCGCACAAGGTCTTCGGTGTCGACGAGGCGGTGCTGGTCACCCAGCCGTGGCATTTGCCACGTGCGCTGTTCATCGCCGATGCGCTGGGCCTGGAGGCGGTGGGCTGTCCGGCCATCTCCGAGCGCCAGCCGCCGGGGCTCAAGCTGATGCTGCGCGAGTGGCTGGCCCGTGCGGCGACAGTGGGTGATCTCTACCTGTGGGGGCGCAAGCCGCGCTTCCTCGGGCCGCAGGAGTCGCTGCCGACGCCGGTGTTGTCATCGCACTCATCATCTCACTCCTCAGACAAGCACGTGATGTCGCCGGCGGAGGGCTCCGTGGCGGCCGGGTCAGGGCAGCAGGCCGCTGTCAGTCGTGATATGGCGGATGGAGTGGATGTGACGGATGCAGCGAATGCTGCCGACACGCCGGACCCGCATGCCCTCGCGCGTCAGGCGCAGGCAAGCCTGCTGGCCAGTCTGCCCGGAGTGAAGCAGGCATTGCTCCAGTGGCTGCCTGTCAGGTCTGATACGAACTAGCCGCGCATTGGTCTTGCCAGACGCACAGGGTCAATACGAAGACGCCCCGCACTTCCTTTGGAAGGCGGGGCGTCTTGCGTTCATGGCCTGGCGGCGGGCAGGTGGCTAGCCGGCGCGGCGGCGGGCGGCCTGACCTGTCTGGTGACGGTACAGCTCGCGAATCAGATGGCGGCAGTTGTGGAAGATGCCTTCCAGTACCTTTTCCATGCTGTCAGGCAGCGGATGCGTGAAGGCGGTCGAGCAGGCCTGCATCAGGACGCGTTCCTGTTCGAGCAGCTCGTTGATCAGCACCTGATTGTCATTGCCGACGATGCTCTTCAGGCGACTCCACAGCCACATGTAGTCATCGCGCTCGACATCGGCGTCGCGCGGCATCAGGCTCAGATGCTTGCGTGTCTCGACTTCCAGGGCCTGTTTGAGCTCGACACGGCTCGCATAGAAGGGCTCGAAGGCCTTCAGGAGCGCGGGACGCAGCCGTTCGGCGTTATCCTCGAAATAATCAAGACTGTCTGCCAGGGCTTCCTGGACGCTATCCATCGCCACCTGGCGATTGTCGAGAAACATGGGCGGTCACCTCCTCCGTCAGAAGAGATTGTGCGGGTGAAAACAGTGTTTTTCTACCCCTGAAGGGCAGAAAGTCAGGATATTTATTCCCGCACTGTCAATCCCTGCAGTTTACGACAATACAATGACGTTCTGGTGACGATCATCGTTGCCTTTCAGGCGCTAGCCTTGCCCTGTTTTCGTCGCTCACGCTCGTACACGCGCGGCCATCTGACCCAGAAACGCCAAGGGTGCAGTCATGACGACCTGCACCCTTGGGAAACGTTGCGCGCAATGCCCTCAGGCTTCAGCCCTAAGACTCAAGCCCTCAGCCCTTGGGCTTGGGCGGAATCTTCTTGGCCGGCGCGGCGGACTTGGCGATGTGATCGATGATCAAGCCGGCGATGTCCTTGCCGGTGGCCGTCTCGATGCCCTGCAGGCCCGGCGAGGAGTTCACTTCCATGATCACCGGGCCATGATTGGCGCGCAGCAGGTCGACACCGGCGACGGACAGGCCCATGGCCTTGGCGGCGCGGATGGCGGTGGAGCGCTCTTCCGGCGTGATGCGGATCTCGCTCGCGGTGCCGCCACGGTGCAGGTTGGAGCGGAACTCGCCATCGGCCGCCTGACGCTTCATGGACGCCACCACCTTGTCACCCACCACCAGGCAGCGGATGTCGGCGCCACGCGCTTCCTTGATGTATTCCTGCACCATGATGTTGGCTTTCATGCCCATGAAGGCCTGGATCACGCTCTCGGCGGCCTGGTTGGTCTCGGCGAGTACCACGCCGATGCCCTGGGTGCCTTCCAGCAGCTTGATGACCAGCGGCGCGCCCTTGACCATGGTGATCAGGTCGGGGATGTCATCCGGCGAATGCGCGAAGCCGGTGACCGGCAGACCCAGCCCCTTGCGCGACAGCAGCTGCAGGGAGCGCAGCTTGTCGCGTGAGCGGGAGATGGCCACGGAATCATTGACGACGTAGGTGCCCATCATCTCGAACTGACGCAGCACGGCGCAGCCATAGAAGGTGACGGAGGCACCGATGCGCGGCACGACGGCGTCGAAGTGCTCGATCTCGGCGCCCTTGTAATGGATGGAGGGGCGGTGCGAGGCGATGTTCATGTAGCAACGCAGCGTGTCCACCACGCGTGCGGTGTGGCCACGTGCCTCGGCGGCCTCGATCAGGCGACGGGTGGAGTAGAGGCGTGAGTTACGCGACAGGATACCGATATGCATGAAATCCTCCGGAGCCGAATGGGCCAGACAGAGATAGGAATGAATCAGAAGAAGACTGACGTGATGCCCGTCAGGAGGCGTGGTATTCGCCGGTGAAGCCCTTGTCGTATCGAGGCGTCACGTGATGCAGATGGCAGCGGGGCCAGCGTCTTGAGGCGAGATGCCGAAGCATGCCGCCGCGCGCCTGGCTGGTGCCGTCAGGGTTCGCCGTGCAGATAGGCGGCGCCCGGTGCAACCAGCAGGCGACGCAGGGCACGGCGCCCCAGCAGAATGGGGTGACGCATCTGGGAGCGGTCCACCAGCGTCATGTCGATATCGTAGTCGAGCCCGGCCAGCTTCATGCGCGAGCGAATCGCGTAGCGCCACTCGGCCTGACCATTGGATGAGCGCACGCGGCGGCGATCATGCACCGGCGTCTCGACCGTATGCGGCGGGGAGTCGCTACCGCCGGTCCGGGTGATGAAGCGAACCCACAGATCATCGTTATGTTCGAAGACCTCGATGCTCTCGGCATGCAGCGCACTGGAATGCGCACCGGTGTCGATCTTGGCATTGAGGTGCAGCTTGAGTTCCGGCAGCTCGATCAGCTCACGCCGACCCACCACGCCCCGCGGACGAAAGCCCAGCAGGTCATGATTCAGTGTCTTGAGATCGAGGGGCGGTGCCTTGTCGATGTGATGACGCGAAGTGTTCTTGTGATGCGACATGTTTCATCCTGAATCAGAGGGCGTGAGCGAAGCGGGCAGCGGCTCACGGCATGAAGACACCGGGCAGGCGCGGCACAGCGTAATGTGCGTTGCCGGCATGGCGGGGTAATGGCCAGGCGGGCGCGCAGCATAGTCACTTAACGTACTGACAGCAATCCTTGCTGAAGCCTCTTTTTTCGCGTCACGAAGCGGGGGATGACGGTGGCGCGGACAGCGCCCGGTAAAACCTCCCCGGGCACGTGGTCATGGCGCGATTTCATCGCCGTCAGACGCCTCGCTTGCGGGCGCTGGGCAAGTCACCCACGGCCACAGGCGCGGGTGGCATCGTGCAACTGGCGCGTCGCAACTTGCCCTGTTCACCGGTGCCGATCAGCCCCGATTCCACGACTCGATCAAGTGTCGTGGGTTATGCGCATGATCTCAAGCACTGTCACCTGTGGGCATGCCCGGCGTCAATGACGCGGGGCAGGATTGCCGGTATCGGCCTGGCGGGTCAGGGCGGCGAGCGCCTGACCCAGCGGGCTGTCCGCGCTTGCATTGCGCAGCGTCATCAGCACCGGCAGACGCAGACGCGGAATCAGGGCGAGGTCGCGGGCCAGGGCAGCGAAGTTGGCCTGCGGGCAGCTGGCCAGGCGGGTCAGGAAGGCCGGCAGACGTTCGGCATCTTCCAGGTGGGCGTAGCCGCGCGCGGCGATTGCGACCAGCACGTCGACATTGACGGCCTCGTCGTCGGCCAGCAGGGCATCGATCCACTCCGCCGCCGCAGGCCGTGGGCTGGCACCGGCGGCCCGCAGGCAGGCGCACAGCGTCTCCAGGTCCCCCAGGTCACGCGCGGCCTGGCCACGCGCGATCAGGGCGGAGAGCAGCTCGGTCTCGTATTCCTCCGGCAGCTGGCCAGCCAGCTGGGCATGGGCGGGCGGCGCCTGCTCCAGACACAGCGCGATGGCGCGCAGCGGCGTATCCGGCAGGTCAGCCAGACGCTGCACGAAGGCGGCGGCAAGCTCGCCGGACAACTCGCCGCGTCGTGTCAGCACGTCGGCAATGCCCTGCAGGCCCAGTGACGGCCAGTCATCCAGCGGTAGCTGGGCGGTGAGATACTGCTCGGCGAGCTCGTAGTACTGGCTGGCAGGGCGGTCACAATCGAGGCTGGCGCGAGCGTGCAGCATGGCGCGCAGGCTGTCATCCGGCGTGAAGGCCAGCGGGTTGTCCTGCATCAGGTTGTCGATCTTGCCTGCCTCGGCCTGCTGGAGATCAGGCCGGCCGACGGTCAGCGCCGTCTGACCCAGCGTCGTGATCAGGCGTTCGAGGAAGGCGTCGCGTTGCGCGGGAGACAGACGGCCTTCCTCATCCAGCGGCAAGGCCAGAAACCACACCAGCGGATCGTCGAGCCCGGCCGGACGGAACACGCATGCCAGGCGTGCCTGGCCCTTGAAGGGCTGCTCCCACGGCTGCTGTTCGGTCTCGAAGGCTTCGAGTTGCTCAAGACTGAGCGGCGCCAGGGTGCGGCCCAGGTGATAAAGGTGCAGCTCGGCGCCGGTGCGTGTGAAGAAGTTGCTCAAGGAAGAGAGAGGAGTCATGAGGCTCACCACGGCTGTGTCTCCGCCACGCCCTGGCTGGGCGTGTGGAAGAACGGAAGAAAAGAGTCTTGTCGAGCATCATTGCCACGCGTGGCATGTGTCGCTGAGTGACAGCTGCCGGCGCGCGACATGTGCCTGAGCATGTCTGGAATGGCAGCGACTTTAGCGATTCACCGGCTGTCATGCCACCCGCTGGCGTGTGATGACGGCCAGAGGGAAGAGGGCGACCTGATCCTATTATGGCCGCTCTTTCGACCCGTGATGGCTTGACAGATGACGCGGCACCTCAAGTCCCGCTGAGCGTTTTGCAGGTTGATGATTTTTTGATCAATTTTCGTCATCCCACGGCTGGCGCGGCTTGCAGCGTGACCGAGACGGGTTATCCACAGCATCGTCCACGGATGGCGTGAATAACTGTCATCCACTTGTCGTCAGGCTGACATCTAGCGCTGCAGGTAGCCCAGAAGGCGTCACTGGCCCGCCATGGCAGGCATGCTAGAATCGCGCTCATTGACAGAATTGCTGTCTTATTCCTTCTGGTTATGACCTTAAGGGATGAAATGATTGGGAATGCGGGGCAGTCCCGTTATCCTATACAACCAAATCACATATAAAAGGCTGTGCTTATACCTGTTCTGTTGGCTCGACATCCGCGATCAGCCGAATGTCAGCGACCGTCCAGCGCCAATGGCTCAGTCTTGCGATCCACGAGGAATCCCGATGCGCCAATCACGTTCGCTCGCAGCTGTCTTCTCTTCTACCGCTCTCAAGGGCGCCGTGATGGCTGCCGCGCTGGGCGCGACCACCCTGGGCAGCCTGGCGGCACAGGCTGACACCCTCAAGGTCGGCATGTCGGGCGGCTACTTCCCGTTCACCTTCGTCAAGCAGGACAAGCTGCAGGGCTTTGAAGTGGATGTCCTCAACGCCGTCGGCGAGATCACCGGCGACGACATCGAATTCGTGACCATGAGCTTCTCCGGCCTGATCGGCTCGCTGGAAGCCGGCCGCATCGACACCGTGGCCAACCAGATCACCATCACCGATGCGCGTAAGGCCAAGTTCGCCTTCACCCAGCCCTACGTCTATGACGGGGCTCAGGTGGTCAAGCGTCGCGGCAATGACGAGATCACTGGCGTCGAGTCCCTCAAGGGCCACAGCGTAGCGGTCAACCTGGGCTCCAACTACGAAGCGCTGATGAAAGAGCTGCCGTACGCCGACCAGATCGACATCAAGACCTATGAGTCCAACATCGAGCAGGACACCGCTCTGGGCCGTGTCGATGCCTTCGTGATGGACCGCGTCAGTGCAAGCCAGGTGATCCAGAAGACGCCGCTGCCGCTGGAACTGGCTGGCAAGCCGTTCTCGCGCCTGGAGAACGCACTGCCGTTCCGCAAGGACGCTGAAGGTGAGGCCAAGCGTGACGAGGTGGATACCGCGCTGACCGAGCTCAAGGAAAATGGCCGCCTGGCCGAGATTTCCAACAAGTGGTTCGGCAACGACATCACCACGCCTTGAACATTGCCCGCTGCGCCCTGATACAAGGGCGCATGCCAGGATGTCATGTGCAAACGGGGTGACGGCTTGACCGTCGCCCCGTTGTCGTCATGTCGACGGGTGTCTTTCCAGACCCTCAGCCAAGCCCCCAGCCTGTCCGGATAACGAATGGATACTCTCAATATCGATTACATGCTTGGCCTGTTGCCGGTCATGCTCAAATACCTGCCACTGACACTCAAGATGGCCTGTATCGGCATGGTGGCCGCGCTGGTGCTGGCCTCGCTGTTGGCGGTAGTGCGGGTGCTCAAGGTGCCGGTGCTGAACGCGCTGACCATCGTGTTCATCTCCTTCTTCCGCGGCACGCCGCTGCTGGTGCAGTTGTTCCTGTTCTACTACGGCCTGCCGCAGGTGATGGCGTTCCTGACCCAGATCGATGGCGTCACCGCGACGATTCTCGGCCTGACGCTGCACTTCTCGGCCTACATGGCCGAATCCATCCGCGCCGCCATCGTCGGGGTCGATCGCAGCCAGACCGAGGCGGCGCTCTCCATCGGCATGACCAATGTCCAGCTGATGCGACGCATCGTGCTGCCCCAGGCGGCCCGCGTGGCGGCCCCCACGCTGATGAACTACTTCGTGGACATGATCAAGTCCACGTCGCTGGCCTTCACGCTGGGGGTGACCGAGTTGATGGGCGCGACCCAGAAGGAAGCGGCCAGCAGCTTCCTGTACTTTGAATCCTTCATCATGGTGGCCATCGTCTACTGGGTGATGGTGGAAGGGCTGTCCTTCGTGCAGCGCTGGATGGAGAAACGTCTCAACAAGGCCTATCAGCGATGATTGCAGTCAGAAACCTGGTCAAGAAATTCGGCGGGCAGGCCGTACTCGATGGCATCACTCTGGAAGTGAAGCAGGGTGAGATCATCGTCGTCATCGGCCCGTCAGGCACCGGCAAGTCCACGCTGCTGCGCTGCATCAACTTCCTCGAGCAGCCCGATGGTGGCGAGATCCAGATCGGCGAGCGCAAGGTCGAGGCTACACGCGCCAGCCGTCACGACATTCTCGGTCTGCGTCGCAGCAGTGCCTTCGTGTTCCAGAACTATGCGCTGTTCGCCAACAAGACGGCGCTGGAGAACATTGCCGAGGGCCTGATCGTCGTCAACGGCTGGCCCAAGGCCAAGGCGCACCAGCGAGCGCGCGAGATTCTCGAGCGTATCGGCATGAGCGAGAAGGCGGACGCCTTCCCGGCGGCTCTGTCAGGCGGTCAGCAGCAGCGTATCGGCATCGGGCGCGCCATGGCCGCCCAGGCCGAGGTGATCCTGTTCGATGAGCCGACCTCGGCACTGGACCCGGAATGGGTCGATGAGGTGCTGGAGCTGATGAAGCAGCTGGCGGTCGAGCGCCAGACCATGATCGTGGTCACCCACGAGATGCAGTTCGCTCGGGAAGTCGCCGACCGCGTCATCTTCATGGAAGGCGGGCGTATCGTCGAGCAGGGGCCGCCGAGTCAGCTGTTCAGCGCGCCGAAGGATGACCGCACGCGCGCCTTCCTGCGCAAGGTGCTGGATGAAGTGCCGCCGCAGTGCGCCGAGGGCATCTGATACTGCCCGGTTGAGGTAATGCCCCTCAGGCCACCTGAGGTAAAGCCTCGGGCAGTACCTGCGACAGACACAACGGCCACCGCGATATCCATCGCGGTGGCCGTTGTCGTTTCTCTGGCGGTGATCATTGATCCGCTTCTGGTGTTGCAGGGCGCGTTCAGGGCGACGCTTCATGGGGCCGCAGCGCTTGGCTAGCCGTGGCGGGGCATCGAGCGCACCTTGTCGAAGGCTTCCTGAAGCGCCATCGAGACGCGCTCTTCCAGCAGCTCCTGCTCGGCGGGCGCCATGTAGAACGCCATGTCGACGTCGTGGCGGATATAGCGGGGCGCCAGCTGATTGAGCGCGATGCAGGCCACGTCTTCGCGGCTGTCGACATCCATGGCGTGGCTATCGGGATGCAAGCGCAGCTGGTCGAGCACCAGCTGCTCCATGTAGTTGTGTACGCCTGCGCTTTCCATGTGTATTGCCTCCTGGTGATGGGTGCTATCTCCCATGCAGGGCCGTGCCCCCTGACATGTCGATCCCTTCAGTGTGCTCATCAGTATCTTCATCCGAGCTGACTCTCTGTGACGCTCTCCCATCCACTCGCCAGCGCGGTTGCTGGCGGCAGGACAGCAGGCGGCGGAGTCTTGGGTGTCGCCTGCCGCTCAAGGTTTTTCAGCCGGTCAGCAGGCGGGTTTCCGCCTCTTCAATATGATCAGCCAGTCCTGATAATACCAGTGTATCGCCACACGCCAGCGTCAGGTCGCCGGTGGGTTCTTCCAGGTTCTCGCCACTGGCGCGCACCACGCGTGAGACGAGAATGCCGCACACTTCCGGCAGGGCGATGTCGTCCAGTCGCCGGCCACAGGCCCAGGCATTGGCGGTCAGCGTCAGCGGATGTCGTCGCAGCAGCGGGTTGCCGCGTTTGTCGGTCAGCTGGGACTGCTGACCATGGAAATAGCCATGCAGCATGCTGTAGCGCGCCTCACGCGCATTCTGGATCGAGCGCGCCACGCGGCGGAAGGGCACCTCGAGATTGACCAGTACATGCGAGACCAGCATCAGCGAGCCCTCGAGCACCTCGGGAATCACCTCGGTGGCCCCGGCGGCCTTGTAGGTCTCGAGGTCCGCGTCATCCTGGGTGCGCACCAGCACCTTGAGGTTCTCGAGTTCCAGCGGCTGGATGGCGCGCAGAATGGCCAGCGCATGCGAGAGCTGATTGACGGTGATCACCACCTGACGGGCGCGCTCGATACCGAGCGCGCGCAGGATTTCCAGACGCTGAGCATCACCGAACACCACCGGCTCACCGGCGCTGGCGGCCTCGTGGACGCGGATGGGGTCGGCATCGATGGCGATCCACTCAAGTTTCTCCTGAGTGAGAAATCGCCCCACTGTCTGGCCGACACGCCCGAAGCCGCACACGATGACATGGCCACTGAGCGGGGCGGTGGCGGCGCTCAGCTCCGCGGTGGTGTGCGGGTTCTCCTGAGTGGGCGTAGTGGAGCGACACAGGCGGCGCGTCAGTTGCTGGTTGTGGCGAATCAGGCTTGGCGTGACCACCAGCGAGCCGATGATGATCGCCACCACCAGGCCCACGGTCTCGTTGTCCATCAGGCGTTGCTGACTGGCCAGGGCCAGCAGCGCGAAGCCGAATTCTCCGCCCTGGGACAGCACCAGGCCAGTGCGCAGCGCGCTGTCCAGCGGGCGGCCGGAGAGGCGCGCCAGTCCGGTGATCAGCAGTGCCTTGGTCGCCAGCAGGCAGGCCACGCCGATGACGACCCAATACCACTGGGCCAGCAACACCTGCGGGTCCAGCAACATGCCCACCGAGACGAAGAACAGCCCCAACAGGATGTCGCGGAAGGGCCGGATGTCGGCCTCGATCTGATGGCGGAAATGGCTCTCGCCGAGCATCATCCCGGCCAGGAAGGCGCCCAGCGCCATCGACAGATGCAGGCTGTGGGTCAGCCAGGCGGAGAACAGCGCCACCAGCAGCACGGTGAGCACGAACAGCTCTTCCGAGCGCGCGCGAGAGATTTCCTGGAACACGAACGGCAGAACCCACTTGCCGATCATCAGCATCACCGCCACCAGCCCCAGCCCCTTGATGAGCATCAGGCCCAGGTCACTGAGCAGCTGGCTGCCATCACCGGCCATGGCCGGAATCAGGATCAGGAACAGCAGGGCGGCGAGATCCTGGAACAGCAGCACGCCCACGGCGGCGTGGCCGTGGGGGCTGTCCAGTTCATTCCAGCGCGCCAGTTCCCGCGTGACGATGGCGGTGGAGGAAAGCCCCAGCGCGCCGGCCGCGACCAGCGCCGCCGCCGGTGACAGGCCAAGCGCCGAGCCCAGCGCCCAGAACAGGCCGCTGCATACCGCCACCTGACAGGCACCCAGCCCGAACACCGTGGTCTTGAGGGCGCGCATGCGCGGCACCGAGAATTCGAGGCCGAGCGAGAAGAGCAGAAATACCAGCCCGAATTCCGACAGGAAGGCGAGTTCTTCCGGGCGACCGATCCAGCCCGCCAGATGAGGGCCGACCAGAAAGCCGACCGCCAGATAGGCCAGCACCGGCGGCAGATGCAGGCGGCGGAACAGCGCCGCGGCCACTACCGAGGCTCCCAGCAGTATCATCACATCATTGAACAGCGTGTCTGCCATGCGGCCTCCTGGCCTTCCGTGAGCATCATCGGGATAATAGCGTGAACGAACCATGCATGATTTGACGGAGGTCGCATGAATCCGACTGAACAACCCCAGGACGGCGAAATCGCCGGCAATCCCTACGACGAGCTGCGCGCGCTGCTGGCACGTCTGGAAGCGACCATGAAGGCAGCAGACCTGTGGCGCATGGACACGCCATCCCCGCAGGCCTTCATGAGTGTGGAGCCATTCTGTGTCGATCGCATGGACATGGGCCAGTGGCTGCGCTTCGTGTTCATCGCCCGTCTGCAAGCGCTGTGCGATGCCCGTGCGCCGTTCCCCGCCAAGTGTGAAGTGGCGCCGGCCATCGAGGCCTGGTTGAAGGATGCCCGCCCCGAGCGCCGCGTGGCGATGACGGAAGTGATTCGTGAGATCGACACGCTGATCACGACGCACTGATTGCCGGGCAGGCATCTCACCTCGCACCGAGCCTTCTCTACCCGACACCTCCCACTTTGCCCCTATGCAGGCGTGATGCCCTCGTATTGCGCCTCGAGACAACTGTCAGGAGCTTGCATGGCCTATTACTTCGCCTACGGCAGCAACATGAATCCGGCGCGTGTCGTGGCACGCATCGGCGAGACGCGACGGGCCGTGCATGGTTGGCTGCAAGAGCATCGCCTGAGTTTCGACAAGGCCTCTCGAGTCGAGGGTATCGCGCATGCCAACGTGCAGCCTGCGCCGGGCGAGCGCGTCGAAGGCGTGCTGTACGAGCTGCTCGAGGCCGAGCAGATCACGCTGATGGACCCCTTCGAAGGCCGCCCGCATGAATATGAGCGTTTCCTTCATCCCATCGTCACCCGTGAAGGCGTGATCGACGCCTGGGTGTATGTGGCGCTGCGCGAGCGCACCGCCGAGGGCCTCAAGCCGGCACGCGAATACCTGGAGCACCTGCTTGGCGGGCGTGACTTCCTGACGCCGGACTACTTCACGGCGCTGAGCGGCGTCGAGGCCGTGCATGCGCTGGATGACGCCACCCTGGCTCAGCTGGGCCTGTCGCGCACTACGCCGCGCTGACGGTCGCCTGAAAGCGAACGGGTGCCTGTCATCTGTTTTCGGTCAGCTGTCGTGTGGCAACAAAAAGCCCGCCTCTCGTTGGAGAGGCGGGCTTTCGTGTTTCTGGTCACGCTGCGTGACTGATTGGCGTGAGCCTCAGTCCTGCGCGGCCAGTGCCGGGTCCAGGTTCGTCTGGTCACGACGGCTGGCCAGCATGCCGATGATCAGCCCCGCCAGTGCCGGCGCCAGCCAGCCCAGATTCATCGAGGCCAGTGGCAGCAGCGGCTCGATGCGGTGCGAGATGGCCATCAGCGAGTCGATGCCACTGGCTTCGAAGCCATCCAGCAGGCTGACCAGCAGCGTCAGGCCCAGGGTCCAGGCGAACACGCGCGGCGCATCGTGCAGGCGCGGACGCAGGTAGGACAGCAGCGTCAGCACCAGCACCAGCGGATAGAGCGTCACCAGTACCGGAATCGAGACGCTGATCAGGGTCGAGAGGCCCAGGTTGGCGATCAACGCCGAGGCCACGGCCATCACGATCACCAGCAGGCGGTAGGGCACGCTCGGCAGCAGGCGATGGAAGAACTCGCCGCAGGAGGTCAACAGGCCCACCGCGGTGGTCAGACACGCCAGGGTGATGACCAGCGCCAGGATCAGCTTGCCGGCATCGCCGAACAGTGCCTCGACGTAGACCGGGATCAGCTCGCCCTTGGCCGCTTCGCTGACCAGCGCATGGCTGGTGGCGCCCATGTAGGTCAGCGGCAGGTAGACGGCGGCCAGACAGATGGCGGCGATGGCGCCGGCCCACAGGGTGTAGCGGGTCACGTCAGCGGTCGCGGTGATGCCGCGTGCCTTGATCGCCGAGACGATCAGGATGCCGAACACCATCGAGGCCAGCGCATCCATGGTCAGGTAGCCCTGCTGGAAGCCGGTCATGAACGGCGCCTCGGCCCACTCGGGGCTCACCGGCCCCAGCGGCCCCTGCGGGTCGATGATGGTGAACAGCGCGATCAGCGCCAACAGCGCGATCAGCAGCGGCGTCAGCCACTTGCCGACCACATCCATCAACTTGCCCGGGCTCAGCGCGATCAGCGTGGCGATGCCGAAGAACAGCACCGAATGCAGGGCCAGGCCGCTCTGTGCTGACATGTCGATGAAGGGACGCATGCCCATCTCGAAGGCCACGGTGCCGGTGCGCGGAATCGCGAACATCGGCCCGATGGACAGGTAGATGGCGACGCCGAAGGCCGCGGCTGCCCACTTGGGCAACGGCGAGGTGATCTTGTCGAGGCCACCGCCGATCACGGCCACCGCGACGATACCGGCCAGCGGCATGCCGACACCGGTGGCCAGAAAGCCCAGTGCCGCCGGCCAGAATTCGGCACCCGCGCCCTGACCCACCTGAGGCGGGAAGATGATATTGCCTGCGCCCAGAAAGAGGGCAAAGGTCATGAAGCCCAGCGCCACGATATCGAGGCTGGAAAGTCGTGTTTTCACTATGACGTCCTACGGATTCAGCAGATGCGTTGCAGCAGGCGTCATCAGGTGACCGATGAGGTGGTCGGTCAGGCAAGAAGACGTGCCGAGAAGCCGTTGGCTAGCGACAGGGGTGGGTCACCAGCAGACCCGGGAGCAGCGGGGTAGTGTTGCGCGCGGGCCGAATGGCGAGATCAGGCTGACGGATTGTCGCCACCCTGATCTGACGCGGCGCATTATCGTTGATTTCACGTAGCAAGACAAAGCCACGCGGCAGGCTCACTGCGCGGCAGGCGCCGGGGGCGGTAGTGGAATGAAGCTCGGCCAGTCGTCCGACACCACGAAGATGCGCCATTGCTGGCGGGGTGAGCTGGCGGTGGTCGGCTCTCCGTCAGGCGCTGCCACGCTGCGCTCCAGCCACAGCTGGCGGGGGTGTTGATGCGTGCGCTGGCGACTGTGCTGCTGAGCCGCCGCATCTTGCTGAACCGGTTCGTCCGGCCTGAGGTCATCAGCGGCGCCGGGGGGCTCGAAGTGATCGCGCAGCCAGCGGTCCAGTTCATGCCATGGTTGGAGCGACGCCACGGGCGGGGCGGCCAGCCAGGCAGGTTTTTCCCTGACACAGCCCAGCAGCGGGCCACCATGCATCGGGGAGGCCTCGAGGGTCTGACAGAAGGCGGCAAACTGGCTGACGCTCATCCACCAGCCGGCCTGGCGCGCACTCTCGGGATGGCAATGGCGGGGCGGGGGCAGCCAGTCGGCGGGCGCCTTGTCTGGCTGCCAGGGGCGAAACAGGCAACCGGGCAATGCCAGTTGCTGGCCTGCGAGCAGCGGGGCAGGCGGATCTTCTGCCAGCGGTGAGTTCGTCTCGCTCGCGCCTGCCTGTCTGGCCAGTGCTTGTCTGGCAAGTGCCTGGCGGATCGTCTGCTGCCCGCGCTCGGTATAGGCCAGGGGCAATTGATGCTCAAGGCTGCGCTGATACTTGATGGCGAGGCTGTCGGCGCCGCCGGGGCCTATCCAGCGTGCCGGGCTGTCGGCCGCTTCGGGGCCTTCGGGCAGGCCGAGATAGAACTTGATCGCGACCTCCAGGTGCGTGGGCGCCGTGTCCTGCGCCGCCAGATAGAGCATGTCCAGCTCGCCCAGCGTGATCTTGCCCTGGGAAATCCTGAGGTTGTTGACCAGCAGGCGACTGCCAGGCGCGTGTGCCAGCACGAATTGCCAGAGCAGCTCGTGGTAGTGGCCCAGGCGATAGTGGCGGCGCTCATTCACGGCGGCCTCGAGCGCGTGGGGCGCCTGCTCCAGCGCCATCAGCCAGTGGTGGCGGACGCGGTCATCCTCCAGCCCGAGTGCCGCCAGGGACGGGCGCGGGTAACGCGCAAGCTGCAATAGATCCGGGGTGTTCAGAAGCCAGGCGATATCCCTGACGCGCGGGTGACTGTAGTGCGCGCAGTCGCGGCGCAGGTCGCAGCCGGTTGCACAGGGGGAGTCGGCCCATTGGGCAAAAGGGGGCGATGACTCGGCTGCACCGGGCGATGCATGGGACGGGGCTTCGGGCTCGATAGGCATGACGCCAGTGTATCCCACGTCGGATGACGGTCGATAATGCGTGGCACCGTTCGGGGCTGGCTCTGTGTGAACCGAGCCGAGTGCTGCTTGCCGGCCGTGGTGTCCTGCTGGTGCTCCTTTTCTTCCTCTCTCTGCTCCCTCTGTCTTCTCGCTCCTTTCCCTCACTCGCCACTCTATTACCCGACCCTTTACACCAGCCTTGCACTGCTCACGCGACACTTGCTCGCCGTTTTCTTGACGCTCTTCCAACACGTTCTGCTGTCCGCCGACGGAAATGCGACGGCCGTCCCCAGGCTGTCATCATTTTGACATCGTTGCGTGGGTCGCCTAAGCGATTGAAAACGTTGAGATTACTTCGCGTGGGTGGGTGAGGGTGCTTCAGTCTGGGTTGGAAGAGCGCTGAATTGATTCGCTGGGGGAATCAATCCTGTTCCGGCGCGGGGATATATCCCGCGGCTCGCGAGGTTCACAATGCACTCCATCAACGTTGCAGCAAATATGCAGGGCTGATGAGGCGGTATTGACCTCGAGCTCTTGGTTGTCAAGCGACATGAATCTTCTCGACATCAGTGGGCAAGACGTCACCGACTGACAGTGTGAGGGGCAGAATCCACACCTTGAACAATCGGTCAATGAATATTCGTAAAGATTGATGTGCACAATTTCTTGCTGCTAGACGCTGTTTTCAGGCGTCTCAGCCAAAGCAAAAAGAAAAATACGCATTTTCTTGTTTTTGTGGCATCCAGTTCTGCTGTGGCGACGTATAACTCATCAGCACAGCAAGACACACCCTGCAGCGTGCAGCATGTTCGACCAAGGTGGTGGGCGAGACACTGTCTTCCTCAACCAAAGTCGATAGTGATCTGCCAGGCCGAAGCGCCGCTCAAGGGGATGGGCCAGCACGCAAACAAGGAATTCTTGCACTCTCCATGTTGTACAAGTCTTTTTCAGAACCGCTGCAATAGCTTTATGGGTGATGAGAGGGGCAGGAGGGGCAAGCGCTGGGGAAGGCCGTTCGTTTCCAGTGGCGTTGCTCAAAGAGAAACAGTGAGCTTCCAGTTGCACGGCTAGTTTGAACGCAGCATAACCATTAGTCTGTTAATCATCGAAACGCAGCACGCACCACAGTCAGTGAAGGCCAGGACCCGGACAGGGGGCAGCAAACCACTCCTTCACTGACTGACAACGACTCAAAGCGGAAGCATCCGCACCAGGACCAGGAGATACACCATGAAAAACATTTCCCTCAAGACTCTGATCGCTACCGTCGCCATCGCCACTGCCAGCACCTCCGTGTTCGCAGCCGACGATAGCCCTGCCGCCGTGCGCGTCCAGAACGCCATCAGCAGCCAGCAGATCATGGGCCAGACTCAGCCGGCTGCCACCAGCCAGCAGAGTTTCTCCGAAACGGGCATGAGCGTTGCTGCCGGTCGCGTTGAGCAGGCGCTCAATGCTGACCACATCCGCGGCGTCGATACCGCTGCCGTGCCCCAGGCCAACGCCACCGTCAATGATCAGGGCAAGAGCGTCGCCGCTAGCCGCGTTCAGCAGCACATCAGCGACAACGCCTGAAGCAGAGTGGGTCACGCTGACAACTCAGTGACCCCCGAACATCGCCTCACCTGACATTCGACCTTGCCCATTTCTGGAGAATCATCATGAAAACCCTGACTTCCCTGATCGCCGCCGCTGCCATTTCCATTGCTGCCACCGGCGTTGCCACCGCTGATGAAAGTGTTGCCGATGCCCAGGTGCGTGCCGCACTGAGCGAACAGGTCATCCACGGCCAGGCGCAGCCCGCCGCGACGCAGCTGAATGCTACCGAGTCCGGCATGAGTGCCGCTGCCAACCGTGTCGAGCAGTCCCTGAACGCCGACACCATCAATGGTGAACAGACGCACGCCGTCTCCCGCGGCCAGAGCCTGAGCAACGACAACGGCAAGAGTGTCGCGGCATCACGCTTTGAAGATGCGCTGAACGACAACGCCTGAGTCTGCAGGTCCTGATTCATGACCCCAGGACCACAGCAGCACTGATCTCCCTTTTATCTATTCGCTATTCACCTTTTTTGGAGACATCTCATGAAAACCCTCAATGCCCTTATCGCCGCCGTTGCCCTGTCCGTGACCGCCACTGGCGTCGCCAATGCCGATAGCGTTGCCGACCAGCAGGTTCGCGCCAACATCAGCGAATCCGTGATCCACGGTCAGGCCCAGCAGGCAGCCACTCAGCAGCAGGCCATCACCGATGCAGGCAAGAGCGTTGCGGCCAGCCGTGTCGAGCAGGCGCTGAACAGCCAGACCATCAAGGGCCAGCAGGCGCAGGTCACTCGCGACACCCAGCAGTTCGTCAATGATTCCGGCAAGAGCGTTGCCGCGTCACGTGTCGAGCATGCCCTGAACGACAACGCCTGATGCGTCGCGCCGTCACGCTGACGGCAGCGAACAAGGACTCTGCTTGCGACCTGGCTGACCTTTTTGACCCAGTTGGCCCGGTTGACCCGAACAAAGATTTCACTGGAGATATTTCATGAAAATGCTCAATACCCTCATCGCCGCCACCGCGCTTTCCGTTGCTGCCACCGGTGCTGCCTTTGCAGACAGCGTCGCTGACCTTCAGGTGCGCTCTGCGCTCAGCGAATCCGGCATCCACGGCCAGGCCCAGTCCGCCGCCGCCGAGCAAGCCACCTTTGCCGATACCGGCATGAGCGTTGCCGCGGGCCGTGTCGAAAGCTCCTTGAACGATGCTGCGATCGAAGGTCAGCGCGAGACACTGGCGTCCGACTCCCAGCAATTCGCCAACGATGCTGGCAAGAGCGTTTCCGCGACTCGCGTCCAGCATGCTCTGAGCGAAAGCGTCTGATTCAGATTGTCTAAGCCAGGTTGTCTGATTCAGATTGTCTGAGCCCCGCTCTGATTCGTGACCACGCATAGCAGCAACTGACTCAAGTGTCCCCGCAGCAAGTGTCGTCTTGAGCAGCAGCAAGAGTTTTAAGCAGCTAGAGCTTGAAGACATAAAGGCTTGAAGACATAAGGGCTTGGAGACATAAGAGCTCGAAGAATCAAAAGCGTGAACAAGCCAGTCGTAAAGCAGTGTCACTGACACTGATCGCCAGGTGATACCTCGTAGCGAAGTGAAACGGCAGTCTGACCCTTCCTGAAATGGCCGGTATCTGTCGGGAGTCATCCCGCGCAGCGACGCCCCGTGCCTCATACGATGTCGTAGAAGGGCCCCGCCATGGGCAAGCCTGAACAGCGCGCCATCGTAAGCCGCATCCTTGTGGGTAGTGCTTGTTGATGGTCTTTGATAATTGTTCATGTGGGTGATGTCAGGTATCAACTCTGATAGATATCCCGCCTGGATATACGCAGTACATGAAGTGATCAATGATGTGTCACTTCATGGCAACTCGATAGTGAAAATGAACGGAGGATAGAAAGATGATCAAGTCATTCATGACTCACGGCCTGGCAGCGTTTGCCCTCGCCACCAGCGGTCTGGCCAGTGCCGATATCAGCACTGATGACAGCAGAAATGCGCGCTTCAATAGCGCTCAATCTCACGGCATCCACAGCGAAGTGCGTGATTATCAGAAGAGCGAAAAGCGCTACGCCGCAAATCCTGACATTCTGATCACCAGCCGTGGCAATGTGTTTGCCGATAGTGATGTGCATGGTGCAGTCGATATCGATGCCGATCATCGCTGAGTTTTCGATGCTGATGGTTCACATGACACGCTTCACATGACTTCATGCCACAAGTTGTCATTGCGAAACAATTGAAGCGCTGTGATTTGATTGCCGCTGCTTGAATCACCGCGCAGCGACGATCGAAAGCGTAGGCACTGATGCGCAAGCCAGTGACTACCGGAATTCAGGGAGAGCGAAAGGAAATATCCCAGACGTAGAGACACTTGGATAGTGAGCAGAACGCTTGAGCAAGGGCTTTGGGACCCTCCACCATCCCCTCTAGAACGACCTGGTGGCAAAACCCTTTCTCAAACGCTTTCCTGTCCTGGGTGTCGCTGTCCCGACATTCATTGCCCGCCATCATGGCGGGTTTTTTTATGCTCGGATTCCAGAAGGGCACAGCAAGTGGCTGGTCGACTCTGTGTATGGCACCTTGCTTGATGCCCGCAATATGCTGAGGGTTTTCCAGATGATTCGTAAGGATTCATCGGCAGTTCACTGTATGGGTGTCATGATGAATCACGGTGATTAAACGTTGTTGATTGCCGGCCTGCATGTCGGATATCCCGAGGCAGGATGCCATGATATCAATCAAGTGGAGGCCCATGATGGTGCGCGCAAAACTCAAGAAAGTGGCAGGTTCATTGGTGTTGGGCGTTGGTTTGATGTCAGGGAGTGTGATGGCGGGTGATGTCGTCGAAAAGCCCAAGGTGCTGATCTTCGATGTCAATGAAACGCTGCTGGATCTTGCCTCGATGCGCAGTTCCGTTGGCGAGGCACTGGGGGGAAGAGAAGACCTGCTGCCCCTGTGGTTCTCGACCATGCTGCATTATTCTCTGGTGTCTACCGTGACTCGGGATTACCACGATTTCGGGCAGATCGGTGTCGCCTCGTTGCGGGTGGTCGCGCAGAACAACGGTGTCGAATTGACGGATGAGCAGGCGAAGAAGGCCATCATCACCCCGTTGCTGACACTCCCGCCTCACCCTGATGTCAAGGAAGGTCTGGCCAGGCTAAAGGCTGAAGGCTACAAGATCGTCAGTCTGACCAACTCGTCCAACAAGGGCGTTCAGGCGCAGTTCGAAAACGCGGGATTGCTGCCGTATTTCGATGCGCGCTACAGCATTGAGGATATCCAGATCTACAAGCCGGACCTGCGTTCCTATGAATGGGTGCTGGACAAGCTTGATGTCGAACCCGAGGAAGCCATGATGGTCGCGGCACATGGCTGGGATGTCGCGGGCGCCAAGGAGGCGGGCTTGCAGACCACGTTCATCGCCCGCCCGGGCAAGGCCCTGTTCCCGCTATCAAAGAAGCCCGATCATGTCGTGAAGGATGTGAACGAACTGGCCGACATTCTGCAATAGCACCAGAGCCCTTGATTGACAGAATCCTTGATCGACGGGTGCTGAAGATATCCTGTCATCATGGCGTTTATGGCATTGGTGAGGCTGGCGGGCGTCGAGTGACAGGGCAATTTGCCTGTTCATGGTGAGATTGCCAGCCTCAGCGCATGGCAGATGACGGCGTCAATGGTAGGCTGGGCGGCATTCCCCTTCTTACCGACCGGAGCTGAATATGAGTGACGCATCACAGCAGCATGGCCACCGTGCCCCTCAGATCATCGAGCCGAGCGCCCAGGCGGATGCCTGCGTGATCTGGCTGCACGGCCTGGGTGCTGACGGCAGTGATTTCGTGCCCGTGGTGCCTGCGTTGGGTCTGCCTGAGAATCACGGCGTGCGTTTCGTCTTCCCGCATGCACAGGAGCTGGCCGTGACCGTCAATGGCGGCATGCGCATGCCGGCCTGGTACGACATTCTCGAGATGAATCTCGGGCGGCGCGTCGATGAGGTGCAGCTGCGTGAATCCGCAGCCTACGTGCATGCCTTGATCGAGGAGCAGATCGCCCAGGGAATCGCCAGTGAGCGCATCATTCTGGCCGGCTTCTCCCAGGGCGGCGCGGTGGTCTATGAGGCGGCGTTGAGCTGCGAGCGTCCGCTGGGCGGCTTGCTGGCGCTCTCGACCTATTTCGCGACCAGCGCGACCATTGCGCCGAGCGCCGCCAATCAAGGCCTGGCCATCAGTGTCCATCACGGTACCCACGACGATATCGTGCCGCTGGCACTGGGTGAGGCGGGCGCCGAGAGTGCGCGTGCGCTGGGACATCCGCTGGAATGGCAGACCTGGCCGATGGCGCACGCCGTGTGTCTCGAGGAAATCGAGGCGATCGGTGAGTGGTTCAAGGTGCGTCTGCTGGCCTGATCGGCTGCCAGGATCGACTGTCAGTATCGACTGCCAGAGCAAAAACGCCGCTGACGGAGTGATTCGTCAGCGGCGTTTTCATGTGCTGCCAGCGGTTCCGTCATGCGCCATCAGCGCTCATGTCAGATGCTGGTCGCGCTCAGCAGCGATAGCGGTAGGCGAGGTGTTCATCCTTGCGCGGGCCGGTGATGCGCCAGTCGAGATCAAAGCCCAGGGCATTGCCCGTCTCATCGCGCACGATGACCAGCGTGGCGGCGTAGAGATCATCGATGCACAGATGCGCTTCACGACTGACGAAGTGATCTTCGCCTCGAGCGCTGTCGGCCACCAGGTCGAACAGGAAGACGGCGGCATCGCGGCCACGACGCTCATGACTGAGCGACAGTGCCTCGCCATCCGCGGTCAGCTGCCAGCGATAGCGGTTGTGGAAGTTGACGCTGGATGACTGGCCCTCGAGCTGGAACTGGCCCTGCTCGATAAATACCACGCTCTCCGCCACTTGCTGAGCCGCCTGTCGTGCCCCGTCGTGAGGGGGAACAGTGGCTTCTCGAGAGACCGTCACCTCGCCGCTTCCCTGGCCAGACCAGGCATTGCGCGAGGCCGGGCCGGAGCGTGACGAAAAATCCAGCCGGCGGATCTGCGCGAGCAGCGCATAGAGGGTTACAATTGGTGTCAACTTCTTCCGGCTACCGAGTTTACTCGTCATGTCCTACCTGATTGGTGTCACGGCCCTCTGGGCCTTCTCGTTTTCCCTGATCGGCGTCTATCTGTCCGGTCAGGTCGATAGCTATCTGGCCGTACTGACGCGTATCGTGCTGGCGTGCCTGATCTTTGCGCCGTTCATGCGCCCGCGGGCGATCAGCGGTCGTCTGCGCTTCCAGTTGATGGCCATCGGCGCGATCCAGCTCGGCCTGATGTACATCTTCTTCTATCGCTCCTTCCTGCTGCTGCCCGTGCCGGAAGTGCTGCTGTTCACCATCTTCACGCCTATCTACATCACCTTGCTCGATGACCTGATGAACAAGCGCCTGTCGCCATTCTACCTGCTGACCGCCGCGATTGCGGTGCTGGGGGCGGCGATCATTCGCTACGACGGGGTCAGTGACGGCTTCTGGCTCGGCTTTGCGGTCGTGCAGGGCGCCAATCTATGCTTTGCCATCGGGCAGGTGGCCTACCGTCAGGTCGCTCCGCAGCTGCCGGCGGATGTCGCCCATCGCCATGTGTTCGGCTGGTTCTATCTCGGCGCGCTGGCGCTGGTGATCGTGATGTTCCTGCTGTTCGGCAGTACCGACAAGCTGCCGTCGCAGCCGGTGCACTTCGTGGTGCTGGGCTGGCTGGGCATCGTGGCCTCGGGGCTGGGCTACTTCCTGTGGAACAAGGGCGCGACGCGGGTCGATGCCGGCACGCTGGCGATTATGAACAATGCGCTGGTGCCGGCGGGTCTGCTGGTCAACCTGCTGATCTGGAACCGCGACGCCGACCTGGCGCGTCTGGCGCTGGGTGGGGCGGTCATCGTGGCGGCACTGGTGATCAATCAGGTGTGGGCGCGCCGCCGCGAGCAGGCCCTGCGCATGGCCTGACAGCCGACTGTGCCATAAGGAAATCCAGGCATCGCATCTCAATCAGCCCTCGCCCTGTGCGAGGGCTTTTTGCAGGTGAGCAGTGAGGCGCGCCAGTATGTCCTGCTGGCGGGGGATCTCGTCAGAGGGCCGCGCAGCGTTCTGCGTCGCTTCTTCGCCGAGCTGGGCCGCATTGAGACGCAGGCCGGACTGTTCGGCATTGAACAGGCTGCCGGGCAGGGTAGCGATGCCTGCGTTCAGCAGGTCCTGATGCAACTGCTTCAGCTGGTTCGCCTCAAGGCTTGGCAGGCCACACCATTGCAGATAGCCGCCGCTCGGCGGCGGCAGCCAGACGCTGTCACCCAGCGCCGCGCTCAGGTGCGCGCGCAGACGCTCCAGGCGCCTCGCATAGCAGCGTCGCATGCGCTGCACGTGGCGGCCGTAATCCCCGCTGGTGATCAGTTCGCTCAGGGCAGCATGCATCCACGGCATGTCGCCCATGCCATTGGCCCAGCGTGCCCGAATCATCGCCTGCAGCCCCAGTGGTGACTCCTGCTCGGGCCGTGACAGCCACAGCCAGCCGCAGCGGGTGCGGGGGCCCAGCGTCTTGGAAAATGATCCGAGACTGATCAGCGCAGGCATCGGCCTGTCGGCATGGCGGTGGGCGAGGTCGGCCAGCCACGGATGGCGGGTATCGAAGCTCAGCTCGGCAAAGGTGGTGTTCTCGACCAGCAGGATGGCGTGGCGGGCCGCCAGTGCCAGCAGGCGGTGGCGATCTGGCGTGCTCAGCTGCCCGCCCAGGGGATTGTGGCCATCCGCGGTCACGATCAGGGCATCCAGCGTCAGGGCGGGCGTCTTGTCATCATGACGTTCGAGCAGACGCTCGAGCGCCGCGACATCCAGTCCCTGGTGCGCGCGGGCAGGAATGGCGATCGCCTGATGGCCCTGGGCTTCGATGGCGGCCACGATACCGAAATAGCCCGGCGCTTCGACGCCGATCCGACAGCGGCCCTTGGCAGCACGCAGCTGGCCGAGCAGCAGTGACATGCCATGCTGCGCCCCCTGGCTGATCAACAGGGCATCGCTGTCACAGGGATGGCCGTGGTGGCTGAGGTGCTGGGCGATGGCGGTGCGCAGCGCACTCGAGCCCGGTGGCAGGGCATAGGCGCTGGGATGCTGGGCATGCGCCCCGAGCTGAGTGCGCGCCAGACGATACAGGCGACGCACGGCGGGGGCGTCCAGCTCCGGGTGAGCGGCACCCAACGGCGCCAGGCGCGGATCACTGGCATTCGCCATCGCCTGCCAGGCCGGGTCACTGATGGTGAGTGTGGTGATGGCGCGCGGCCTGTGATGTGACTCCCGCTGTCCGTGCTGTCCGTGCTGCCCTACGCCGGGATGACGGGATGAAGTCGGGCTGGTCTGTGAGCCGCCATTCAGGGCGCCATTCAGGTCATCCGGGGCGTGAGCAGCCTGCGTCGCTGGCACGACCCGATAGCCGGCACGCGGTTCGGCGATGATCAGGCCCGCCGCCTCCAGCTCGCCATAGGCACGAATCACGCTGTTGAGGCCGAGCCCCGACTGAGCCGCCTGCCGCCTGAGCGAAGGCAGGCGCTGTCCTGCGCTCAGTTTGCCCGTCGCCATCTGGGCCTTGAGCCGCTCGACCAGCTGCTGATAGCGCGGCAGCGTCGCGGCAGTGGCACCTGAGCTGGCGCCTGAACTGGCGGTTGAGCTGGTGGTTGAGTTGATGGCATCGCCGGCAAGCGAAGGGCGGCTGGCGGACGAAGCGTGCTCGGCGGATGACATGCCTGTCTGTACCCCTTGAATTGGTGGTTATCTGTATCTTGTGCCCCCTTGAGGGTTCGCGGCAAGCTGAAGGCTCATGTCGTGGTCCCGTCGGTGTACGTCCTGCACCTGCCTATGGGCCGACCGCTTGCCATTTCTCTCGCTGGAGTCTGCGTGATGTGGATGCCACTTTGCTTCGTGTTTCTGTTCGCCAGCGGCTTCATCGCCGCCCGCTTCGGTACCCTGGACGCTGAACCCTTCACCTTGCTGCTGGTGCGCAGCCTGCTGGTGCTGCCGGTGCTGGGAGTGATTCTGTGGCTGCGCCGCAAGCCGCGTCAGTGGGGCCGACGCAACGACCGTCTGGCGCAGGTGGGCATCGGCATGCTGTTGCATGGCGCCTACCTGGGCGGCGTGTTCGCGGCGGTCAAGACGGGGCTGCCGGCGGGCCTGACGGCGCTGCTGGTCAGCCTGCATCCACTGGTGACGGCGGCCTTGTCACTGCCATTGTTCGGCGTGCGGCTGGGCGCCAGGCAGTGGGTGGGGCTTGGCTGTGGCGCCATCGGCGTCAGTCTGGTGCTGGGGGCAGGGCTTGCCAAGGACGGCGCTGGTACCCTGGAGTGGCCGCTGATCGGGCTTGTCTGGTGCCTGGTGGCGCTGATCGGCGTGTCCAGCTCGACGCTTTGGCAGAAGCGGGTCTCCGGGCGCATGGGGCTGGTCGAGGGGCTGATGTTCCAGTATCTCGGTGCGGGCGCGGTGTTCGTCGTCGCCGCGACCAGTGTCGGCAGCTTTGTCTTTGACCCCACGCCGCGTCTGCTGCTGACCATGGCCTGGCTGGTGATCGCCATCTCGGTCGGTGCCATCTGGCTGCTGATGCTGATGCTGGAGCGGGGTGAGGCCCATCAGGTCGCGCGCACCTTCTTCCTGGTGCCGCCGTGTGCCGCGCTGATGGCATGGTGGCTGTTCGATGAACAGTGGACCGCGCTGATGGTGGCGGGTGCCGCACTGGTGGTGCTGGGACTGGTGCTGGACCGCCCGCGTCCGGGCAAGGTGAGCAAGGCGCCGGCGGAGGACGCCACGCCGCCAGCGTACTCAACCTCATCGACTGCAACAACTTCCAATGCTTCGGCAACGAACAGTGGGCAGGCCGCCCCGCGCTGATACGTGCCGAGCGCACAACTCACAACGCACAGCGCACACCGCACCAGGTACAAAGCGCAACGCCCCGCCGGCCCGAGATGGGCTGGCGGGGCGTTGTCGTTTCTGGCCAGTCAGAAGCGCTAGCCAGGAAGTGGCTGATCAGAAGCGGTAGCTGATCCCGGCCATGGTCACGATGGGGTCGATCTCGACCTTGTCGTTGACGCTGCCTGCCACGGTGACATCGGAATCGATATCCAGATACCAGGCGGCGACGTTGGCCGCCCAGTGCTCGTTGATCACCAGATCGACGCCGATCTGTGCGGCCGCGCCCCAGCTGTCATCCATCTCGAGCTTGGTGCCATCGTCGAGGGTTTCATCGGAGAAGTGGGTGTAGTTGACGCCCGCACCGATGTACGGCTGGATGCGCGATTCACGTCCGCCAAGCGGGTAGTACTGCAGTGTCAGGGTCGGCGGCAGGTGGTCGACGGAACCGGCTTTCTGGCCATTGAGCGAGATGTCGTGGTCGAAATCCTGCGCCGCCAGCAGCTCGATACCGAAGGTGTCGGTGAAGCGATAGCCGAGAGTGAAGGCAAAGGCGCTGTCATCATCGACATCCACGTCGGCACCGATGGCATCGATGCGACCGTTGTCACTCTTCGGCGAGACCTTGGCGACACCCGCACGCGTCCAGAACTGCCCGGCGCCGTAGTTGAGAGAGCTGAGAGAGTTGAGAGAGCTGTGAGAGCTGGCATTCAGCGAGTCGGCGGCCATGGCCGGTGCGGCACCGAGAGTCGCGAGGCCGGTGAGGCCTGCCAGTGCCAGAAGCTGCCACGGGCGTGCTGCAGAGCGCGGGCTACGCGAAGTCAGGTGCGCGGGGAGGGAGGCTTGGCGAGTGACGACGTCGGACATGATGGCTCCTGAAGGATGGCGGGAAACAATGCCCTCATTCTAGGTAGCCGAATTTCGAGAAATTTGACCTGGGGCAAAAGTTTACGGGCGTTCTTGCTTGGTCAGGGGCGTGGTTGATCCAGGTCAATTTCTGCGCCGCGCCGGCGAAGATTGGCCATGTGGCCGTTGGCTGCCCACAACGAAAACGCCGCAGACCCGAAGGTCTGCGGCGTTTGTGTGTGATGCCCATCTGGCGCCTGGGCGGCTCGGCGTTGCCGAGCTCCATCGCTGACGCTTTAGTGAATGATGCGGCATCACACGGCTTGCCAGGTACTCGCTGGAGGCATGTTCACGCCTCGTGCGAGGACTTAGAAGCGGTAGGTGACACCGGCACCGACAGTGACCGGGTCCAGCTCGGTGTCGTTCACGTCCTGACCGGCGATCTTGGTATCGGCCTTGACGTCGGCGTAACGAGCGAAGCCGTTGACGGCCCAGGCTTCGGTGATCTTGAGGTCAACACCCAGCTCGGCAGCGGCGCCGTAGCTGTCGTCGATGTCCATGCTCTGGCCACCGGCAGACTCACCGGAGAAGTGGGTGTAGTTCAGGCCGACACCAGCGTACGGCTGGACGCGGGCTTCAGTACCGCCCAGCGGGTAGTACTGCAGCATCAGGTTGATCGGCATCTGATCGAAACCACCGGCGCTGTTTTCCCAGTCAGTGCTGAATTCTTCAGTGGACTGCAGGGCGATGGCCAGGTTGTCGTGGAACATGTAGCCCACGGAACCGGCGAAGCCAGACTCGTCCTTGGCGATCAGACCGTTGCCGTTGTTGCTCTTGCCGTCGACCTTGGCAACGCCACCGCGCAGGAAGGTATCACCCTTGCCATATGCCATGGCGGATTGTGCGCCCATAGCCATGGTGCCGGCGATAACAGTAGCGGTCAGGATCTTGATAGCTTTCATGTGTAATTCTCCTTGAAGCTTGGCTTCGTGAGCTGCCTGTCAGCAGTGCCTCGCTACCCTACGGCTTGGGCCGTGTGCTCTGCGTGGCTGCGTCGATCAGGGGACGCTGCAAACTATAAAAAACAGCGTTCTGTTTGGCAAGCATTTTTTTAGAACGTTGTTTGAAAACTTATTAGGTGTCCTGTTAGCGGATGTTACCGATTATTTCAGGGAAGTTTAATGTCTCACGAGTGAGACTTGTGCTGACGCATTCGAGCGACATCCTCATTCATCCTCGCGCAAGGTGACCAAGACCTTGGTCGCATGCCGTGCGCGAGGTTATTGCTCACTACGCCAAAGACCGTCACCGGCTTCTGCAGGCTCAGCGCCGCTTGCGTGCGGCGCGTGCTTCCAGCTCTTTCAGCCACTGACTGACCTCGGCGCTCTGCGCATCCGCATCGCGGTAGACGGCAAGAAATTGTCGCCATTCATCGTGCTGCCAGCCCTTCAGGCGGCGCCACAGCACGTAGAGATCGCGCAGGCACTCGTGGCGGCGCAGCACGAAGCGGCGCGTCTTCTCGAGGTCGATGATGACGGCGTCCATCTGCCAGGTGCTGTCCGGCGACTCACTCGGCGGGCGACTCAGGAAAAGGTGCTTGGGGAACAGACAGCCATGCATCAGGCCAGCCTGGTGAATCTCGCGCACGAGGCGGGCGCTGGCGGTGATGACCTGAGAGCGCATGCCCGCATCGAGCTCTGACCAGCGTTCATGCCAGTGATCCAGATCATCGCGCTCGGCGAGATCGAAGGTGATCAGGATGGCGCGCCATTCCCGGCCAGCACGCCGCTCGCCGTACCAGCCGGCGTCCACTGCCGGTATTCCCAGCGCGTGATAGTGGCGGATGGCACGCCATTCACGAGAGAAGGTCGGCTCGCCCAGCGGGCGCGCCAGGCTGCGGCCCAGGTGGTTGGTCTGGCGCTTGAGATAGAGGCGATGGCTGTTGCCGTCCTCATCCTCGAGCGTCAGCAGCGAAACCGTCGAGACGCCGCCGCGTTCACGATTCGGCGCGTCGACGTCGTGGGCTGCCACTTGCCACAGGGCATCGAAGCTATTGAGGTCGTGCTGCTCCAGCAGACGGGCGAGGCCGGCTTCGCAGTAATCGCCGTGGCCGCGCGGCGCCGTGGCGCTGGGGCTGGTGGTGGCGGTGTGACCAGCAGAGGGATGAATGGGGGAGCGATGCGTCATGTCAGGTAGGAATCACGGTCTCGGGTGATAGGCGGTAAGCGTGCACTGGCAATCCTTGTCGGTGAGCGCTGCGATGACTGGCCATGATAGTTAGCCTGCTGGGGAAGTGACAGGCCTGCGGGACAAAACTCTCCTTCCCAGCGCGTCAATGGCGCGGGGCCGTGATGGCTTGCTGCGCGGCGGCTGGCGCCGCTTGGGTGCGCCAGTCGGTCGCGGCGTGGTGCAACGTCGCAGTGTGGTCGATGGTCGCAGCGCGCGCAGGGGTGCGCAGAGTCAGCGTTGAGATGGCGCCAGGCCAGCGAGGCCCGTCGCTCCAGCATCCATGCGGCTTGCAGCGGAGTTGTCCAGTGACAGCAGGTACTTGGCGGAGGTAGCGGGTGCGACATGCGCCCGGTGAGTGCGACAACCTGACATCTGGAGACTGGCGCGGGAGGGTAGACAATGTCGACCAAGGTCTTGGTGCCACGGTGCCATTGCCTGTGTGCTTGCCGGCGAGAGTCGGCCTGATGTGTCCGTCCGACGTCGGTGGCAAGCGCATGCAGGGACGGCAGCCTGACCGTCCGCCTTATCGCAAAGGGGTTAAGACATGATCTCCGATACCGTCGTGGAGCTGTCGCGGTTCCAGTTCGGCATGACCGCGCTCTACCACTTCCTGTTCGTACCATTGACCATCGGCATGGCCTTCCTGCTGGCCATCATGGAATCCCTGTATGTCATGACCGGCAAGCAGGTCTACCAGGACATGACCAAATTCTGGGGCAAGCTGTTCGGCATCAACTTCGCGCTCGGCGTGGCCACTGGCCTGACGATGGAATTCCAGTTCGGCACCAACTGGGCCTACTACTCGCATTACGTCGGCGACATCTTCGGTGCGCCGCTGGCCATCGAGGGCCTGGTGGCCTTCTTCCTCGAGTCCACCTTCGTTGGCCTGTTCTTCTTCGGCTGGGACCGCCTGACCAAGCGTCAGCACCTGATGGTGACCTGGCTTGTGGCCTTCGGCTCCAACTTCTCGGCGCTGTGGATCCTGATCGCCAACGGCTGGATGCAGAATCCGGTCGGTGCGGCCTTCAATTTCGAGACCATGCGCATGGAGCTGACCAGCTTCGCGGATGTCATCTTCAACCCGGTCGCCCAGGCCAAGTTCGTGCATACCGTGTCGGCAGGCTATGTGACAGGCGCCATGTTCGTGCTCGGCATCAGCGCCTTCTACCTGCTCAAGGGTCGTGACCTGGGCTTTGCCAAGCGCAGCTTCGCCATCGCCGCCGCCTTCGGCCTGTTCTCGGTGGCTTCGGTGATCGTGCTGGGCGATGAGTCCGGCTACGAGGTCGGGGATGTCCAGAAGGCCAAGATGGCCGCCATCGAGGCGATGTGGGAAACCGAGCCGGCGCCGGCGTCCTTCACGCTGATCGGTCTGCCCAACGAGGAGACCCAGCACACCGATTACGGCATCCATATTCCCTATGTGATGGGCCTGATCGGTACGCGCTCGCTGGATACCGAGATCCCCGGCATCAAGGAGCTGACCGAGGAGCACCGCGGACGCATCCTCAATGGCATGCAGGCCTATGACCTGCTCCAGCAGCTGCGCGATGGCCAGGACGACATCGCGACCCGCAAGGCCTTCGATGCGGTCAAGGATGATCTCGGTTACGGCATGCTGCTTAAGCGCTACGTCGAGACGCCGTCAGATGCCACGCCGGAGATGATCGACAAGGCCGCCGCAGACTCGATTCCGCCGGTCGCGCCGATGTTCTTCTCGTTCCGCATCATGGTCGCCTGCGGCATGGCGATGCTGGTGATCTTCATCGCGGCGGTGTGGATGACCGCCAAGCAGCGCTTCGACGTGCGGCCCTTCCTGTGGATCTGTCTGCTGTCGATCCCGCTGCCGTTCATCGCCGTGGAAACCGGCTGGTTCGTGGCCGAATTCGGGCGTCAGCCGTGGGCGGTGGGGGAGATTCTGCCGACCTTCATGGCGGCCTCGAGTCTGGATGAGTCCGATCTGTGGTGGTCCATCGGTGGCTTCCTGGCCTTCTACAGCCTGTTCTTCGTCATCGAGATGTGGCTGATGTTCCACTTCGCGCGCAAGGGGCCGTCTTCCCTGCACACCGGTCGCTATCACTTCGAGCGCGGCGGCATCCACCATGGCGCCATGTCCGAAGATGACGGCATGTCACTCAATCCTTCGCTGTCATTCAAGGAGTAACGGATCATGTGGGATTACGAGATCCTCAAGCTGTTCTGGTGGGTGGCGGTAGGGCTGCTGCTGATCGGCTTCGTCATCACCGATGGCATGGACATGGGCGCGGCGATGCTGATGCCGCTGGTCAGCCGCAATGACAGCGAGCGCCGCGTGGTGATCAATACCCTGGCGCCGCACTGGGATGGCAATCAGGTATGGCTGGTCACCGCCATCGGCGCGGTGTTCGCGGTGTGGCCTGTGGTCTACGGCGCCGTGTTCTCCAGCTTCTATTTCGCGATGCTGACCATCCTGTTCTCGCTGTTCTTCCGTCCGCTGGGCTTTGACTACCGCTCCAAGCTCGAGAACACCCAGTGGCGTGGCTGGTGGGACCGCGGCATCGTCGCCGGCAGCCTGATTCCCACCGCCTTCTTCGGGCTGATCTTCGGCAATCTGCTGCAGGGCGTGCCGCTGGAAGTCGATCAGTTCATGCGTGCCAGCTATGCCGGCAGCTACCTGGGCCTGTTCAACCCCTTCGCCTTGCTGTGCGCCGCGCTGTCCGTGGTGATGGTGATGCTGCATGGCGGTACCTGGCTGGTGGCACGTGCCGATGAGGCCGTCGCCGCACGCAGCGCGCGTCTGGTGCAGCCGCTGGGCCTTTTGACGCTGGGGCTGTTCGCGCTGGGCGGCCTGTGGGTGTGGCTGTCCGGCATGGGCTACAGCATCGATCAGATGGGCGATACCGCCTCGGCCCTGAAGCTGCTCGACAAGCAGGTCGGGCCGGGCAGCTGGCTGGATGTCTATGCGCGTGAGCCGTTGACACTGCTGGCACCGCTCAGCGCGGTGGTCGGTGTGCTGGCCGCGATGGTGCTGTCGGCCCGGCGCAAGGGCGGCGCGGCCTTCACGGCAAGCTCCGTCGGGGTAGGGGGTGTGGTCGCCACCGCGGGCATCAGCATGTTCCCGTTCATCGTGCCGTCCTCGCGCATGAGCGAGGCCAGCCTGACGCTGTGGGATTCCGTTTCCAGCGAGCTGACGCTCTCCATCGTCACCGTGGCGGGTCTGGTGATGGTGCCGACCATCATCCTCTACACCACCTGGTGCTACGTGAAGATGTGGCGTCGCGTCACCGTCGCGCATATCGAGCAGGACGGTCACAGTCTGTATTGAGTTGAGTTGAGTTGAGCTAGCTGAGCCAATTGCTCCCATTTGCTATCAAAAGACGAGGGCACTGCCCTCGTCAGGAGACGACACCATGTGGTATTTCGCCTGGATTCTCGGTGTGTTGCTGGCCTGCTTCGCGGGCATCATCAATGCATTGTGGCTTGAGCAGACCCACACCTTTGACGATGATTGAGTGAGGCGGCCCCCAACGTTACTTCTGCGCCGCTGACTGTTCCGATCAAGGAGAGCTCGATGTCACGACCCTGGTACGCCTCACGACCACCGGCCTGGTGCCGAACTCGACCTGCCCACCTGGCCTCGCTGCTGCTGTCTGCCATGGTGGCCATCTGGATGCTGCTGGGGCCGGATGCGATAGCCTCGATGCAGACAGGACCGCGCTATCTGATGTTGCTGGTCGCGCTGTGGGGGCTGGGCGCCGGCTTCACGCATGGCGTCGGTCTGGTGCCGCGCCATGCGACCCGCGCCTGGCTGCTGGGGGCGCCGCTGAGCTGGTGTCTTCTGCTCATCACGCTGGTGACCCTCGCGTCCAGCCAGTAACCCGATTGCGCAGGCTCTATTCATTACATCAACAAACACGGCCGCTCCCTGGAGCGGCCGTGTTTGTTTAGGGCTAAAGGCATGGCTCAAGGGCATGGCTTGCGAGCCCTTGAGTGATTCAGGCTTTACTTGTTGAGGCCGCAGGCTCTATAACGCAGCGAGGTGGCGTCGCGCTCATTGCCCCGCGCAGACCGCTCTCGCAAGCCTTCGCCGGCCCCGCAGGCCATCGTAAACCCTTGCTGGCTCTTGCAGGCCCTTGCCGATGTCTGGCGCTGTGCGGGGCTTTTCACGGATTCTTGCAGCTGGCAGGCCCTTTCGCGCTGGCCGCCATCCGCATTGACGCTGCGTTGTATTCGTCGCCCTCGGCCCCAAGAGGTAATGGAGCGGAGGGAGGAGAGGCGCCGATCGAGAGCGGGAGAGTGTCTGGTAAGCCGCTGGTGCAGCACCTGTGTCCTCTTCACTCTCACCTTGTCAGATGATGATGCCCTGGCGTGCATGAATGACGGGGCTCTCGATGGAGGAAATACCATGCGGTCCTCAGCTGATGCATCCTGCGGCCAGACGTCTGGCCGGCAGTCCTCGTCCTCGTCGGGGCATATTCCCCGCGACATGTCGCGCCGCCTTTCCGGTGACTGGGTCTTGTCATTGGTGGTGCCGGTGATGAACGAGGAGGAGACCATCGGTCTCTTTCTGGAGGCCATCGAGAAGACCCTGGGCTCACAGGTGCCGCATCTTGAAGTGCTGTTCGTCGATGATGGCTCAACCGATGGCACCCTGGCGTGTCTGGAGGCCGCGGCGGCCGGCGATGCCCGCGTGCGCTACCTGAGCCTGACACGCAACTTCGGCAAGGAAGCGGCCATGTCCGCCGGCATCGAGCAGGCGCGTGGCGATGCCGTCGTGCCGATGGATGTCGATCTGCAGGACCCGCCGGAGGTGATCCTCGAGTTCATCAGCCAATGGCAGGCCGGCTACGACATGGTCTATGGCGTACGCGCCGCGCGTCATGAGGACACCGCCACCAAACGCAAGACGGCAGGCTGGTTCTACCGCGTCTTCAACCGCCTGACCTTCACCGAGATACCACGCGATGCGGGCGACTTCCGCCTGCTGGACCGCCGTGTCGTCGAGGCGCTGCGGCGCCTGCCCGAGCGCAATCGCTTCATGAAGGGCCTGTTCTCATGGCCCGGCTATCGCTCGGTGGGCGTCACCTACCAGCGCCCGTCGCGCACGGCCGGCACCACCAAGTTCAACTACTGGAAGCTGTGGAACTTCGCCCTCGATGGCGTGGTGAGCTTCTCGACCTGGCCGCTGCGGGTCTGGACCTATATCGGCAGTGTCGTCGCCGCTCTGTCCTTCCTCTATATCCTGGTGATCATCAGCAAGACGGTGTTGTTCGGCGCCGATGCGCCGGGCTATGCCTCTCTGATGGTCGCGATCCTGTTCTTCGGCGGCATGCAGTTGATCTCGATCGGCGTGCTGGGCGAATACCTCGGTCGTCTGTTCATGGAAACCAAGCAGCGTCCGCTTTACCTTATCGACCATGACAGCCTGCACGACAGCCCGCCGGGCAGCGTGTCACCGGACAGGGGCCTCGACAGCGGCCTGAGCACTGCGCGAGTCGTGCGCGGCGCGTCACGCGATGCGGCGCGAGGTGAATCACTTGAGCGCTGATCGTGAGGGCGTCAGCGAGTCCGACAGGCCAGTCACTGCGCGCGCCAGGGAGGAGGCGGGCACCGCGACCCGCTTCGGGCTGGTCGGGCTGGCCGCGACGGGCGTGCACCTGGGCGTCGCCGCCTTGCTGCTGTTCCTGTGGCCGCAGCTCAATGAGTTCGTCGCCAACATCATTGCCTTCTGCGTCGCCTTTCAGGTCTCGCTGGTCGGCCACCGGCGGCTGACCTTCAAGCGCCAGGGCAGTGCCTGGCGCTTCGGACTGGTCGCGGCGGGCGGCTTCGCGCTCAACAATGGCCTGTTGGCACTGCTGATGCAGGGGCTTGATCTGTCGGGCTTCGTCGCCATCGCGATCGCCACGCTCTCGGTGCCGATCGTGACCTATCTGGCCTCACGGCTGTGGGCCTTCAAGGAAGACCATGCATGAATGACAGCGTCACCGCAGGACCGCGCTCGACGCTGGGGGAGCGCTTCAAGACATTGGCAGCCGAGACGCCGCCCCCTGCCGAGGCACTCGCGCGGGCGCAGGCCGTGCGCATTCCCTGGGGGCATATCCTGCTGGCGCTGCTGGTGACACGCGCAGTCTGGCTCGCCATCGCGCTGTGGGGCGATCACAGCTATCTGCACGCCATGGCGCAGTTCGACGGCAGCTGGTTCAAGGGCATCATGACGCGCGGCTACGATGTCGAGGCGCGCGGCATGAGCGACGGCGACGCTGCCAACTGGGCGTTCTTCCCGCTCTATCCGGCGCTGCTGTGGCTGGTGACGCTGGGCGGTCAACTGGACCCCGAACTGATGGGCGTGCTCCTGAGCAATGCCTTGCTGGCCGTGGCGCTGGGGCTGGGCTGTCGCTATCTGGCCATCACGCGGCCCGGCGCGCCGTTGCTGCTGTTCGTGTGGCTGGCAGCCAGCATGCCGTACAGCTTCTATTTCAGCGCGCTCTATTCCGAGTCACTGTTCTGGCTGCTGTGTCTGGCGTCTTTGATCGACTGGCGCTGTCAGCGCACCGGCCGCGTGATGCTCTGGACACTGCTGTTGTCGATGACCCGCGCCACCGGGGTGTTCTGGGTCATCGCGATGGGAATCGAGCTTGTGGCGCGCCTGCGCCTACGCGCCTTCGCCGAGCTGTGGCGGCGGCCCGATTGGCTGCTGATCGGCGTGGTGGGGCCCTTGGGGCTGTTTCTGTTCATGGCGCTGCTCTACCACCGGACGGGCGATGCGCTGGCCTTCAGCCATGTGCAGATTTCTTGGGGCCGTGAGATGGGCAATCCCCTCACCAACCTCATTGAAGGGCTGAGCTACTGGCAGAGCGCGCCGGAGACGCTGCGCCCGGCGTGGCAGGCGAGTATGGCACTGATCGGTGTCGGCCTGATCGGCTGGCTGGGCGTGCAGCGGCGCTGGCTTGAGATGGGGCTGGCGGGCTTCACGCTGTTCGTACCGCTGGCGACCGGGCTGGACGCCATTCCGCGCTACATGATCGGCATGCCGGTGTTCGTGCTGGCCCTGCATGACCTGCTCACTCGTCTGCCACGCACGCTGGCCTGGGGCCTGGTCATGCTGGGCGCGCTCGCTAATCTCTGGCTGGTGGAGAACTGGTATGACACCGTCTTCTGGCTCGTCTGATGCCCTGTATGGCGCGCCACGGCCACGGCGCAGCCAGCGGATCTGGTGGCTGCTGGCCACCGTGGTGGTGCTGGCCTTCGAACTCACCCTGCTGTGGCTGGCGCGCACGCCCAGGGTCGATGATCACTATCGGCGCTACTTCATCGAGCATGCCACCACCTGCTACCGGCCGATGGGCGAGGTGCCGGTACTGACGCCCGGTGAGCGCTACCCCGTCCGCAAGGGCGAGTCGCTGGGCAATTGTGGCGTGCTGTGGGCCGGTTTCTACTCGCCCCAGCCAGACGTGCCGGTCAGTGCGCGGCTGGCGGAGGTCACCTTGCGCCTGCGGGTCGCACCCGAGGTCTCGCCGGCAGGCTCGCAGGCCGTGGTCGTGGCGCTTGAGCTGTCACGTTTCCCGGATTCGGCCGCCGCGCTGCCGGTGGAAGTCATGATCGGGGAGCAGACCGTCACGCGCTGGCCGGTAGGCGGCCGTTATGAGCGCTTCGAGGTCGAGGTGCCCGCCGCGCTGATCGCGAGCGACGGCAGCTTCAGCCTGACCCTCAAGGGGCCGCCGCCCATCGCGCCGCGTGATGCGGGCCTGGATGCCAACAAGTTTCCCGTGGGCCTGCGCCTGGACGCGCTGACGCTGCGCTCACCGCTGGGACTGACGCCCGCTCGGGCGCAGCCCTGACGTATGCCCTGGATTGAAGGGTGCCTTGAATTTAAGTGCGCCCTGAATTGGAGTGCGCCCTGAATTGAGGACTGGCGTGATGGATACCGTGATGAATGGCGTGATGAGCGCAGAGCAGAGCACGCGGCCCCGGGCGCAAGAGCACTGACGTGACGTCGATAGTCAGGTAAATTGTGCGCGCGTGAATACCCAATGATCCGTTCGGCCGAGTGTCAGTGCGTCCTCGGCGCGCGCCTCGTGCCCTATAATGATAAAGCACCCGGTGGTCTGCTGACTGCCACGCAAGGGATGCTCAAGGAGTTGTCGTGGAATTTTTGAATGCCATTCCCATGGATACCAGTCAGCTGTTCGAGATAGGGCTGCAATGGGGCGGAACCCTGCTGTCGGCGCTGGCCGTGCTGGTCTTCGGCATGTGGGTCGCCAAGCGTCTGACCCAGTGGGCGACCTCGCTGCTGCACCGCAAGAGCATGGACGAGGCGGCGGCCGGTTTCGTCGGCCAGATCGCCTACGCCATCCTGGTGGTCATGGTGCTGCTGACCGCTCTGGATCAGCTCGGCGTCGATACCACCTCCATGATCGCCGCGCTGGGTGCGGCGGGTCTGGCGATCGGTCTGGCGCTGCAGAGCTCGCTGTCCAATCTGGCCTCCGGCTTCCTGCTGGTCACGCTGCGTCCGTTCAAGAAGGGCGATTACGTCGAAGCCGCCGGCACCTCCGGTAGCGTCGATCAGATCACCATGCTGCAGACCCGCCTGGTGACGCCGGACAACCGCAAGGTCACCGTGCCGAACTCCAGCGTCATGTCCAACACCATCACCAACTACTCGGCGCTGCCGACGCGTCGTCTGGACCTGGTCGTCGGTGTCAGCTATGACGACGACATCCGTCAGGTCAAGGCGGTGCTCGAGGAGCTGGTCGCCGGTGACGAGCGCATCATGAAGGAGCCGTCCCACCTGATCGCCGTGTCAGAGCTGGCCGACAGCTCGGTCAACTTCAACTTTCGCATGTGGTGCCAGGCCTCCGATTACTGGGCGCTGAAGTGGGACATGACCGAACGCATCAAGCTGACCTTTGATGAGCGCGGCATCAGCATTCCCTATCCGCAGCGCGATGTGCACTTCCATCAGGCCAGCACGCCGGCCGAGTAACTTCCGCATCACGTAGGCATGTCGACAACGCCACCCTCGGGTGGCGTTTTTCATGGGCTTTCGTCGGGGCATTCCATCGCGCCCCGAGTCAGGTACTCTCGACGTCATCCGTCCTGGGTATCGTTCTGATCGGGAGTCCAGTGCATGACAAGGTCGCAGCTGTTGTCCCAAGCGTGTGATGCCGCTGATGCCAGACGGCGTCAGGCATCGCGCATTCTGCTTGCCAGTCTGGTGGTGATCGGCCTCGGGCTTGTGCCGCTGATTGCCACGCGCGCGCTGTATCTGGATGACATGAGCCGTGCGCTGGATGGCTATTTCGGTTGGATGCTCAATGCGCGCCCGGCCGCCGAGGGCATCATGCGTCTGCTGGGCTTCGGCGATGTGCTGGTCAATGTCGCGCCCTTGCCGCAATTGGCGGCCTGGGGACTGGCGGCGGGCATGGCGCTGGCCTGGTGGCGATGGCTGCCGGGGCTCTCGCTGGCGGGCTGTGTAGTGGGCAATGCGCTGATCTGGCTGACGCCCTTCACCCTGCAGAATTTCAGTTACGCCTTCGACAGCCTGCCGATGAGCGTGGCGCTGGCCAGCGCCATACTGGCCAGTCTGGTGCTGCGTGCTGGCGGGAAAAGCAGGGCGGAGGGAGAGCCAGCCGGAGGGATAAGCGAAGGGCGAGGCCCATGGCAGGCCTGGCAGCCGCCGCTGAGCGCCTTGCTGCTGTTGCTGCTGGCGCTTTGCTGCTATCAACCGGCCCTGAATGCCTTTCTGGTGCTGAGTCTGCTCGAGGCCCTGTTCGCGGGCGCTACCAGCACCTCACTGTGGTCGCGCTGGCGGATGCTGTTGCAGCGTGGGGCGCTGGCCGCCGTCGCCTTGCTGCTCTATCTGCCCATCACGCGGCTGCTGGTGGCGGGGGAGTACAGTCAGCAGCATGGCCAGATGCTGCCCTTCGCCGACCCTCAGGCCTTGCTGGCAGGGATCGAGCACAACCTGAACGTGGCGCTGGGCGCGCTGCGTGAGGGGCTGGGGCAGGTCACGCTGTTGCTCAGTCTGGCGCTGCTGGCCGGGGCAGCGCTGTTGCGACTCCTGCCTCGCGGCGCGCCTTTTCGTCACGCCGAGGCCGCTGGCGCCCCCGAGGGCAGGTCTCGCTCGGCGCGCCAGCTATCGCTGCAGCGCATGAGCTGGGTCCTGTGGGCGCTGCTGCTGGTTCCCGCCCTGTGGGGGCCGATGCTGTTGCTGGCCGAGCCGGTATTTCATTCGCGCACCCTGATCGCCTGGGGGCCGCTGCTGGGTGGCGCCCTGATGCTGGCACTGAGCGTGAGAGCAAGAGAGAGCGTGAGAGCGAGTGCCGACGCCAGCGCAACGCCGAGCATGACGGAAGCGGCCAACACGCAGCGCAAGACACCTGTCTGGCGGCGTGTGATGCAGTGCCCGTTGAAGCCGTGTCTGTTGATCGTCGCCTGTCTGTTGCTGGTGCGCCATGGGGTGATCTTCGCCGCCTGGAGCAATGCGCTGGCCGCCCAACAGGTCCATGAGACACAGCTGGCGCGCACCCTCGTAGCTCAGGCGCGGGAGCAGGGCCTGCCGCTGGACTCGCCCCGCGACGCCGAGCGCTACCAGCCGCGCGATGCCTTGCCGGTACTGGTGCTGGGCGAGGCGCCAGTGGCGCCACTGGCGCGGGTCGCTCGCCAGCAGGTGGCGGCCGTAGGCCAGAATCTGGTCGCAGCCTTCACGCCCGACAACTACTGGGCCGTGGTGCGGCTGCGCCTGGCGGGCGCTAGCGCGGTGACCTTGCTGCGCGATGAGGCGCTCAAGGCACGCCTGCAAGCGCGGTCGCCCTGTGCGCCGGGCGATGCTGTCAGTCAGGCCTCCGATCAGCCCACCAGCCAGCCCTCAGCTCCTTCATCCGCTCAATCTCAAGTTCTGTCGCAAGTGCAGTCTCACGTGCCGTTGCCAGCGCTGTCGTTGCAAGAGGGAGTCTGGGTAATCGATTTCCGCAAGCCTCGCCAATGTGATTAGGCCATGCGAGTCACTCATGTGCCCAGGCCATGCGGGGCTCATATGAGGGAGGGGCCATGACAGCGAGAGTCAGTGAGGACAAGTTGCCATGAACGACAACGCCGCCCCGAGGGGCGGCGTTGTCGTATTGCCGATATGAACGGCAATAGGTACAGGCTTCAACAGTGTATTGTCACACCTCGATCAGGCGTGGTTCTCGACCTTGTCGAATTCCGTGGTGATTTCATCAGCCGGTGCTGCGCTCATGATGCTGACCACGTAGATGGCGATGTAGGCGAAGATGACGCCCGGCACGATCTCGTAGAGATCGAAGATGCCACCGGAAAGCTGCTTCCAGACCACCACGGTCACGCCACCGACGATGATGCCGGCCAGCGCGCCGAAGCGGTTCATGCGACGCCAGTACAGCGACATGATCAGAGCCGGACCGAAGGCGGCACCGAAGCCGGCCCAGGCGTAGGACACCAGACCCAGCACGCTGGAGTTCGGGTCCAGCGCCAGGATCCAGGCGATGATGGCGATACCGACCACCGCGAAGCGACCGACCCACACCAGCTCGGACTGGGTCGCATTCTTCTTGAACAGCGCCTTGTAGAAGTCATCGGCGAGGGCAGAGGACGACACCAGCAGCTGGGAGTCAGCGGTGGACATCACGGCAGCCAGGATGGCGGCCAGCAGCACGCCGGCAACCGCCGGGTGGAAGATGAAGTTCACCATGACCATGAAGATCTTCTCGCTGTCGGCCAGGTCCTTCGGCACGTAGACGAGACCCAGCAGGCCGATACAGATGGCCGCGAACAGACCCAGTGCAGACCAGACGACGGCGATGGTACGGGCCGCGCCGATGTCCTTCTCGCTGCGGATGGCCGCGAAACGCGCCAGGATATGCGGCTGACCAAAGTAGCCCAGGCCCCACGCCAGTGAGGAGACGATGCCGACCAGGGTCAGCGCTTCGCCGGTGGAGGCGTCACGGAACCATTCCAGCAGCAGCGGGTTCTCGGCAGTGATGCGCGAGGTCGCTTCTGCCACGCCACCCATGTCGGTGAGTGCCACGATGGGCACCACGATCAGGGCAACAGCCATCATCAGACCCTGGATGAGGTCAGTCCACGACACGGCGAGGAAGCCGCCGAAGAAGGTGTAGGACACGATGGCGATGGTACCGACGGTCACGGCGATGGTGTAGTCGAGGCCGAAGACGGTCTCGAACAGCTTGCCACCTGCCACCAGACCGGAGCTGGTGTAGAAGAGGAAGAACAGCAGGATGAAGACGGCCGAGATGACGCGCAACATCTTGGAGTTGTCGCGGAAGCGCTTCTCGAAGTAATCCGGCAGGGTCAGCGAGTCGCTGGCGACGAAGCTGTAGATACGCAGGCGCTTGGCGACGATCAGCCAGTTGAGCCAGGTACCGGCCAGCAGACCGATGCCGATCCAGGCAGCGGACAGGCCGCTGAGGTAGGCAGCGCCGGGCAGGCCCAGCAGCAGCCAGCCGGACATGTCAGATGCGCCGGCGGAAATGGCGGATGTCCAGGGGCCCAATGAGCGGCCACCCAGGATGTAATCCGACATGTTGGAGGTGCGCTTGTAGGCCAGCAGGCCAATGCCGAGCATCACCGCCAGATAGATAGCGAACGTGATGAGTATGGTGGGGCTGTTATCGACCATCGTGGAGTAAATCCTTTGCATTTATTGTTGTCGGACGGCGAGCGTCGTGATGATTCACTGCCAGTGACGGTTCCTGTCAGACCGTCGCCGGGAGTCCTGCGTCATGCATCTAACGTCCTTCGAGGGCCTTGTCGCGGTGGCTCTCGCAAGTTCCTGCCAATCTTGTACGTTCAGACTAGCGCATAAACGAATCTTCTGACGTTCGTCCGTCCCCGCATATTGCCGTCGAGTCAAAAGGGGAAACGGCAACGGACACCGCAGGGCACGAGCATGAGGGGCCAGTCGCTGGCGATTCATGTCCGTGGGCGTCCCTGTCGGTGTCCGGGGCAGATGACGGCTTGCTCGCCGTCATCCACTGGGCATCGTCCTGATGCCCTGTCACCTGGCTACCTCATGCACGTCCAGCATGCAGTCTTCCGCCAGGCATGACCTCTGCTGCTGCCGCGAGAGCTGGCAGCGTCGGTCATTCGTCGCCCATGGCGAGAAGAGACGCGTTGCCGCCGAGAGCCGTGGTGTTGACGGTACGGGTCTTCTCGGTAGCGAAGCGGTGCAGGTAGTGCGGGCCGCCGGCTTTCGGGCCAGTACCAGAGAAGCCCTGGCCACCAAACGGCTGTACACCTACCACAGCACCGATGATATTCCTGTTGACGTAGACATTACCAACACGAATTTTCTGTGCAACGGCATTAGCAAAACTTTCGTTTCGCGAATGCACACCGAAGGTCAGGCCGTAGCCGAGGCCATTGATGGTATCGATGACCTTGTCCACTTCGCCGCCTTTCCAGGTCGCGATGTGCAGGACCGGACCGAACTGCTCGCTTTCCAGGCTATCGATGCCATCGATGCGCAGGGCGACCGGCGCGACGAAGGTGCCGTGCTCGGTGATGGTCTTGTCGACGGCGGCTTCGGCGATCACGCGGCCCTGGCTGCGATATTCCTCGATGTGCTTGAGCAGACCGGCACGCGCTTCCTCGTCGATGACCGGGCCGACGTCGGTGCCCAGATCACGCGGGTCGCCGATCTTCAGCTCGTCCATCGCGCCCTTGAGCAGGCCGATGACGCGCTCGGCGACGTCTTCCTGCACGTAGAGCACACGCAGGGCGGAACAGCGCTGACCGGCACTCTGGAAGGCGGACTGCACCACGTCATTGACGACCTGCTCCGGCAGGGCGGTGGAGTCGACGATCATGGCGTTGAGGCCACCGGTCTCGGCGATCAGCGTCGGCAGCGGAGCGTTCTCACGCGCGGCCAGCGAGCGGTTGATGATCTGCGCGGTCTGGGTGGAGCCGGTGAAGCACACGCCAGTGATGCGCGGGTCGCTGGACAGCACGCTACCCACGGTCGGGCCATCGCCCGGCAGCAGCTGGACGACATCGTGCGGCATGCCGGCTTCGCGCAGCAGCTCGACCACGCGGTGAGCGACCAGCGAGGTCTGCTCGGCGGGCTTGGCGACCACGGTGTTGCCGGTGACGGCGGCGGCGACCATCTGGCCGCAGAAGATCGCGACCGGGAAGTTCCACGGGCTGATGCAGGCGAAGACGCCCTTGCCGCCGAGCATGATCTGGTTGTGCTCGCCGGTCGGGCCCTGCAGCTCGGTCGGCTCGGCGAAGTCGGCACGCGCACGGTTGGCGTAGTAGCGGCAGAAGTCGACCGCTTCACGGATCTCGGCGATGCCGTCGGTGAGCAGCTTGCCACCCTCGCGGGAGCACAGGGTCATCAGCTCGGCGGTGTGGGTTTCCATCAGGTCACCGAAGCGCTCGAGAATCGCGGCGCGTTCCTCGACCGGCGTCTGCTCCCAGCGCGGGAAGGCAGCCCAGGCGGCGTCGATGGCCTTGGAGGCTTCCTCGGCGCTGGTCCACTGCACGTGGCCCAGGGTGTCACGACGGTCGAACGGGCAGGTGACGGCCTGACGACGCTCGGCATTGACCTCGACATCGAAGGCCAGCTGCGGACGCACGTCGTAGGTGGTGTCCATGTGCGTGGCCATCTCGTCGATCAGCGGCTGGTACTGGCTATTGATGTTCAGATTGATGCCCCGTGAATTCAGGCGGTCTGCGCCATAGATGTTCGGCGGCAGCGCGATGCGTGGGTTGTGGTAGGTCTTGTACTGATTGAGCGTGACCACAGGGTGGGTGCACAGGCTCTCGACCGGCACGCGCGGGTCGACCAGCTGGTGAACGAACGAGGAGTTGGCCCCGTTCTCCAGCAGACGACGTACCAGGTACGGGAGCAGGTCCTTGTGCGCGCCGACCGGCGCATAGATACGGCACCAGGTCCCCTTGGGGGCACGCTTGAGCGCGGCTTCATACAGGGCTTCGCCCATGCCGTGCAGACGCTGGAATTCGAACTGACGTGTCTCGCCGGCGTTGGCCACATCCAGGATGGTGCTGATGGTGTGGGCATTGTGGGTGGCGAACTGCGGGTAGATGCGTCCGCGAGTGTTCTCGGACAGCAGGAAGCGCACGCAGACCAGGTAGCTGACGTCGGTGGAGGCCTTGCGGGTGAACACCGGATAGCCTTCGACACCCAGCTCCTGGGATTCCTTGATCTCGCTGTCCCAGTAGGCGCCCTTGACCAGACGCAGCGGGATCTCGTCGCCTTGCAGGTCGGCGATGCGGTTCAGGTACTGCAGGGTCGGCAGGGCACGTGTCGAGTAGGCCTGCACGACGAGGCCGAACTTGCCCCAGCCGCGGCAGGTGTCGCTCTCGTAGACGGCGCGGAACACTTCCAGCGAGATCTCGAGGCGATCGACTTCCTCGGCATCGATGGTGATGGCGACGTTCAGCTCGCGGGCGATGCCGGCCAGTTCACGCACGCTTGCCACCAGCTCTTCCAGCACCTGCTCACGACGGCCGAATTCATAGCGCGGATGCAGAGCGGACAGCTTGATGGAGACGGACGGCGACGGGGTGCCTTCCTTCAGCTTGCGCGAGGTTTCGCCGACGGTGCGGATGGCACGCGCGTAGTCGTCGAAGTAGCCCTTGGCGTCGTCGCGGGTACAGGCCGCTTCACCCAGCATGTCGTAGGAATAGGTGTAGCCCTTGTCGAACAGCGGCTGGGAGCGCTTGAGCGCTTCCTTGATGTCGCGGCCCAGCACGAACTGCTTGCCCATCACCTTCATCGCCTGGTACATGGCGCGGCGGATGACCGGCTCGCCGAGACGATTGACCATGCGGTTGATGAAGGTGGCCGGCTTGCCGTCACCCTTGGGCAGATCCATCTTGATGACGTTGCCGGTCATCAGAAGGCCCCAGGTGGAGGCGTTGACGAACCAGGACTCGCTCTGGCCCAGGTGGGACTTCCAGTCGGCCACGCCGAGCTTGTCCTCGATCAGCGCATCGGCGGTTTCCTTGTCCGGAATGCGCAGCAGCGCCTCGGCCAGGCACATCAGCAGCACGCCTTCCTGGGTGTCGAGGCTGTACTGCTGCAGCAGCTCGTCGATGGAATCGACGGCGGTGTCCATGGTGCGGATCTCGCGAACCAGCTCGGCCGTCTTGTCGCCGATGCGCTTGGCATCCTTGTCTTCGGCGTTCAGCAGCCCGACCAGCTCGCTGACGTAGGCGCTTTCATCGACCAGGTAGTGGTCGCTGACGCGCGCGAACAGCGCCTCCGGAGACTGCTGCCAGGTGCTGGCGGCCAGCATCTGGTCACTGCGCAGGATGTTGTCCTTGAGCACATTGCCCTTGAGCACCCCTTGCTTGTCGTTTGTCGAGGACTGCGGGGACGTGGCTGTGGACGTGGCCGAGGCGATCGCGGCATTCACTGCACTGGACTGATCGGAGGGAGTGGAGGTGGTCATGGTGCGAACCCCTTGCTGCTGGGCGTCGAAGCGCCGAATGGGATTGCCGAGTCACAGCGCCGGGAGTGATGCAGAACGCATCAGAAAGCGCGACAGCGGCACGTCTGGATGTATGACTGAGAATGTAGGGTGGCGCAGGGGGGCGGGTCTTTCCAATTTCTCGGCTGCGCATGTCAAATTCACGGGCATGTCAGAAAAGTGACGCGCTTCTCCGACCTTTGTCGAAGGCTGTGCCGCGAAATGACGCGATCTTGTTATACCAAGGTGGTAGAGGCTTGAGGGGCGAATTGAAGAGCGGCGTGTCAGACACACGGGCGGACCTGACACGCACGCCTCACCGGCTCCTGCCGACTCGATCAGGACTTGCGCAGTGCCGAAGGCGGGAAGCCGAGATGCTTGCGGAAGGCGTGGGACAGGGCGCTCTGGTTGGCAAAGCCGCAGCGATCCGCGATCTGGGACAGGGAAAGCTCGCTGGTGCCCAGCAGCTGGCGCGCCTCTTCCAGCCGACGGCGCAGCAGATACTGATAGGGCGAGAGGCCGGTCAGGACGCGGAAGCGCTCGCTGAAATGCTGCTCGGAGAGATGCGACTGGCGGGCAAGATCCGCCACGCTGAGGCGCTGGCCGAGATTGGCGTCGATGAAGCGGTTGAGCGCGACCAGATCCAGTTGACGACCGCTGGTGCTCAGCGCGCTCATCGGCTCTTCGATGCGCGTGTTCAGGCAGGCGAGGAAGGTGGCGGCGAGCAGGTCGCCCGGCGCCTGCTGGTAGTCGTTGACTTCCGCGAGCATGAATTCGAGATAGCCGCGCAGGCGGGTGTCCAGCGTGAAGAAGCGTGGGCGCTCGAACAGGCGCTTGAGCTCGCGATGATGGCCGGTCAGGTAGGGGGCATCATCGGGCAGGTCGAGAATCAGCTGGCGATTCTCGCCGATGCCCGCGTAGTAGTGGACATGATCGGCCGGCACGATGCAGCCGGTCAGCGGGCGAATCTCGCCACCCTGGCCCTCGATCTCGAACTCGGCCAGGCCATCGAGGCCGATCACCAGCTGGTGGTAGCTGTGATCGTGGTGCTCACGCAGATTGGAGAGCGGGATCAGGCGCATCTCGCTGGCGGCCATCAGGCGCGAGTCTCCGCGACACCGGTGCGGGCACGCAGATGGCCCAGCAGCACGTTGAGCTCTTCACGACCGGCGCGCGAGAACAGCGCACCGCCCTGGGCCAGCTGCCACGGCCGGGCATGGTTGTCGAAGATGCCTTGGCAGCGGCGCCGCAGACTCTCCAGATACTCATCATGGCGAATCGGGTAGCCGATCACGCTGTGCCACTCGTTCTCGTTGATCTCGCCGCTGATCGCCTGGTCCAGCACGCGGGCGATGTCGCTGTAGTCGGTGCGAAAGCGCGGCGTACGCGACATCATCAGCATGGCCACGGTGCCGACGGTGACGATCAGGCAGACCACGAAGGTGATGATGAAGATGGACATTAGCGAACCTTGTGCGGACGTAACCGGAAATAGTGTCGTAGCTCACCATTCTATCACGCTGCACGGCCAGTATCGTCAGTGCGACAGGCGCGTCATGTTCTGTCTGTCAGAACGTTATGGCATGATTCAAGTCCATTGAGACGGCATGGCACACGTTGCCTGTCAGCCTCGTTCTTCACCTGCCGTGGGAGCCCCGCCGCATGGCCAATCAACGTGTGGAAGCGGTCGAGCGTGCCTTGACGCTGCTGGAAGCCTTTACCCCCGCGACCCCTCGCCTGACGCTCAACGAGCTGGCGCAGGCCAGTGGTTTCTACAAGAGCACGATTCTGCGGCTGATGGGCTCGCTTGAGCACTTCGGCTATGTGGCGCGTGACAGCCATGGCATCTACTCCATCGGCGCGGCGCTGGGGCGTTTTGCCCAGCTGGCGCCGGCGCTGCCGGCCCGAGAGGCTCAGCTGCGCGGCTGGCTGGCGGCGCTGAATGCCGCCAGTGGCGAGACGGCCAGCCTGATGCTGGTCGAGCATGGCCCGCTGGCCGAGGCGCGCCCGGTGGCGGGCGTGACACGCCCGCGTCAGGCGATGTGCCAGTACGCGCATGTCAGCCAGTGGCCGTTGCGTCATCAACTGGAGGAGGGCGAGCTGGTCGATGAGGCGCTGTCCGTCTTGCTGCAGCAGTGTGTCGACAGTGGCGAGATCGAGACCGGTGAGGCGGCCGGCCTGTCGGTGGCGGCGCTGGCGATCAGCGTCGCCCAGCATCACGACGAGGGGCTGGCACCGGCGGAAGTCATCGTGCTCAGTGGCCCGACGGCGCGCCTGACGCCTGCCCAGGCCCACCGCCTGCTCGCCCAGTGGCAGCAGGGCGACTGATGCGCGCTCACCAGTGACGGGAGTCTTGAAGTGCTGAAATGACGACGCCCCCGCCGGTAAGACCGGCGGGGGCGTCGTCATTTCAGAGCGCTGTCATTCAGGGCGTTGTCGTTCAGGGCGTGTCACCTCATGAGAGGCGCGGACCCTGGCCAGGATCAGGCGTCGGTGGCGGCCTTGGCGGCGCTCATGCGGCGACGCAGGATGGGGCCGACGATCACCGGCAGCAGTAGACCGGCGATGGCGATGCACCACAGGGTCACAGCCAAGGGGCTACCGATCAGGATGGTCCAGTCGCCGTCAGACAGCTGCATGGCGTGACGCAGGTTCTTCTCCATCTCCGGCCCCAGCAGCATGCCGAGAATGACCGGCACCAGCGGGATATCCAGCTTGCGCAGGAAGTAGCCAGCGACCCCGAAGGCGACCATGAAGTACAGATCGAAGGTCGAGTGGCTGATGGAGTAGATGCCCACGAAGGCGACCATGGTCACAACCGGCAGCAGGTACTTGGGCGGCACGGACAGCAGCTTGACGAAGATGCCGACCATCGGGATGTTCATCAGCAGCAGGATGACGTTCCCGATCAGCAGCGCCGCGATCACGCCCCACACGATGTCGCCGTGCTGGGTAAACATCAGCGGCCCCGGGGTGATGTTGAGCGAGATCAGCATCGCCAGCAGCACCGCGGTGGTGCCGGAGCCCGGCACGCCCAGCGTCAGCATCGGCACCAGGGCGCCAGAGGCGGCACCGTTGTTGCCGGCTTCCGGGGCGGCCACGCCGCGCGGATCACCTTCGCCGAAGTTGCTTTTCTTGCCGAGGATCTTCTTCTCCAGCGTGTAGCTGATGAAGCTGCCCAGCGACGCACCGGCACCCGGCAACACGCCGGAAATGAAGCCCAGCACGCCGCCGCGGAAGGAGGTCGGCAGGATGGCGACGATGTCCTTCAGCTTCAGGGTCATCTTGTTCATGGCGATCATCGGCTTGCCTTCACCGGCGTGCTGTTCGATGAAGAACAGCAGCTCCGAGATGGCGAACAGACCGACGATGGCGATGATGAAGTCGATGCCCTCGAACAGCTCCAGCACATCGAAGGTGTAGCGCTGGGTGCCGGTGGAACCATCGATGCCGACGGTGGCGATCATCAGGCCGATGGCGGCGGCCATCAGTGTCTTGACCGGATTCTTGCCGGTGATGCCGCCCAGGGTGGCGAAGGCCAGCACGAACAGCGCGAAATATTCCGCCGGGCCGAAGGTCAGCGCGAAGCTGGCCAGCCACGGCGCCATCACGATCAGACCGATGGTGGCGATCAGGCTGCCGATGAAGGAAGCGATCGCCGAGATGGCCATCGCTTCGGCGGCCTTGCCTTTCTGGGCCATCGGATAGCCATCGAGACAGGTCATCATCGCCGGCTCATCGCCCGGAATGTTGAGCAGAATCGAGGAGATGCGCCCGCCGTACATGGCACCGGCGTAGACCGAGGTCAGCAGGATCAGCGAGGTTTCCGGGCTCAGGCCCAGGGTGAAGGCCAGCGGAATCAGGATGGCCACACCATTGGCCGGGCCCAGGCCCGGCAGTGCGCCGATCAGGGTGCCCAGGAAGGCCCCCAGCACGGCGAACATCAGATTCTCTGGCTGCAGGGCGATGCCGAAGCCCTGCATCAAGAAGCCAAGACTTTCCATTACGCCACCTCCAGGATGCCCAGCGGCAGTGGTAGCTCAAGCACGAAGTTGAACAGGGCGAAGACGACGATGCCGCCGAGCAGGCCAGTCACGTAAGCGCGAACCGGCTTGGAGCCCATGCGCCAGCACAGGGTGCCGACCGCAGCGGTGGTCGTGACGATGAAGCCCAGCGGCTCAAGCAGTGCGGTGTACAGGCACAGGATGACGATGGCCAGCACCATCTCGGCGCCGGTGCGGCTCCACGGCCATTGCTGGTCCGGGTCGGGACGCACGATCAGATACAGGCTGCTCAGCGCCAGCACGATCGAGAGCACCGTGGGGAAGGTTTCGGGCCCGATGGACTCGGCCCCGCCGAAGGGTTCGGGGAACTGCTGGGCACCCCAGCCGTACGCGACGGCCAGGGTGAGCATCAGCAGACCAAAGATGCGGTCATTCATCAGCGAATCAGCCCAATGTCCTTGGAAAGGGTCTGGATGTCCTGGATCTGTGCCTTCACGAAGGCATCAAACTCGGCACCCGATTTGTGGAACGGCATCAGGCCGCTCTTGGTCATCACGTCTTTCCATTCTTCGCTTTCATAGACGCTGTCCAGCGTGGTGGTCCAGTACTGCTCGGCATCGTCGCTGACACCCGCCGGGATGTAGAAGCCACGCCAGTTGGGGGCGACGGCATCGATGCCCTGTTCACGAGCGGTCGGCACCTCAGCCAGCTTGCCCGGCAGGCGCTCTTCGGAGAGCACGGCCAGCACTTTCAGGTCGCCGGATTCCATGAAGCCCTGAATCTCGGAGATATCACCGGTGAAGGCCTGCACGTGGCCGCCGACGACCTGGGTGATGGCTTCGCCGCCGTTGTTGTAGGACAGGTAGGAGACTTTGGGCAGGTTCTCGACATCGGCTGCCTGGGCAGCGATCAGCACCTTGAGGTGATCCCAGCCACCTGCGGCACTGCCGCCGGCGAACTTGACGGATTTCGGGTCTTTCTTCAGCGCGTCCATCACCTCGCTCAGGGTGTTGTACGGCGAATCCTTGGAGACGGCGATGGCGCCGTAGTCCGCGCCCAGTGCGCCGATCCACTCGACCTGGTCCTGATTCATGCCCGGGAACTGGCCCTGGGCCAGACGGGTGGTGGTCGCGGTGGAGGCGGCCACCAGCAGCTGCTCGTCACCGGCACGCTTGGAGACGGTATGCGCGAAGGCGACGCCGCCACCGGCACCGGCCATGTTGATGGTCTGCACGTTGCCCGGCACGAAATCGAGCTCAGACAGGATCTTGCCGACGCTGCGGCAGGTGAAGTCCCAGCCGCCGCCCGGATCAGCCGGCGCGATGCAGTCAACCTTGCCTTTCGGTTCGAAGGCGAAGGCCTGGGCGGACATGGCGGTGACCACCGCGGCTGTCAGGAGTTTGAGTGTCATATGACGTATCATGGCGACCTCTGGTGTTATTGGATTGTGGTAGCGGCACATGTCGTGGGTCAGGCGCTGGCAGCGGCTGAGCGAGAGGCTCGCCCTGCAGCCGCGAACCTGACAGCAACCTTACAATTCTGTAAGGCGGAACTTTATTCTGTATGGTGAAATTAGACTGCCGCCCGATGGCTCGCAAGATACCCATTCGTCGCACCGACCTTGGTCGAAAGGCGTATTTGCGCACCTTTGCGGTGCATTTTTGTGAATGATCCGGCGGGGTGTCGTGTCGGAATCTGGCGCTGTCTGGCGCTCTCTTTCTCCTTTCTTGCCCCTCTCTTGCTTCTCTCTCACTCCTCTCTTGTTTCTCTCTCGCTGCTCTTGCATGCCTCCCTCGCGCCTCTCCCGGCACGCCCGAGCGGGGCGCTTGCGTCGCCTGCGTGAGCTGTGCGTTCACGGGCGTCATGGCTTGCTTGTCGTGTTTGAAACGTTATGCGGCGTTGCAGCAGAAGCGTGGCCATTGGGCTTTGGTCTAGCGTGTAGCCGGTGGCCAGACTGCGTGCTGACCGGGTGCCATCGGCAATCGTGCAAGGGGACAGGGGAGGGGAGAAGACTCATGGCCAAGGTGTTGGGCAGTGTGTGGGCGTTGTTGCTGGGTATCGTGCTGATCATGCTCGGCAATGGCATGCACTTCACGCTGATCGGTCTGCGTGGCGGCATCGAGGGCTTCTCCTCGGCGGAGCTGGCGATCGTCACCTCGGGCTACTTCGTGGGCTTTCTCTCCGGCGCGCGCTATACGCCGGTGCTGATCCAGCGAGTCGGGCATGTGCGGGTGTTCGCGGCGCTGGGCAGCTTCATCTCGGCGGCCTTGATCGCCTTGCCACTGCTGACCGAACCCTGGGCCTGGACGCTGCTGCGTCTGCTGATCGGCTTCTGCATGTCGGGCATCTATGTCACGGCGGAAAGCTGGCTGAATGCGGCCGCCAGCAACGAGACGCGCGGCAAGGTGCTGTCGGCCTACATGATGGCGCAGACGCTGGGCATCATCGGCGCGCAGGGTCTGTTGACGCTGGGCGATGCCGCGACCTCGGTGCTGTTCATCTGTGCCTCCATCCTGGTGTCGATCTCCTTCGGGCCGATTCTGCTGTCGGCGGCCGTGGCTCCGGTGGTCGAGGTGTCGCGGGCCATGTCGTTCGCGAAACTGTTCAAGGCGTCACCGCTGGGCGCCATCGGCATCTTCCTGCTCGGCAGTGTCTATGCGACCCAGTCGGGGATGGGCGCGGTCTTTGGCACCCAGGTGGGCCTGTCGGGCTCACATATCGCTCTGTTCATCGCCATGCTGTTCGCCGGTGCACTGGTGTTGCAGACCCCGATCGGCTGGCTGTCGGACCGCATGGACCGCCGCGTGCTCATCTGCGGCCTGTCCGCCGCCGGGGCAGGCTCATGTCTGTTCGGCTGGATGGCGGGCGATGCGCTGTGGCCGTTGATTGCCTCGGCCTTCTTTGCCGGGGGCGTGACCACACCGCTGTATGCGTTGCTGCTGGCCTTCACCAATGATTCGCTGACGGCCGAGGAGATGCCGGGCGCCTCCGGCGGGCTGGTGTTCGCCTTCGGGCTGGGCGCCATCGTCGGGCCGCTGGCGGCAGGTGGCGCGATGGAGGTGATGGACCCCTACGCCTTCTGGCTGGTGCTGGCGACCACCTTCGTGGCCATCTCGCTGTATGCGCTCTATCAGATCACCCAACGCGAGATGGTGCCGGTCGAGGAGACCGACAGTTACCTCAACATCCTGCCGACGGCGTCACCGATGGCGGTCGAGGTGGCGGTGGAATGGGCGCATGAACACGCCGAGGATGAGCAGCTGGCCGCCGAGGCCGCTGAGGCGGCGGCGCAGGAAGAGGCCTTCGAGGTCGCGCTGGAAGAAGCCTTCGAGGAGGCATTGGAAGAGGCGCTGGATGAGGCGTTCGAGGCCAACGTCGCGCCGCTGGAGGAGGCGGAGCTGGTGGAGCCGGATCACGAGTACGTGGCAGAGCCGTTGCTCGAGGCTGATGCTGACACGGAAATCGCGTTCGAGACGGAACTGTTGTCCGAGCTGTTGCCGGGAGCGGAGCTGACAACTGAGACAGAAGCAGCGCCGGCAACGGAAACAGAGCCTCGCTCACAGAAAGATTCAGAGAGAGATTCTGAGCCGCACGAAGAGCGCGACCCGCAATCGCCCTATCAGTTTGACTCCGAACATCAGCCGCCCAAGGGGCCGTGGCCCTCCATGCCCTGAGGTCGTTGAAGAGAACCAGTCAGTAGCCAAAAGCCGCCACCCCGGCAAACGGGGTGGCGGCTTTTTTGGGGCTGCCATGAGCTTTTGCCAGTCTTGAGCGTTTGCCGGGCGAGCGCAGCGCTCAGGGCTCAGGGCTCAAGGGCCTCAGAGAGCCAGTATCTCAGTGCTTCAGTCGATCACTGCAGGCCCAGCTCCTGCGACATCTGCTCGACATCGCTGACTTGCTGGGTGATGAAACGATCCAACGCCTTGCCGGACTTGTGGAACGGCATCAGGCCATTGGCCTGCATCACCTGCTGCCACTCGGGCGTCTCGGCCATGCGGTTGAGGGTCTGCTCCCACCAGTCGAAGGCGGCATCCGATGCGCCACCCGGCAGGTAGAAGCCGCGCCAGTTGGGCGCGACCACATCGATCCCCTGCTCACGTGCGGTGGGGATGTCGCTGTACTGGCCGGGCAGACGCTCTTCACTGAACACTGCCAGCAGGCGCAGATGGCCAGATTCGACGAAGCCGCGGGCCTCGGTCATGTCGCCGGTGAAGGCTTCCAGGTGGCCGCCCATCACCTGGGTGATGGCGACGGAGCCTGAGTCGTAGGCGAGATATGGCAGGGCGCGTAGATTGTCGATGCCCGCCTCACGCGCCGCCATCAGCACCTTGAGGTGATCGAAGCCGCCCGCGACATCGCCACCGGCGAAGCGCACCGCCTTGGGGTCTGCCTGCATGGCGGCCAGCAGCTCGTTCAGCGATTGGTAGGGCGAGTCCTCGGCCACGGCAATCACACCGTAGTCGGCGCCGAGAGTCATCAGCCAGCGCACGTCGTCGACCTTGCCGTCCTGATAGGCATGCTGGCCCAGGCGGGTGGTGGTCGCGCTCGAGGCGGCGACGATGACCTGCTCATCGGCGTGGCGCTTGGACTTCACATGCGCGAAGGCGACGCCACCGCTGGCGCCGGGCACGTTGAGGGTCTGCATGCCGGCAGGGATGAGGTTCTGCTCATCCAGCAGGCGGGCTACGCTGCGACAGGTGAAATCCCAGCCACCGCCGGGCTTGGCGGGTGCGATGCACTCCGTCTTGCCCTGCGGGGCGAAGTCGGTCTGTTCGTTCTGCTCCTCTTGGGCGGCGTTGGCGCTCAAGGGCGCCAGCAGGCCAAGGCTGAGCAGCAGCGCAGCGGGCAGGGCGCCAGTGCGCTGTCGAGAATGCTTTCTGCGTGAGAAGGGATGGCGGGCAGGGGATGTGGCGTGCATGGCAATCGTGTCCTTGGTGTTCAGCGTCGATCGTTATGGTTATGTCGGTCAGCGCGGCATCGGGCTGGGCGTTGCTGGCTGTCGCACGCTCGTGACTGTTGTGGTGAACCTGTGTCGTGAGTTTGTGTCGTGAGCTTGCGAGAGTGCGAATGAACGAAAATAGCCTATTTCGGCGAGTCGCGAAAAGGCACGGCAGGCGGGCAGTGCGCAGAGAAATCGCATTTCCCGCGCCGTCACTCCTCAAGGTGGTCTCGGGATTGCTAGAATTGCGCCATCAGGCTGTGGTGAGCGCTCCGCGATCTTCCAGCCGCCGCCTTTCATTGAGGAGACGGGCCATGACCCTTACCCCGCGCATGCACGACTTTCTCGCCCGCCTGCCCAAGGTGGAGCTGCACCTGCACATCGAAGGCTCGCTGACGCCGGCCTTGATGTTCGAGCTGGCGGCGGAGCAGGGCATCACATTGCCCTACGCCACCCTGGAAGAGGTCGAGGCGGCCTATGACTTCGCGGATCTGCCTGCCTTCCTCGCGCTCTATTACCAGGGCATGGGCGTCTTGAACGACGAGTCACACTTCTACCGCCTGGCACAGGACTACTTCCGCCGTGCGAGCGCCGATGGCGTCAAGCATCTGGAGCTGTTCTTCGATCCGCAGGCGCATCTGGCGCGTGGCGTGAGTCTGGAAACCCAGTTCGCGGGGCTGGAGCGCGCCTGTCGTGAGGCAGTGAAGGAATTCGATATCACCTCGGCGCTGGTGCCGAGCTTCCTGCGCTGTCATTCCGCGGCGTCTGCGCGCGAGCTGTTCGACGCGCTGATTCCCTTTGAATCGCGCTTCGTGGGCGTCGGCCTGGACAGCGCCGAGATCGGCAATCCGCCGGAGAAGTTCACCGAGGTCTTCCAGCTTGCGGGGGAGCGCGGCTGGCATCGTGTCGCGCACGCAGGTGAGGAAGGCCCGGCAGAGTACATCCGCACGGCGCTTGAGGTGCTGGGGGTGGAGCGTATCGACCACGGTGTGCGCTGCCTGGAAGACGCCGCCCTGGTCGCGGAGCTGGCCGAGCGGCGTATCCCGCTGACGGTGTGTCCGCTGTCCAATGTCGCGCTCAAGGTGGTGGAGCGCATGGAAGACCACCCGCTGCCGAAGCTGATCGAGGCGGGCCTCAATATCACCCTCAACTCGGATGACCCGGCCTATTTCGGCGGCGGCATGCTCGACAACTTCATCGCCGTGCAGCAAGTGCTGAATCTCAGCGAGGCGCAGTGGCTTACCCTGTGCCGCAACGCCATCGACGCCGCCTTCCCGCAGCGCGCCGAAGGTCTCGGCATGAGTGACGCCCGCCGTGGCGTGCTGCTGGCACAACTCGATAGCTGCGCAGCCTGAGAATTATCACCGGCGCTTGAATACTGAATGCAATCAACGGCTTGGCCACCAACATCGCCAGTACGACGCCGCCTGCGGCAACCGCTCCATCAGATGTTGCTTGACCGCGCTAAGTCGTTGAGTATAATGTAGTTCTGGCGTGCGCAATGCACCGCCCTGCGGGTGTAGCTCAATGGGAGAGCAGAAGCTTCCCAAGCTTAAGACGAGGGTTCGATTCCCTTCACCCGCTCCAATAGGGCATTTCCTGATGTTCTAAATTGATTCTAACCTCCTGATTTTGCTATCAACTAGCAGTCGGGAGGTTTTTCGTTGTGCGTCCATAAACCCCTGTAGGCCGATCATTCGTGTATGTTGTCGTGTATGTTGTTTGAGAAACATACAAGAGGCCCCTCCGACATGAAACGCACCGCCATCAAGCGCCGCCCTTTGGCCGATTCCGTGCTTGCCAATCTTGAACCTGAGCAACGCATCTATCGCGAGAGCTATGGTGTGGACCGCCTGTATTTCGTGGTGTTGCCCAGCGGCACCAAGCGGTGGGAAGTCAGGTACAAGCGTCCCTCAGATGGCAAGTGGGCGTGGGTTGGCGCTGGTAGCTATCCCAAGGTTTCTGCCAAGCGTGCGCGAGCCAAAGCGTTGGAGGTAGCCGCCATGGTGGATGAGGGGATTGATCCTATTCATGGTGAGCAGCAGCAACAAGGCGTCTCTTTTCGTGAGGCATCGAAAGCCTGGTTCGAGCACAAGAAGATCCAGGGGAGAGCAGCCAAGACGCTCACTGGCATGCAGCTCTGGATGAAGAATGATGCTCTCCCGATGCTGGGTGACATGCCTCTGACGGATGTGGGGCGCAAGGAGTGTGCTCAGCTGCAAAAGCATATTGAGGATCGCAAGGCGCACAACACAGCGGAAAAGAGTCGAGTATGGCTGAAGCAGATATTCGACTATTCCATTGCAAGCGGCTGGGCAGACAGCAACCCCGCGACCAATCTTATGGCCATAGCGGCGCCGACGCCTGTAGCAGACCGCTACCCGCACCTTATGGAATCCGAGCTTCCGGACTTCCTGAACAAGCTGAGTCTTAGCACGAGTTCGCTGCATGTGCGTACAGCTGCCAGGGTTGTGATGCTGACTGCATCACGCCCCGGGATGGTTCGAATGGCAGAGTGGCAGGAGCTCGACCTCGAGGAGGCTATCTGGAGTGTCCCTGCTGAGAAAATGAAGACCAGACGGCCTCATCGTGTGCCACTTTCCAAACAGGTTGTTCAGCTTTTGAAGGATCTCAAGCCCGTGACCGGACGGTCGAGGTGGGTATTCCCTGGGCAAGGGGAGGCTCCGACCATCAGCGACATGAGCATCAATGGATGCTTCAAGCGTATTGGCTATGGTCGGAAGATGACAGGCCACGGCGCCAGGCATACCGCCAAGACATTGTTGGCTGAGCATGGCTGGAGCCGAGACTGGACAGAAACTCAGCTGGCTCACAAGCGCCCAGGACTCGAGGGCGTGTATAACCAGGCTGAGTATCTGGAGGAGAGGAGGGAGATGATGCAGTGGTACGCCGACTATCTTGATGCCTTGGAAGCCGGCGATGGTAAGGTGCTGAAGAAGCTGTCACGCAAGACTGTCTAGCCACGAGTTGCCATTCGCTGGGTCATCCATTGATCGATCTCGCTTTCGACCCAGCGGATCTGGCAGGTACGGAGTTCTTCCCTCCCGAGCTTGATGGGTTTCGGAAAGTCCGGATCTTCATTGCGCAGCTTGTAGAGCTTTGACCGTGACAAGCTGGTCTTTTCAATGAGCTCATTGGTAGTGATGAAGCGGAGCTCGTGTTCGCTGTGTAGTGCTTGAGCTGTATCTGACATTTTCAGTCTCCTTGATATCGACCTTGGCCATAACCCATGGCCTCACGTTCTTGCTCTGCCTGTCGCGCCGCCTGGTATTGCTCCACGGCCTGACGCACACCGGGCACCTGCATCATCAATCTGTACTTGCGGTGCCAGTGATCTCGTCGTTGGCTGATCATCACGATCAGGTCTTCCAGTGGTAGTGCTTCACCATCCTCTGCGGCGTATCCGGTGCCGTGACAGTGGGCACAAGGTGAGCGATGGAAGACACCATGGAATGTGCCGCTGCCACCACACTTAGGGCATGGGCTATGCGCTGGCAGCTCCCACGTTGCTTGCGACACCTGACGCATCTGGCCTCCGTGAGGAAACAAAAAAACCACCCAGAAGGTGGTTTTTTATATTAAGGTATTTTTAAATAACTTTATTTGTTAAAGTCAATTTTAAGGCTGGGGTCCGTCTCCACTGAGTCAATTATTTCGTTATATCTTGTAACTACATCCTCGACCGCAGTACGCCTACCGGCAGCAGCAAATCTTCCCAGCTCATATAAGTTCAATGCTACAAACTGCTCAACTTCAAATATATCTATACGTTCTCCTAGCCCTACGTTTTCCGCTAAGACCTCAGCAGCTGCCACTCCTCTTGAAGTCGTCACTATCATGGCGCGATGTCCTGCATCAATATTATCCTGGCACCGTCCTATAACAGCTTCGCCAGGAGCCGTAGTGACATGAATGGCAACGTCACCGATAAAGAAATCACCAGCGCGACCAGTTTGAGAGTCGGAAGTGGAAAAACTATTGTGGGTGAAGTTGCCTACACCTAAAGCACAGTCTAATTTTGCACCGATTAAGTGTTGAAGTACGGCACCAGCATATTGCATTCCAGGTGCAGTCTTTTGTCTTTCTTCAGCTTGTTCTGTCATGTCGCGAACCAGCGTCCGTAAACTTCGAGATGTATCGAGACGAAGTTTGAACGGCTTTGCTGCGAAGAAGTCGTGAACGCGAGCTATCCAGAACTTTTCTACAATATCGAGATCGATTTCTCGTTGACCCGCCTGTTTGTTAAGGAAATCGACGTAGAGGCGCATATTATCGATACTGCCACGACTGGTCCTGCCACCTTCTGAAGCAAGTACGCGCTCGATTCCGTGGCGCTTAAGCACCTTTTGTACAGCTCTTTTACCCAGGCCCAATACCTGCCCACCTCTTGGAGTGAGCAGTTGGTCAGGATCAAGAGGTAGACCTTGTTGCCGAGCATGCTGTGTAACGGCAAGTGCTACGCATAGAGGTCCTTTGCGTGTAAAGGACCAGTCCTTATTAAAAATTGCTAAGTCATCCTTTAGATTCTGCGTGCTCATGCTGCTGCCTTTTTCTTTTGGTTTCGGTTAGCCAAAAGTAACGGTTCCAAGAGGTGGTTCGCAAGATATCTTACGACTGGGACAGCAACACCGTCTCCTGCTAGGTGGTAGGCTTGGTTGTAATTTTCTGGGAGTCTATAGGTATCCGGTAGACCCATTAACCTAGCAGCTTCACGGGGAGAAAGAAGACGAGAGCGAACCTGATCCCCTTCTACCAGCATGATAGTCTGTCGGCTAGAGCCGCCACTAGGTGTGCGTAAGCATCCAGCTATATCATCAAAGCGAATTTCAGCGCGTTGCATTTTTTCGCCTGTCTTGCTATCAGTCCGAGTGCGTCTATATATGGTGCCTACCATACGACTTCCGCTCTTTTGGGCTGCTTTAACCTTATTTAGGTTTACTGTAGTCATTAATTCGAGAAGACGTTTTGTCTCTGCAGCGGTATGCCATTTGACGCCACTCGGCTTGTCTTCCACTAGATCTGCGAAAACTGTAGTGCGTTCAGTAGCTGTAGGTATATTCCACCAAACCCATGATTTTTGGGTGGTTTTAGGAAGTTTGTCGTATGCTTCAACTAACGCAGGAGAGTGCCATACAAGCTCTGGCTTGTTACACAACAAGGAGTCTGGTATTGAAATAGACGATTTTTTTGCCGCAATAATAAATAATCGTGGGCGAGACTGAGGTACAAAGTGCGAAGCATTAATTACCAAGGCACCTACACGATACCCTCCGCGAGCCAAAGCAGAGCAAATTGTGGCAAAGTCTTTGCCTTCATGAGAACTCAGGGCACCACATACATTTTCTAACGCAATAAGATGGGGAGCCCGTTCCCCTTCTGACAAGCTTGTCATTAATTTCCAAAATGGCCAAAAAGTACCAGATCTTTCACCTTTAAGACCAGCCCCATTACCTGCGAGAGATAAGTCTTGACATGGAAAAGATGCCCAGGCCAAGTCTGCTACTCCAGGTAAATCACTTGTTTTCAGTTCGGAAACATCACCGACTTTTAGATGCTCATCACCCCAGTTTAGGGAATAGCTAGAAGCCTTTTTGGGATCAAGGTCATTGGCAAAAAGGCACTCCCAGTCTGGACCTAATCCAGAGCGAGCCATGCCGCCTCCAGCGAAAAATTCATAAAAAGTGCTCATTATTCCCCCATCTTACTGCTGATGCTGAGCTGCTGTTTGTTATTCAGTCTTTCTTGGATTGCTTCTACTATCCAAGTATTACGTGAAACACAGCCTGCACGGCATTCACATTCATAATCGATTGCTTCCAATATCTCCGGCGTTAGGCGCAGGTTGATTCTTTGTAAGCATTGGTATGTTGAGCTAGCGTGTGATTTTTTCATGGGCGCCATTATGGCGCCACAATGGTGCAGCGTCTAACGCCCTCGAGGTCTACTTACCTAGCTATGTTTTCACACCGCTTGCTGCAGAGCCTTGATGATGTGGCTGACCGGGCTAGGGCAGACCGCGTTGCCGAGCAGATGCACGGCGAGGCGGTGGTTGTCCGGTAGCTGATAGGTGTCGGGGAAGCTCATGGCCGACCGGCATTCCCACCGGCTGAGCATGCGCATGCGGTCGCCATCGACGATGGCCCACCGATCGCGCGTGGTGATGGTGCCGATGGGGCGATCCAGCGAGCGTCCTGTCTTGGTGTTGCCGTAGTAGCTGATCAGGAAGCGGTCTCCGTGGGTGGCACGGCCAGCGCGAACTCGCTCCAGGGTAGCGGCGGCCCGCCCGGGCTTCTCTATGGGCTGCCAGCGGCCTGACTCGAAGTCGATGAAGCTGGCGGCCGGCAGGTGATCGAGTGTCGGCAGGTTCAGCTTGAGCGGCTGGGCGGACTGGGTGAGTACCAGGAACATGCGGATGCGGTTCTGTGGGGCGCCGAGATCCGCGGCGTCTACTACATGCGGGCTGACGGCGTAGCCCAGTGCCTGCATGGCCAGAACCCAGGGGCGGTAGAGCTGCCAATCGAGGAACTCGGGGACGTTCTCCACGAGGATGGCTGGTGGCCGGTGATACTCGGCAGCTGATACCACTGCCCAGGCAGTCGAGCGGCTGGCATCGTGTTGAGGGTTACCGCTGGCCTTGCCTCGCGCCTTGCTGTGGCCCTGGCAGCAGGGCGACGCCAGCATCAGGTCATGCGCGGGTACCTGACTCCAATCTGCCTGATGCAAGTCCTGGCAGATATGCGCTGCGTCCGGATGGTTGCGGCTGTGCCACTCGACAGCATCCGGCCAATGGTTGGCGGCCCAGGCCACGTTGCAGCCGGCCATACTGGCGCCGGTGCTGAATCCACCGGCACCGGCGAAGAGGTCGATGACGTTCATGGCTTCACCTTCCGATGGCCTGCGTCGTAGAGCGCGCCCAGCAGGTACTCTTCCGACAGTGCCCCGTGCAACTCGTGCTTATGAGCGTCAGCCGCGGCCTTGGTGATCTGCTTCATGTCCTCTATCGCCGTCTCACGATCGCTGCGGATGGGACGTAGCTCAGATTGAGCGCACACTTCAATGCCGCAACGCTTGTCTTCGACCACCACACCGGTGCCGCGCACTGTATAGCCAATCACCGTGACTTCTGTGCAACCGACATGATCTGACTCGAACAGCGCTGTGCTTCCCACTGGCGGCCGGCCTTCACCATCCCAAGTCTTGGGGTCGTCCGCCTCGCTGACTGGTCGCTCGAGATGTTGGACGTGTGCCAGCAGCGCCTCTTCCCATTGTTCCCGGGTGATGATGATGCGGCGCTCATGGGCGCCGATCCATGCGTAGTGCCATTCGTTGTTGGTCGGGCCCTTGATCCAGCCCTCGAGATCGCCGTGGCCGTTGTCGGTCGGCAGGCTGCAGTCCGTCTCGGGCCGCGGCCACGGGTGAGGGAGGTGAAGCAGGCTTTCCATCAGTTGATCGCGGGTCATTGGCGCTTGTCCTCTTTCAATATGCTGTCCATGGCACCTGCTCCCCAAAGCGCCAAGACGATGAGCGCGCCGCCTATGAGGAACAGATAGAGCATGGTCACTCTCCCTTGGTGAGCAGCGTGTCGAGCCAGCCACCGGCGAGCAGGTAAAAGAAAGCCGCCAGGCAAGTGGCGGCGAT
>NZ_JADPPY010000070.1:0-4274 GCF_018340035.1 Cobetia sp. MC34
ACTACATTAGTTCAGCCGAGTTGACCGCCAAGAAGCTCGCCGAAGCAGCTCGGCAGCACTGGCATATTGAGGCCAAGCTCCACTGGTCTTTGGATGTGGCGCTTCGTGAAGATGCCTGCAAAATCCACCGCGGACAGGCGGGGGAAAACCTCGCCAGGGTCCGGCATATTGCGCTGAATTATCTGAAAGGAGAGAAATCTTTCAAAGGCGGAATTCGGCGGAAACAGAAGAAAGCGGCACTGGTTGAGACATATCTTGCTGACATTCTCGCGGTCTGAAAGCTTTCATGCGTTTTCCCTGATGAGTCAGGCAGGTGCCCGGCGGCGCTATTGGATACTGGCGCTGCTGGTTGGCGGGGCCTTCGGCATCATCGGCTCGTTGATGTCGGGGACACGCGGCGGTTGGATCGGCTTTCCCTTCGCGGCCTGGGTGCTGTATCGCAGGTATGGTGAGGTGATTTCACGCCGTGTGCTCAGACTGGGCGTCTTCATGTGCGCCGGGGTGATCGCCTTGATGGTGATGACGCCGGCCACCGGCATTCAGCAACGTGTCGAAGCCGGTGTCTCGGATGTCACGAAGTACGTGGAGGACCGCAATGCCGGCACCTCTGCGGGGGCGCGTCTCGAGATGTGGCGGGGGGCTCTGCTGATGATCGCCGAGCAGCCGTGGCTGGGCAGGGGCGAGACGGGGTATGCCGAGGCGCGTGATGCGATGATCGAGCGGGGAGAGCTTAGTCGCCACGTTCAACCTTACGAGCATCCCCACAACGAGTTTCTCGATGCCTGGGTCAAGCGCGGGATACTGGGCTTGCTGGCGTTGCTGGCACTCTATCTGGTGCCGCTGCGACTCTTCTACCGTCGCCTGGACAGCGATGATCTGACATTGCGCTCACTGGCTGTCGCCGGCGTGCTACTGCCGCTGACCTTCCTCGACTTCGGGATGACCTGGGTGATGTTCTCCCAGGCCAGTGGCGTGATGGTCTACGCCTTCTGGCTGGCGATCGTGTGGGGCACGCTGCGCGCCCACGAGCGACGCCTCGAGACACAGCAGGCACCCTGAAAGTATTTTGACCTGCGAAGGTGACGGGTCTACAGTACGCGCAAAATTTGAGCAGTCGCTCACGACTATTTACGTGGGGTGGAGGAGGTTGCTTCACCGCTCAGGAGAACTGACATGCAAGACAAGCTCAAGATCGACATCGTCTCCGACGTGATGTGCCCGTGGTGCGTGATCGGCTACAAGCGCCTCGAGAGCGCCATTCAGTCACTCGGCCTGGAAGATAGCGTCGAGATCGAATGGCAGCCCTTCGAGCTGAATCCGGACATGCCGGCACATGGCGAGAATCTGCGCGCCCATATCGAGCGCAAGTACGACACCACGCCCAAGGCCAGTGCCGAGGTACGTCGCAACCTGACCGCTCTGGCAGCCGAGGAAGGCCTGGTCTTCAATTTCTTCGACGACATGCGCATGGTGAATACCCTCGAGCTCCACGTTCTGCTCGAGTACGCCGCCGAACAGGGCATGCAGCATGACCTGATGATGCAGTTCTATGCTGACTACTTCACCTTGCAGAAGGACATGTCAGACCGCGCCGTGATGGCGGACGCTCTGGCCGCGGTCGGGCTGGATGCCACTGAAGGGCTGGCAAAACTGGACGACCCGGAAGCCCTCCAGCAGGTAAGGGCGCACGAAGCCCAGTGGCAGCAGATGGGCATCTCCAGCGTGCCGACCTTCGTCTTCAATCGTCGCAGCGCTCTGAACGGGGCCCAGCCTAAAGAGGTGTTCGAGCAGGTGTTGAGCGAGCTTTCGGGAGATCAGGCGTGAGCCTCACCGACTGAGGTATCACTCAAGCACTGATTTTCGGTAGTGACGATCCCGTGACAAAAACGCGGCCCCGCTTTTGAGCAGGGCCGCGTTTTTCGTTCCGGGGTGTGAAATGGCAGAACTGGCCGATCCGTCCCGTGTGGGCTGACGACCCTCAGAGCCCTGCCTTAATGTCGCTCAGCTGCTGGATGAGGGTCTCGAGGACGGCGTCCACCTGGGCTTCGGTGTGCTCGCAGGAGAGGAAGAAGCGCAGACGAGCGCTCTTCTCCGGCACGGCGGGGTGCAGGATGGGCTGGACGTTGAAGCCGGCCTCGAACAACTGGTTGGAGAGGCGTGCCGCCACCAGGGAGCTGCCGAGGATGACAGGCACCACCGCGACGCCCAGGCTGTCGCCGACATCCAGCCCCAGCGCACGGGCGCGCGTGAGGAAGTAGCCGGAGACGGCATGCAGGCGCGCGATGCGCTGTCTGGCATCATCACCCTGGAGCAGTTCGAGGATCTTCAGCGACGGGGCGGCGACCTGGGCCGGCATGCCCACCGAGTAGAGGAAGCCCGGCGCGAAGTAGCGCAACATGCTGACCAGCTCCTTGCAGCCGGCGATGTAGCCGCCGCAGCCGGACAGCGTCTTGCTCATCGTGCCCATCCAGATATCGACGTCACGCGCAGCGATGTCGAAGTGCTCCCTCAGGCCGAGCCCGCGCTCCCCAAGCACGCCGAAGGAGTGGGCTTCATCGACCATCAGCCAGCAGCGGTACTGTTGCTTGAGGGCGATCAGACGCGGCAGGTCCGGCACGTCGCCGTCCATGCTGTAGAGGCCTTCAGTGACGATCAGCACGCGCTCGAACTTGCCGCGCTGACTGCTGAGTAGGGCTTCCAGCGCGTCGGGGTCGTTGTGCGCGAAGGGCATGCGACGAGCGCCGGAGAGCTGAGCGCCCACCAGCGAGCTGTTGTGGATCCACTCGTCATGCAGGATCAGGTCCTTCGGGCCGAGCAGATAGCCCAGCGTGGAGACATTGGTGGCATGACCGCTGACGAACACCACCGCATCCTCGACCTCGTAGGTGCGCGCCACCGCCGCTTCCAGCTGCCGATGGATCGGACGCTCACCGGAGACGGCGCGTGAGGCCGACACCGAGGTGCCGTAATGGGCCGCCGCCTCGGCCGCCGCCTTGATCACCTCGGGATGACGGGAATAGTCGAGGTAGTTGTAGCTGGCGAAGTTGATCAGCTCGCGCCCATCGATGCGTGTCGTGGCGCCGGCGCAGCCTTCATGCACGCGGAAAAAGGGCTCCGGCACGCCGAAGGCGGCACCGGCCTGCTGCATCATGCTCAGCTGCTGATAACCGGGCTGGCGATCGAAACGCACGAAGTCATCGCTGATCACCAGCGGTGTTGGCTTGCTGGCAAACACATCGTCGCCTGCGTCGTCCGCCACGCGAGCGGTTGTTTGGGTACGACGGGCACGCGCCTTGTCCAGCAGCTGTTGTTTCATGTCGCGGGGAGAGAGGCCGGAGGAGTGACGTGTTGCCAAAGAGGAAGTCCTTGAAGTTGAAGCGATCTTTCCCTTGATGATGATGGGGTGTCGGCAAGAGGGCAAGCCTTTGCGCGCGTGGGAACGAATCTCGATGGGACTTGCTGAGGACCCGCCACATGCGGTTGCGCGCGTGCGGTCGGTGAGTCACCCGTCCGGGCTGCTCAAGCGCCACCCACAATAATGCCCCTTATCCAACGTGTGCTGCCATATCAAGGTCTTATCGCCGTTCTTGGCTGGCCGCCAGGCGAGCGGTTGCACTCAGCGGCCAGGGCGATCAAGCGATAGGAGCCAGAAAGTCGCCAGGCAGTGGGGTACGGGTTAAATGGTTCTTGGCTCTGAGAGTAATGTGCGTATTGAGCTCCTCTCCCCGAAGCCCAGGGTGTTGCCGAATATGTTCATCGATTAGCTGAATGACAAATTCCGCATAACGCGATGAGGCGAGTTCTATTGTCGAGACAGTGCGTCCCATCAGCTGGACGATCACGAGATAAGTAGCCTGCTGCGTTCGGGCAAGGAGCAATGCGTAACCTTCGGTACTCGTAGTGATAGCTAAAGGCACATGATCTACGATGTCTCTATGTGCGTTGACAGACAGGATGCTCATTTCGTCCATGAAGGTGATCTCATCTCATGAAAATATGGGAACTTACTGGATGATGCCTATTGTCCGTTTAGGCAACACCGCTGGCTATAATACTCTAGTAAGTAAAACACTAGTTGTCATTTATTTTTTAGCGCAATAAGTGTAAGAGGGTGTAGATACTTTCGGCATCAAATTTGAAGTTAGCGGTAAGCGTTCGGGCATCACCGCTTGCGAGTGATCACGCAGTATGCTGCCAATGATGGGGCAGAAGTTCGTGCACTTGGCTAGCCTTTTGGGTCGGCAGCCTTTCCAACACATTCTTCAGGTAGGTAT
>NZ_JADPPY010000071.1:0-3700 GCF_018340035.1 Cobetia sp. MC34
GAGCTGGGCCGCTTCCATGCGAAATTCCGGGCTAAACGTTCTCTTCTTCGTCATCATCTGCACCTGATTGTCTCTGTGAGCCATCATACACTCAAAGTCAGGTGGCCAGATTCACTGTGCCACTACACTGTGCTCGCCACTTACTGTTGGGAGGAGGTCAAAGAACGGCTTTATCGACCGCTTAATGCGCCCCCATCGCCAGGTACCTGGCCTGTCAGATTTACATATCGTGTTCATAGGCACGATGCGATTTTGCTCGCGCACATGCTGTACGACCCCTATGCCGAACAAGCTGCCAGAGATATTTATGCGCAGACTGAAGCCAGCTTCCCCCAAGATAAGATGCTTTTAAAAGTCACTCCATGGTTTCAAGGCAGCGGGGAAATCTCTGTTTCTGGCGTTCCAATTGATGGTGGCAACACATTCCTAGGCTTGCAGATATTAGGCTGTACGCAGCCCGATGGTGCCACGATCCACCGTGAAAGAGAGAAATCAACGACAGTACCAGCCACCGATGGCGACGATGCCCCCTCTCAGTTCCCCTATCATCAGCTTCAAGACATCCCCGATGTCATTGACCTGACGGATGATGACGAGCCCGACCATGGTTCTTCCTGGCTAGACCTTACTGAGGACGAATTCGTTATTTTAGGTAAGCCTCGCGCCGTCTTGGATAAACGATATACCCGAAAAAACGTGCCCGATACACGAGGCGTCCCCGTTCCGGGTGACGAAACCATTTTCTCCACTGGGGAGCCACATGGGTCAGGGAAGGGAGTGGGACAAGCGTCTATTCATGCTCCTATTACACTGGAATCACAGGGCTTTCTACGTGATATGTGGAATGCGCTTCTCTATTTACAATCGGCCTATCCCGCAACGATTCGTGGCGTTAGCTGGTTTACCTTTGAAGACGGATTCAGCACTTCTCCTGACCCTCGGTTAATCAGCCTCGAACCTTTCGAAATAGACGAGGAGGTGGAAACGTCAGTCGCTAATTGGGTTTACATTGATACTCAGACCAAGGTACCTCGCGGGGTGCTCGTCGTTCGGGTGCATGTGTTAGATCAAACGCTCTATCTCATGGAGATCCAACGACGCCCTCCAAAACCCAGAGCTGGCGGTAGCGAGGAGGCATCCAAGCCTCCTTCCTATAAAGGTTTAGTCTTCACGCTGAGCCACCAAGGCAGCTTCGAGCAGTGGTTACGCCAAGTGCTGTCTAACGTGCGGCACGTAGAAGGTGTTGTCCAAAAACTAGTTGGTCACTGCCCAGGATTCGCCGATACGTTCAAGCACCCTAAATCCAAAAAGGAACAGATACCCTGCGAAGCCTCTGTGTTAAATGCTTTTAGCAAGGTCAGTATTGGTCGCAGTGACTTAGCATAGGTACTATTTGCCACCTTTATGAGTAGCGGTGTCTGTTTTGTCGGTAAGAGCAACCTGTACACCCCGTGTGCAGGTTGCTCTTCTGACGAAGAGCCGATACGGCCATCCCTTCAGTGGCGGGCGAGGATCTTCGCTGCGATGGGCGAAGTGATCATTTGAATCACGGCAAAAAAAGCGGCTGGAATTGCGATCTCTGATGGCAAGCCAGAAGCAGCGACAAACGCTGCAGCGATGCTGAATTCCTTTTTACTGACCGTGAAAAGATAGGTAATCACCTCTTTGCGATCAGAGGTGAGTAACCGTGAGGACATACCTACCAGGTACCCAATCAAATTGAGGCACAGGGCCGCGCCCGCAATCACAAACGCATACCAGCCATAGCCAATGATCGTGGTGGCATTCGGCCCGACCACGGCGAGTAGGATCAGCAGATACAGAATCGACCCTATCCCTGCATACGCTGAATCATGCCGTGCAAAGAAAGCCGAGAACCTTGTACGCAAGCTGACCCCAATCACGGTAGGAAGAAGCACGATTAGTGTTAATTCAAGAATAATTGATCCAAGCGGCACGTCTAACTGAAGGCCGGTGAGCCATAAAAACAGGAAGGGAACAATAAACGGACATAACGCGGTGTTGACTGCGTTGAAAACAGCGGCAAGCGCCACATTGCCTTTCGCCATCAGTACCAAAAGAGGAGAAGACACATCTGTCGGCAGCGTGCCGAGCAAGGTTTGGCCAGCAGCCAGCGGGCCGCTTCCAAAAAATAGACGGCCCGTTAGCCACCCGGCAATCGACATAGGCCCATAGACCAGCCCCAATGCCAACAACTGCCGTGACGGCTTTCGGAACACGATGCGCACTGCATGCGCATCGAATGTGAGGCTGATAATCAACATCAGTAATGCCAGTAATGGCCCAATCGCGAACTTAAGCATTATTCCGGTGGCCGGAAAGAGTAAGCCTCCCCCCGCGACGACGATTACAAACCAGACAAGGTGCGCCTCGACAAAATAAATGAATCTACCCATGGTGGATTGGACGTTACCGGTTGAAGTGGATTGAGCCCCGCACCTAAAACATGATCACCTTCGGCCCAGCACACAAAGGCTCCTTGGTAGCTAGGGACGTGCTTCCCAATCCAGCGATGCAAATAGATAATGCTCAAGGGTTGAAGCTTTAGTTGCTAGAGGTTTTATAGTACCAAGAACAGATAATTCGAGAGAAGGTAACAGATGGGACATCATCATGATCATCCCCACATTGATCCTGCCTCTGGCGACCGGCGCGTCAGCATCTCCATTTGGGCCAATGGGCTCTTAACCATCGCTCAAATCGTCGGTGGCATTATGGCGGGGAGCCTATCGCTGATCGCTGATGCGTTACATAACTTTTCTGACATGGCAGCATTAGTCATTGCCTTTGCTGCTCGTAAAATCGCCAGACGGCCTGCCGATGCGCATATGACCTTTGGCTATGGCCGCATCGAGATAGTGGCAGCACTCATCAATTACACCACCCTCATTATTGTCGGTGTCTACCTGATTTACGAAGGCGCTATGCGGATGGTCGATCCCCCTGAGATAGAGGGATGGACGATCGTGATTATTGGTGGCGTCGCGCTCGTCGTCGATGCCCTTACCGCCATGCTCACGTGGTCAATGCAAAAAGAGAGTGTCAATATCCGCGCCCTTTTTCTGCATAACTTATCGGATGCGTTTGCCTCCATCGCCGTGATTATCGGTGGTTCGCTTATTTTACTGTACGACATGCGCTGGGTGGACCCCGCGATCACGATAGGGATTGCGCTATATATTCTTTACCTAGCCTTCTCTGAAATTGGCGGCCCTATCCGTACGCTAATGCTGGGATCTCCCCCGGACATTGACGGGCAGGCAGTCGTTGAGACCGTACGAGATATCGAGGGAGTCCAGGATATTCACCATGTGCATCTATGGCAGATGCAGGAAAACATGGCAGCCCTTGACTGCCACGTGGTTCTGACAGAAACCGGCTGGCAGCAGCTTGAATCCGTCAAAGCAGAGATCAAGGAGCAGCTTAAAATGCGCTTCAGTATTGCTCATTCCAGCCTAGAGTTTGAGCATAGTGACCACGCGCATCAAAATGCCAATCTATATGGGCACGAGTGATAGACCGAGGCCGACTCCCGGCTCAGGTAGGTAGCGAGCGATGTCTGTCAAGCTTGTTGGAACCTGTAATCAGGCGGCTTCTAATCGCTGATCCTGTTGAACCAGCGGGTCTTCCTGGTCGGGGTTCAGCCAGACTGTCCGGCGCGGTGTCCAGTTGCGGGTGG
>NZ_JADPPY010000072.1:0-3655 GCF_018340035.1 Cobetia sp. MC34
GATCAAGGGGTTCAACAAGCTGGAGCTGGTCGTGAACAACGTCCAGTTCAAGGACGGCGAACCCTTGGCCGATCAGTCAGACAGGGCTGCCGCCTGACCGGCCATACACAGAAATTGACAATAACTCTACGGTCTGTTGTCGAAGCATTTTCTGCGTTAATTTTGTGTCATGGAAATACTCCATGGCAGCAACGATCCATGCCTCCCTCCAGGCCTCTCCTTGATCAGCACACCGGGCCATCGTCATCAGGGTGCGGGCTAGTGTTTCTTTTCGCCGCTTTCTTGCCCGTTTTACATCCACCCGAGGAGCCAACGTGGTGGCATGTTGGCGATTTAAGAAATTAGTAAACCCCGTGACCGAGGCTGCTTGTCCGGGCACCGCCTGCAAATAGTTGTCCACATCGCCCTGTTGAGGCAGTCGCTGCCCCTCCCGGTCAGTAGCGAGTAGCAATGCGGCTGCCGCTCTTAGTGCAAGTCGTGCGGAGGTGTGGGACGTTTTGCCCGCCTCTATACGGGTTTCCAATTGCTGCCAATAAGCATGCAGCGCTTTTTCTGATAAAGAAGCGGACGGCATAGACCTGAGACACGCTTTGATACGTCGTTTCTCTGAGTCGATCTTCTTTGCTTGGTGATCCGGCTCTACCCCTTGCTCTTCATGCAGCCATCGCATAGGAAGTCTTACACGCCGCAACCCCTCCGCACCGAAGTGATGAAGCAGCTCCGAATAGCTCGGTATCCGTGACCATGCCTGGTCGATCTCAAGGAAGAACGAGAAGAAATGATTGATCTTGAGGGCAGCCTTATGCGGCCCTGTGGTACGAATCAGCCATTCACCAAATTCCCCAAAGGCCTCACGTAACGCTTTGGTGGTGATACCGGCTTGGCCAATGATGATCCGCTTACGACATGTGCGCGTCCAATAGCAGGGCTCACAGGCATCGCCTCGACCCGCTGGCATGGGATTACCACACAATGGACAGGCAATTTCCCCTTGCTCATTACAGGCTTTGCACAATGCGTCACCGCTGGATGTCATGACCAATAAGCGATGTCGACGACATGCAGAACAGGTACCGTGGTCTGCTGTCGAACAGCGTGGACATAAGCGATGATCATGCCCCATACGCGCCACTCGGGTAAGACGTTGAGATGCTTTCCCACACGCCTCGCAGGGCTCTGGTTCTTTGAAATAGGGAGCGCAGGCGATACAGACAGGGCCGTAGGGAGTGACCTTGCCGATGTTGTAGTCTGAACGGGCTTTTCCACATCGTGCACACGGTTTGTCGACGTTGCACTGACGACAGACGGCGTCTGGGTCATTCTTAGGCAGACGGGCTAACTCACCACATCGTGGGCACATTCGCCGCTTAAACACACGAGCATAGCAAGTTGAACAGTAACCATGCCCTTTATGGCGTCGCCACAATTTGGAGACTTCTCGACCACACTCATCGCAGTCGACCGTTTTGTGTTGCTTCAAGAGGTTGGCTCCGCTTTCATTCTCCGTTTTAAGCGCGCCCATGAGGCTCTCACTGCGCGTTCCGACATGGGGCGATGAGCCGGTAGAGCACGGCGGCGATGCGGCCCATGGGGGTGATGAGATAACCGCGATAACAACGGCAACAACATAACGGGGGGTGACTTTCGGGGATCATGAAGCGCGCTCGTTTTGACATTACAAGCGACCAGAGCGCTAAACGTTTCTTCAACGCCTATACTGAGCAAACGCTCCACCGCCGCTAATAAAGCACAACGCTCGTTGACAGGCAGCAGCTCAAACGCCAACCCAGACACAGGCATTTGGCTATCCGTCATCGAAATGCCCAATGTTAGAAGCGCATCTGCGAGGGGTGACGCAGGCCGCCGACTTGCACGCCGAACAACGCCAACAAAGAAGGTCACCATAGAAAACCAATCGGCGGGTGCGATAGGGGCCTCCCTAAACGTCACGTTGCTTCTTGTTAAAGCACGATCAGCCATCACTTGGAAACTGAACGCTTCTGGTAAAGGCGACGTGCATACCGCCTTTCTAAAATCGTTATAACACCGGCTGCACTGAGCTAAATGTTGATCTTCTGCTGACAGGCGATGAGGCTCTATAGGGGCCTTGCATACCGGGCACTCATCTATCAGTTGCACCCCATGAAAGCGGCACCCAGTGTGCCAAGCGAATCGCCAGTGTCGGCGCAAGTAGGGGGCTGAGTCCTCTGCCAAACACAATGCACAAATCTGTTGTCCTCCATGGCGAGTTCGATTTCGGCTGCCGAGTGCCAACAACCAGGGCCAAGTACGCGTTTCGGGTAATGAGTAACCGGCCACTTTCTCACAATCGTCCCGCATCCCAGCTTTCTGAAACTCAGCGGAAGATATCCCCGATGCATTGGCTAATGGGCGCATTCTGACGAGGGGAATTTCCCTGTCAATATCTCTCGTCCATATACGCCATGTTGGCCAGATAGCCCCAGTGAGCGACAAGGGATCACACCCCTGTCTCAACGCCGCCCGTACCAGCCATGAAGAAAGCGACTCTTCAGGCAACAGAGGCACACTCAGCGCCCAGGGCATTACAGCATCACTTCCCTAATGCCACGGGTAGGTCGCACCCATGATTTACTCTGAATAATTTTCTCATCGATGCGCTCAGCCCCGGACAAAATAGCGGCATTGGCACACTCAATCAGCAGCCGGTGCAGGTCGCCAAAATTGCCGCCAGAGATCGCGTGGAGCTGGGTCGCCAATTGGGGCTCATGCAGTTGGGAAGGATGTTTGAGAGGTAATATCTTCTCAAAGCCAGCGAGCAGCTTCTGAAACTCCTGATTGAGCTCCCACTTTGGTAACGCGACCACATCAAAGCGACTCGCATGCTGTGGGTCTGAATGCAGCACACGCACAGCGTCTTGCGTCCCCACACCAACGATGGGAATCATTAGCTCATTGCATAAAAGCTTAATGGCATTCATCGTTTCGCGCTGCTTAACAGCACCACCGGTTAACAGAGAGTGAAACTCATCGATGATCAGTAAGCGCGTATGGCAAGCACGCAGTTGATGAATCACCTGGTAGCGCAGCTTGGGAACAGGATCTGTAGGCCGGTAGGGAGCCCAGAAACTCTCTAGCACTGCGATATACAGACTTTTCTCATCGGCACTCGGGGGAGCCTGAGTGACAACAACAGGCTTCACGGGCTCTACGTCTTCATTCACGTAGCCTTCACCGTACTGCTTACGAAACCGTTGAACGATGGTTGTCTTTCCGTTGTTGGAGTCACCCACGAGCAAGAGGTTAGGCATACGAGGACGACTGGGCTTCTCCATCAACCCACGCATGACCTCAATGACACGATTGGCCAATGGATAGCCCAACCAGCGCGGTTGATCCATAAACTCCATTCGCTCTTTAGCGGACAGCCCCAAGACGTGACGAAGATCAGGATGAAGGTGTGTGCTCATGCTATGTCCCAGTTCACATCGATATCACCCGTTAAAAGACCGTCCCCTTGAGCGGGTGTCTCTTTAGGGGCCGCAGTTGCCCTATCTGCCAGCGTAGTTGTCACCTAAACGGATTGAGAGGTGATCAACGTGCGTTATTCCACAGAGCGTAAGGAAGCCATCCTCAAGAAGATGGCGCCGCCTATGAGCATGACCATCCCGGAATT
>NZ_JADPPY010000073.1:0-3230 GCF_018340035.1 Cobetia sp. MC34
TGTGCGCCAAGCGCATGTCTATCAAACGATATGTCGGAGAGGTCCGACAGATTCGTAATCCTTGACAGACCCCTTGGGGTTATATGGTCAAGCGATTAAGCGCATACGGTGGATGCCTTGGCAGCCAGAGGCGATGAAGGACGTGATAGCCTGCGATAAGCGTTGGCGAGGTGGCAAATACCCTGCGACCCAACGATTTCCGAATGGGGAAACCCACTCACCATCAGGTGAGTATCTATAGGCCAATACATAACCTATAGAGGCAAACCCGGGGAACTGAAACATCTAAGTACCCGGAGGAAAAGAAATCAACCGAGATTCCCCAAGTAGCGGCGAGCGAACGGGGACCAGCCCTTAAGCGTGACAACTGACAGACGAACAAGCTGGGAAGCTTGACGATACAGGGTGATAGTCCCGTAGTCGAAGTCTGAGTCACGTGAAATCGAGTAGGTCGGGGCACGAGAAACCTTGACTGAACATGGGGGGACCATCCTCCAAGGCTAAATACTCCTGGCTGACCGATAGTGAACCAGTACCGTGAGGGAAAGGCGAAAAGAACCCCGGCGAGGGGAGTGAAATAGATCCTGAAACCGTATGCGTACAAGCAGTGGGAGCACCTTCGTGGTGTGACCGCGTACCTTTTGTATAATGGGTCAGCGACTTATATTCTGTGGCGAGCTTAACCGTATAGGGGAGGCGTAGGGAAACCGAGTCTTAACTGGGCGACCAGTCGCAGGGTATAGACCCGAAACCGGGCGATCTATCCATGGCCAGGGTGAAGATTGAGTAACATCAATTGGAGGCCCGAACCCAAGTATGTTGAAAAATGCTGGGATGAGCTGTGGATCGGAGTGAAAGGCTAATCAAGCCCGGAGATAGCTGGTTCTCCTCGAAAGCTATTTAGGTAGCGCCTCACGTATCACCGCTGGGGGTAGAGCACTGTTTCGGCTAGGGGGTCATCCCGACTTACCAACCCGAGGCAAACTCCGAATACCAGTGAGTGCAGCGTGGGAGACACACAGCGGGTGCTAACGTCCGTTGTGAAAAGGGAAACAACCCAGACCGTCAGCTAAGGTCCCAAAATCCTGATTAAGTGGGAAACGATGTGGGAAGGCTCAGACAGCTAGGAGGTTGGCTTAGAAGCAGCCATCCTTTAAAGAAAGCGTAATAGCTCACTAGTCGAGTCGGCCTGCGCGGAAGATATAACGGGGCTAAATCAGGTACCGAAGCTACGGGTTCATCCTTATGGATGAGCGGTAGAGGAGCGTCGTGTAAGCCAATGAAGGTGGATTGAGAAGTCTGCTGGAGGTATCACGAGTGCGAATGCTGACATGAGTAACGATAAGGGGAGTGAAAAACTCCCCCGCCGGAAGACCAAGGTTTTCTGTTCTACGTTAATCGGAGCAGAGTGAGTCGGCCCCTAAGGCGAGGCGGAAACGCGTAGTCGATGGGAAACGGGTTAATATTCCCGTACCGGATGTGGTTGCGATGGGGGGACGAAGAAGGCTAGGTGAGCCAGGCGTTGGTTGTCCTGGTGAAAGCATGTAGGCCGAGGAATCAGGCAAATCCGGTTCCTCTGAGGTCGAGATGCGAGACGAACTGACCACGGTCAGGAAGTCATCGATGCCACGCTTCCAGGAAAAGCCTCTAAGCTTCAGATCACATGCGACCGTACCCCAAACCGACACAGGTGGTCAGGTAGAGAATACCAAGGCGCTTGAGAGAACTCGGGTGAAGGAACTAGGCAAAATGGCACCGTAACTTCGGGAGAAGGTGCACCGGTTCGAGTGAAGGACTTGCTCCGTAAGCTCTTACCGGTCGAAGATACCAGGTGGCTGCAACTGTTTATTAAAAACACAGCACTCTGCAAACGCGCAAGCGGACGTATAGGGTGTGACGCCTGCCCGGTGCCGGAAGGTTAATTGATGGGGTTAGCTCACGCGAAGCTCTTGATCGAAGCCCCGGTAAACGGCGGCCGTAACTATAACGGTCCTAAGGTAGCGAAATTCCTTGTCGGGTAAGTTCCGACCTGCACGAATGGCGTAATGATGGCCACGCTGTCTCCACCCGAGACTCAGTGAAATTGAAATCGCAGTGAAGATGCTGTGTACCCGCGGCTAGACGGAAAGACCCCGTGAACCTTTACTATAGCTTTACACTGGATGCTGATGTTGTCTGTGTAGGATAGCTGGGAGGCTTTGAAACCACGTCGCCAGATGCGGTGGAGCCAACCTTGAAATACCAGCCTGACATCATTGGCGTTCTAACTCAGGTCCGTTATCCGGATCGAGGACAGTGTATGGTGGGTAGTTTGACTGGGGCGGTCTCCTCCTAAAGAGTAACGGAGGAGCACGAAGGTACCCTCAGCACGGTTGGAAATCGTGCATTGAGTGCAAGAGCATAAGGGTGCTTGACTGCGAGACAGACACGTCGAGCAGGTACGAAAGTAGGTTCTAGTGATCCGGTGGTTCTGTATGGAAGGGCCATCGCTCAACGGATAAAAGGTACTCCGGGGATAACAGGCTGATACCGCCCAAGAGTTCACATCGACGGCGGTGTTTGGCACCTCGATGTCGGCTCATCACATCCTGGGGCTGAAGTCGGTCCCAAGGGTATGGCTGTTCGCCATTTAAAGTGGTACGCGAGCTGGGTTTAGAACGTCGTGAGACAGTTCGGTCCCTATCTGCCGTGGGCGTCGGAAGTTTGAGAAGAGCTGCTCCTAGTACGAGAGGACCGGAGTGGACGAACCTCTGGTGTTCGGGTTGTCATGCCAATGGCATTGCCCGGTAGCTACGTTCGGACGGGATAACCGCTGAAAGCATCTAAGCGGGAAGCCCCCTTCAAGATGAGACTTCCCTGAGGCCTTGCGCCTCCTGAAGGGCCCTTGAAGACTACAAGGTTGATAGGCTGGGTGTGGAAGCACAGCAATGTGTTGAGCTAACCAGTACTAATTGCCCGTGAGGCTTGACCATATAACACCCAAGGGGTTTGCGCAGGCAAACGCCGGGATTGCGACAGGATCGAGACATATCGGTCAGCATGATTCATATTGCGAGTCGCGAGGCCAAAAGCCTCGAGACTCAGGCATCGCAAGATGCCACCGTTTCGCCTGACGACCATAGCGAGCGTGAACCACCCGATCCCATGCCGAACTCGGAAGTGAAACCGCTTAGCGCCGATGGTAGTGTGGAGTTTCTCCATGTGAGAGTAGGTCATCGTCAGGCACTTAT
>NZ_JADPPY010000074.1:0-3021 GCF_018340035.1 Cobetia sp. MC34
TGGTGCATAAGAGACGGTGTCAGCATCGGATCATCCATGAGCGAAAGCTGCTAAATGACCACATGAGGTCCTTTTGGTAAAGCGCTACGAGGCCCGTCGTAGAGCGGTTTTTCATGCATTTTCCCTGATCGTACCTCCAAGTTTTTACATGTCCGGCTCTACCGAATGACCGAGCGGGAACAGGCTACCAAGCTGCTCGAAGATAGGCTTTAACAGCTACCGTATCGAGTCCGTACAGTGCTGATAGACAACGGTATGCAGTTCGCTAAGCGGCGCGGAACAGAGTCTTACAAACCGCCCCCATTTGATGGGCTCTACATCGACATGATTTTGAGCATCGTCTGGTATGCCCTTTCCATCCGTAGGCCAACTGACAGGTTGAACGGATGAATCGGACGATCAGGGAAGCCACCTAGTGCCTGATTATCCGACTATAATCTACATATTATCTATATAATATCAACTGAGCAGTTCAAGATAAAGCTTTTCCTTTTTTAAAATTCTAGCACCCTTGGGCCTGAATACTTTAGCTAATCTTATCATTTTTAATGCGGCAACTATATCACCGCACTCTTCATAGCCGTTAGATAACGATATTAGTATATCAGGCAATGAAGTATCGCTTTTAAGAAGATCGCTCGTATCTTCAAATAATTTAGCTAACATGGCTTTATTTTCAGCAGTATATAGATGATTTTCTGCATGAGAACTTGAAATTTCGGCAACAGAGGAAGTCTCTTGATAGCCGAAAAAAATGCCTTTTGACGTTTTTATAAAATCAATCAAACAGTTATACATAAGCTGCCAAGAAGCCGAATAGCTGATATTCATTGATGTCTTAACTATTTTACCGTGTAAAAAAATCGGAGCCTCAATAATATTTTTATCTGCAATAAACGTAATTAACTTATCTTGATCAAAGTCAAATGTATTGAGAGATCTATTGCAATGGATGACGCCAGGTTTTTTACATATTCTTAGAGGAATAAAGGCACCGGTGCCACCTACACTGATATGAAAATCAATGTCTTTACAAGCTTGAATCTTCGTCGGATAGGTTTCACCTATTAATGATACGAGGGTTGTATTTTTTGATGTTATTCTTTCCCTGATCTCTTCGAAAATAAAGGTATCCTCTTTATTCTCTTCTTTACTCTGTAATGGCGATGTCCAACCATCAACAAAGACGGTTAGATCATCAAAATAATCAGAAAGACGATTGATTATCTCAGAATAACCTTCCACTTGTTGTAACCAAGATCTTTTTTGTCCCGTAATACCAATCCATAATTTGAATGTAGAGATATTACGAGAACTCAAGTTATCGATATCAAAGTCGACATTGGTATCATAAATCCATTTCTCGAACTCTCTGACGTCTTCGTTATGCCAAGAAGAATCGCCTGACTTTCTAGCCCAAGCTCTTATTAAATTTCTTGTCAGGCCACACATTTTGAAATAATAGCCATTCTTGTTTGGAATATACTGCCCTTCATGTAGCAAGCTAATGAACGGATTGTTCGCGTATACACTGTAATTTCTTGATTCACTCGGAATATTTTTTTGATAAAAATAAGCCCAATATAAAGAATCATAAACGTAGTGATAAGGTCGATTATTGGACAATAGGAATCCTGAGAAATCACCATGTCCACGAATATATTCAACTTCAGTTAAATCCTGCTTGAATTCGGAAAGACTTTTAATGACAACTTCAGCTTCGCCGAGATTGATGCCATGAATAACTTTACCTTCTAACAATATTGCAGATACAGCAGATATAACTTGACCCAGGACCCAAGTATATTTAGGATTACACTCACTATCGGTAAACACAACAAAGTTTGTCATATTCACCATAAAACTATATACGCCATACGTATCGACATTACTATATATTGGGTGCTCTATTCTTATCTGATCAACATCTGCTCTACTGGTATAAAACTCTTCAACTATCGACAATTCTAAATCACTATAACTTCTTATAATTTTAATTACTTCTGAATTTTCATTTACGTCGATGTTTCTAACATTACAGAGATTGTCACCCAGAATATTATCGAATTCCGAAAAATGCAATGACTTTGCTTTATCATTACTGCCCGCTTTCAACTTATCACACATATATTTTCCTAGAAAATTTAAAATTTTATACATCTTTATAACAAGAAATGGTTATCGTAGCTTTTTACTTAGATATCGGATTTCGTCTGATTGGTTACAGCGTGATTAAACAGCTCCGGTACTTCGGCCTGTCACTCCATCATTGCTGTAACAGGTGCCCTGTGGTGTAGTCCCTTCAGAGGAATATGGTGATTATATAACCAGTAATACCGCTCGAGAATCTGTTCTATTTGAGTCATAGCCCCAAGTCGCCAGTACATCGCTAATACATCAATTGAAGCGCTCCACCATATCGGTCGTTTGGGGGCGGCTGCCTAGCTTGATCAATCGTTGCTAAATGCCATGGCTCTGACATTCCAGATCGAATAAATGATACCCACTGGGCTTACACTCGCCACCTACTGTGAAGCGCGGAATGTGACAATTTTGAGTTCAGGAATTCACGAGCAACGACAGGTGGATCATCGAGCTCCAACCGTAGTAGTTCACGCGTGGCGATGACTATCTCTTCCTATTCTAAGGTCATAGTCATCTGTAGATTGTGACGCGAGTGGGAACGATCCAGCACATCATCACGATAATGCCAGCGCTGGATAGCTGGATAGTTGAGACGTTGATCCCAAACTGACGAGCGATATCTTTGTTCGTCATGGGGAAAGAGCTGCTTGGATGTTGGCACGGATTTTCGGTGTCGTCGTCACTTGCTTATGCAGCTTGATAGCCATGAAACCTTTTCCGAATAAATTGGGCGGATGCAGGCTCTGAGTCAGGGAAAACGCATGAAAGCTTTCAGACCGCGAGAATGTCAGCAAGATATGTCTCAACCAGTGCCGCTTTCTTCTGTTTCCGCCGAATTCCGCCTTTGAAAGATTTCTCTCCTTTCAGGTAATTCAG
>NZ_JADPPY010000075.1:0-2636 GCF_018340035.1 Cobetia sp. MC34
CACGGCTTGGAGGGTAGAATCGGTCATGGCGTATCCATCCTATGCTGGTTGTGATCTGGCGTGATCAATCAGCAGGATACGCCACCCTTCCTTCTGCCCTCCATACACAAGACTTGAGCTTAACTCCAGACCGTAGAGCGGACGACAGACGGGATACAGGTGGTAGTGGGTGGCGTTACCTACTGGCTGCCTCTGGATATTGAGTGCTAAGACACTGATAGCGCGCAGTCACTTGGAGGGCCCCGCGACTCTGTAGGCGAATGTCGCCCCGCCGTTTGGACGGGGCTATGGCTCTCTACCTATATGCCAGGGCTCAACGGGGTGCCAAAAGGCGTGTCATGACCGTTGAGATGACGTCAAAACCAGGTCTTCATAAATGCCCTTGATAGCCTTCTCTTCTGGGCTGTGGCGCTGTGGCTCCTGTTCCTGCTTTGGATGTAGTGGGGTTATAAGCCCGTTAGAGAGTGACAGGACATCGCTGAGCTGCTCGTAATCGAGGTTTACGTTATCGACATTGTATTGGTTAAGGCGTGTCATGGTCTCTGTGAGTGCGGTCATACTGTGCTCTTCTTCTCCAAGCGGCGGAAAGGCTTGAATCAGCGGCTGACCGCCTTCCCAACCTATCTTGATCGGCTGATTGATGATGTTGACTTGGGTGCCGGGTGGAATGCGGTCAAATATAGATTCGATGTCTTTGGGTAACATGCGGATACAACCTCGGCTTGCGCGCATGCCAATGCCATCGGGCTGGTTGGTGCCGTGAATCAAATAGCCATCGAAGCCTAGGATGATGGCATGGTCTCCTAGCGGGTTATCGGGGCCGGGTGGCACAACGCTGGGCGCGGTTTCACCGCGTGCTTCCGCTTCGCGTTTTACCGACTCAGGCGGGTACCACGCGGGGTTTTTAATGTTCATGGTGGTCTCGGTCACGCCTAGAGGAGTATCAAACCCTTCGCGACCAATGCCAATAGGATAGGTCTCAACACGCGGTGTCTCACCGTTTTTGACATCTGGGTAGTAGTAAAGCCGCAGCTCGGCGATATTGATGACGATCCCAGTACGCTCCACATTCGGCAGAACAAAACGTCCCGGAATAGTCACTTCCGTGCCCACCCCTGGAACCCAGATGCTAACCTCTGGGTTTGCACGGATCATCTCCAAATAGCCAAGGTTGTGACGCCTGGCAATATCTATCAAGGTATCGTCGTAATCCTTTACGATAAAGGTGTCAGCCTCTCCGATAATATTACCTTCCTCTGGTAGCGGGTAATGCCCTTTGGGCCATTCCGTCTCCTGGGCAGTGGAAGGTTGTGCCGCCATGGCGACAGGGAGCCATGCCAGAAACGAAACCATCACACTCACGATGAAGCCGATCTGCATTGGCCATGGGAGGAATCTCTTAAGTATTGCTGCGTTCTTTGCCAAGAGCATCGCTAGGTTCCTTTTTCATCTAATGCGTCGTTTTTTGATCGAGATAAGTTCAGTTGTAACCCGAGCAGTGTCAGCACCGCAGCGAGTATCCAAGCGGGGCCACTACCGGTGCGTGTGAAAGGAGTTAGGCCCTGCATCGGGGTCACCTCGCCAGTTAAACTGGCCGGTTCAAACTGTGGGGCACGGGCTGTGACGTGGCCTTGTGAATCGATGATGGCCGTCACGCCATTACTGGTAGCTCGAAGTAGGTGACGACCATTTTCTAAGGCACGTAGACGCGCCATTTGAAGATGTTGGTGTGGGCCAATGGAGCGCCCAAACCACGTATCGTTGGAAACCGTTAATAGCAGCTCGGCATTACGCGCCTGTTGGGCGACATGGTCGGCAAAAATGATTTCGTAACAAATGGCATTGCCAATGGTGGCTCCAGCCACGTGTAACGGAGCCTGTTCGCCTGTCCCTGGGGTCAGGCGAGGTACTGGCAAGTCGAAAAAAGCAAGGGTGCCAGCGAGGAGACTTTGGAATGGCAAATACTCGCCAAAGGGCACCAAGTGCGCCTTCTGGTATTCGCCCTGCACATCATTTAGCCCTATGACGCTGTTATAAGAGCGCCCTTCACTGTCGCGTTGCAAAATGCCGGTCAACAAGGCGGTGTCAGGCCCCAGGTCGGACGCTACTTGCTCAAGTATTTGCTGTGCTTCCTGCTCAAGCATGGGAAGGGCTGCCTCGGGCCAAACGATGAGATCGATATCCCTTGCTTGCTCCCGTGTCATCGCCGTGTAGATACTGATCGCCTCGCGCTGCCCTTGGGCAGTCCACTTAATGCGCTGGTCAAGATTCCCTTGCAGCAATGCCACCCGGATGGGCTTGCCAGCCGGGGTTGTCCATTGGGCGGGCAATAGGAATGGAACGATCCACAAGGCGGCCATTGGGACAAGGAAACCCCAGCGGCGACGCAGTACCTCCCTATCTGCCAGCGTAGTTGTCACCTAAACGGATTGAGAGGTGATCAACGTGCGTTATTCCACAGAGCGTAAGGAAGCCATCCTCAAGAAGATGGCGCCGCCTATGAGCATGGCCATCCCGGAATTGGCCAAACAGGAAGGCATCACTGCAACAACCCTCTACAATTGGCGGAAACAGGCCAGAGAGCGAGGACAAGTTTTGCCATCACGTTCCACCCAGCCCGACCAGTGGACCAGCCA
>NZ_JADPPY010000076.1:0-2578 GCF_018340035.1 Cobetia sp. MC34
GCATCGTCATGAGCTGGGCAACACATCCTTCCGCCAAGGTGGCGGCCCGCAAGTCGCCGAACCGTACCGCCGGCCAAGCCCGCAAGTCGGCGCCACGCATCGACCGTGAAGGGTTGGAGCAGAAGGTGCTGATTCGCTGGCTGTACGCACAGCAGCAGAACGGCATGCAGGTGGGGCAGCTATTGCACGGTGTGACCTTCCACGTCCCCAATGGTGGCCAGCGCAACAAGAAGACGGCGGCAGACCTGAAGATGCAAGGCGTGCGGGCTGGGGTGAGCGATCTGGTGGTGGCCACGGCCCGCGGTGGGTATCACGGGCTCTACATCGAGTTCAAGGCAGCACCGCCACATGATGCCGCCCTGGCGAAGTCTCAGCGCGAATGGCTTGAGAAGATGGAGGGCAATGGCTATCTGGCAGTGCTGGCCAAGGGCGTGGATGAAGCCAAGGCGGTGCTGGTGGCTTATGCGAGCTGGCCCGAGACAGTGGTGGCCGGTGAGCCAGAAGTGATGCCGCATGGCAGTGAGTGGCGCAAGGCAACGGCATAGTGCTCACGTAGCAACCCAGAGCAGGAGGGCAGGACATGCAGCGGATCGAGGATATGGGGCTGGCGGAGACCTTCCGCCTGATCGAGAAGCTGCCGGAGGGCGTGAGGCGTCAGCAGGCGTTGGTGCATGCTCTGGATGAGCTGCTCGAGGAAGAGATCGAGTATCGCACCGGGCTGCGCCATCAGAATGCCGGTTGGCATCAGGTGTCATCGGTGGGCGGCATGGGGGAAGGCCGCGGAGAGTGCACGGGGCTGGTGGATCACGTCGGCAAGGCTGCCGAGCGCTATCAGCGGGAAAGTCAGTGGAGGACGATGGCGGCGGCGCTGCTGTCACGCCTGACCGATCGCCAACGCATGGCGGTACTGCTGGCGGCCTATGCCATTCCGCCGGTGCAGCATTGCCAGTCGCCGCGCATGATGACCCAATCGCAGGCCGTGGCGGCGCAGGTGGCGATTCTTGCACGGTTGGGCTGGGTGCCCGGCGCGGTCAAGGTGGCGCCGTTCAAGTCGGCCAAGTCGATGCAATGTGCGGCATCTCGAGGTCGTGAGTCACTACTGCATATGGTGATTTCTCAAGCAGAAATAACTGCCTGACTACCATATGTTGTAAAAGCGAGGGTTTGAGGGTACGATCCAGCTATTGTGTGATTCTTGCGTCTCTGGACCACCACTCATTTCAAGGCCCTGCCATCTGGCGGGGCTTTTTTGTTGTATCTGCGCAAGATTCCCCATGAGTCAATAATTTCTGATCACCAATCCGTTGAAGTGTAAACGCTACTGTAACGTTATCTTGTTTACGAAATTTACCAAATGGATACAAAGATAATGGGGAATATCACTCGTAGCTTGGTGGCGAGCGGGGAGAAAGGTGATGTTTTACGTTTAGGTCGAGAGCTCAATAAAATCATAGAGACTGAGCACTTGGCTGTTCATGAGGCTATTGAGCGTTACCAGCACCTGGGGCTCACCCGAGAGCTAGCTTTGCAGGCGTGTAACAGAGCACGTCGGGATCAGAAGCAGTTGGAGGCGCGTCAAGCGCTGCGAAAGGTATTCTCCAAAAGTGCCATCACTGAGCGGGCTTTTCCCGCTTCAAGTCTCATGGAGTGACGAATGCTCGATGACATCATCAGCGTGACTCATGTGGAGCAAGCCAGGAGAGGGAATCTTGACCTTCTGGGCGAGTCTTTATGCATTGCGTGTGATGACCTGGGGATAGCGCTCGATGATGTCATCGAAGAAAGTGAGTTCACACGGCTTACATATGAACTTGCTGAAGCGGCACTGACTCACGGTCGTTCACATAGAAGACGTTTGTAGTATCTCCCCTGTAATCCTGTGAGCCCTGCCATCTGGCGGGGCTTTTTCGTATCTGCCTACCGGTGATGCCCATGCCTGCACATGCCCCCGCGCACTGGCTCGATGAGGTCGAGCTGGTGGGCTTCGATGCGCCTGTTGATCCGGCGGCTGATGATGCCAGCAATCTGGCGGCCTTCCTGGGCACCATTGCCTATGCCGAGGGCACGCCACGCTTCAGCTCGATTGAGGGCTATGACGTGCTGGTGGGTGGCACGACCTTCGATGGTTTCGATGATCATCCCCGCCAGTCGGTGTGGTTGAAGTCGTACAAGATCCACAGCACGGCGGCAGGTCGGTATCAGTTCCTCGTGGGGACGTGGGATGACCTGGCCAATCGCTTCAGCCTGACGGACTTTTCGCCAGCCTCGCAGGATGAGGCTGCCAAGCAGTTGATCCGCCAGTGCCGGGCATTGGGACTGGTGTATGACGGGCGCATCGCTGAGGCCATCCACGCCTGCCGGCGCATCTGGGCGAGCCTGCCAGGGGCAGGTTATGGGCAGCGCGAGCTTGATACCGATGAGCTGCTGGGCGTGTACGTGCGTGCTGGCGGACACATCGCATAACGATAACGACGAACTACGCAGGGCCTACCGACTCAGGAGGCCATATGCATGATGACGACCACGAGCCCGCCGATATGCCACACCGCGATCCATCGACATGGCAGATGCTGCTGGA
>NZ_JADPPY010000077.1:0-2386 GCF_018340035.1 Cobetia sp. MC34
GACTTGCGGGCCGCCACCTTGGCGGAAGGATGTGTTGCCCAGCTCATGACGATGCCCTCACCTGATTGGATTGCCAGCGGCGATAGTTGGTGATGATCCGGCGCAGCATGTGCGCCGCCCTCGGCTCGTGATCGATCTCGGCCCGACTCCTCACCCCGCAGGCCGTGCGAATGAAGTCCACCGCGTCTTCCTCCTTGTGCGTACCATCCGGCAGCACATTGGTATCGATGCCGTGTCGGGCGCGCCGCGCCTGATCCAGATAGCGATGGAACCCCTCGGCCTGGCATAGCATCGCGGCCTTGCGGGCCAGCGTTCCGCCAGCGGGCTTGGGTGTGGTCTCTGTCACGCTTGCCCCCTCAGTCGCTCACCATTGGCATTGAAGCGGGGAGCGCCCAGGGCGATGCAGCGCTTACACGTCCCCAGACACGCCGCCAGCTGATGGACAGCCACTCGCCTACCGCAGGCAAAGCAGCGACGCAGGGCTGAACGATTCGGGCGCTTGAAGCTGCCGGCGGGGCGATAGCTCATCGGGCACCACCCTGCTTCAAGCGACGGCTGACATTCACTGCTGCCCGGTGGGCATGGCCCTTGCTCGACTGACACTCTTTGCACTCGAGCAGGTACTGCCATTCATACTTGCTCACCTGCTCTTTCATCTGGCTTGCCGGCCGCCAGCGACCACACGCCTCACACCAGAAGCGCTCCGGCACCACAGTCAGATCGGGCGTGGCTGTCTTGGGGGTATGCTTCGGGCTCATGCCGCATCCTCCCGCAGCGCCTCGGCGATGCTTTCCGGCCACTTCAACTGCTGCACCGGTGCGCCGTCGCTGTGCCGCTTGCCGGTATCCAGCATGCGGCCACCTGACTGGCGGCCTGCCTCAGTCATCACCCAGTACGCCTTGCCCTTGCCGTCACGCTCCTGACGCTGGAAACCCTTGTCGCGCAGCAGTCGGTTGATGGCGATCGCGCTCATGTCCAACGGCATGCCCAGCTCAGTCGGGGTCAGGTAGCGCTCGTTCATCGGGCTCAGCAGGTGGGTCGCCCCAAGCTCTTCCAGCAGGTTGATGCCGGTACGCTTCTGCACGGCCTGATTCACCGACAGCAAGCGCATGTTGTCGTCAAAGCCGAATGCCCGGGCAGCGCCATCGAGCGCGCTGGCGATGGCCGAGGCACGGGAGATGTCCGTGGTGGTGTCTACCGGTGCCGTCGCAGGCTGGGCCACCTGATAGCTGCCGGTCTTGCGGATGGTCGGCAGGACTTCAGCGGTCACCCAGCGACGGAACGGCTTTGCATTCGGCTTCCGGCAGACGAAGGTCGCGTGATATAGCCCAGACTCACTGATGACCGTGAGATTCTGCTCGCCACCAAGGGTGCGCACTTTTGTGTAGCCTTTTTCTTCCTCGTCCAATACGCGAGTCATCTCCGGAGCATCGCGGTAGCCAAGCGCCAGAGCCACGTCCTTAGCCACGAACCAGTTGTCACCATCCTTCTCAACCACACGGACCTGCTGGGTATCAAACTCGAACGGGATCACATTGCTCATGGGTCAAGCTCCTTTCAGTGCGGCACGCAGGGAACGCATCCCCTGATCGGCATTCATGGTGTGAGGCAGACCAGAGGCCTCGGCTTGCTGCTGGGCGCGGGCCTGGCCCGCCATGGCGGCACGCTCTGCCGGTGACAGCTGACCGTCATGCCCAATCGCTGCTTGCGGCTTGAGGTCATCACCCCGGGCGTATCGCTCCACCACCTGCTGGTAGTACACGCGGAAGGCACGTTCGTGCTTGTCCATGCGCTGATAGCTGGCCGAGGCCATGCCGTGAAGGTCCATGTTCTCGCCCGCGGCGGCGATGGCCTCATGCGGATACGGCTTGCCGGTGAAGGCGTGGTCCTGCAATGCCTGCCAGGCAGTGTCGAAGTCCGGTAGGCCCAGTCCCTCGGGCGTCATCTGGCATAGCTCGGCGAACTGCATGGCGCTGTCCGGTGGGAAGGCGTTGCCACGCTGTTGGAGTGACTTGGCCGTGCGGGCCTTCTCGGCCTGCAAGCCACAGCGCAGGTGCTGGGCGCTCAGGTGGCTCAGGGCCGCCAGCCACTCGCCTTCTACGTCACAGCTCACCCACTGGCCATTCTCCTCAGTGCCCCAGCCCATCTCACGGCAGCGTCGGTGCCAATGGGCGCCATGCAATTGGGCCAAGCGATCGAACAATGCATCCACCGCTTTCTGGCTCACCCGTGGCAGGTCATCACAGCCACTCGCCATCAATGACGTCGCCGGACGGCGGCTGGCCTTCGGCTTGTTCACGGCGGCGCTGCTCAATGAGTGCACGCCCTTCAGCGGCTGAGAGTTTCGAGTTACGGATTGGACCAGTTGAGCGACGGCTTCCATGGG
>NZ_JADPPY010000078.1:0-2258 GCF_018340035.1 Cobetia sp. MC34
GCTGGGGCGTTCAAACTGGCTGTTCGCCGGATCTCTGCGCAGTGGCCAGCGTGCTGCCACCATCATGAGCCTCATTCAGTGTGCCAAGCTGAACGGCCATGAGCCCTATACCTACCTGAAGAATGTGTTGGAAAGGCTGCCGACCCAAAAGGCTAGCCAAGTGCACGAACTTCTGCCCCATCATTGGCAGCATACTGCGTGATCACTCGCAAGCGGTGATGCCCGAACGCTTACTCCCAATACCCCCATTGTGACGAGAGAAACCTCTTCCATACCGATTACCTGTCTTGTGGTAGATGAGTGATCACAGCGCTAGGGTTCCATAACGAGGCAAGCACACGTTCACGTTACTAACAATCCATGCAACGTTGCTAAGCACGGGTGGTTACGGCTCGTTAAACGAGATCAAGTCATAAATGGACGCCGTGCCGATAGCTTGTTCCAAGCGATCTCTTGCCTCGTAAAGTGACGCTTGATATTCACCTTGAGTCGGCTGCTCACCCAACATGATGCGTTGACCTTGACCAAGGGGATCAACAGGCTGGTTATTGACTCTCACTTCGTAATGCAGGTTGGGGCCCGTGGCGACCCCGGAGGAACCTACCTCTCCGAGCGACTCTCCCGCATTGACTAAATCCCCAACCACTAGCTGTGGGGAGAATCGGCTAAGGTGTGTGTAGCGACTAATGGCCCCTGTGTCGTGCTCCACCTCGATCACCTGCCCATATCCCCCTTGGCGACCCATAAAGAATACGCGCCCAGGTGCGGTGGCAATGACCGGCGTTCCTGTCGGCGCAGCCAAGTCAATTCCATTATGAGGACGCATCCCTCCATACACAGGATGTCGCCGATTCCCAAAGCGAGACGTTAAGCGGGCACTAAGCACGGGCAACCGCAACGTGCCTAGCAGGGTGTCGCTTTTGAAAAGAGCTACGTCCCCCTTTTGGGTGACCGGCCATATGACCTCCAAGGGCTCTGCCTGATCAGGCAGAGCGGCATAACTGAGGCGTGGTGGCCCAACACGGGCGCCGTCCTGGCGTCGATCTTCCTCCCACACTAATTGAATACGTTCACTGCCAGAAAACTCCAGCGGCGCTGCGATAAACTCGCTGAGCAGTGTTTCCAGTTTAGTGGCGAAACGCGTTGGGACACCTTCTGCTGCCAAGGCCTCGTAGAGGGTGGTATCAATGACGACATCACGCCCAAAGGTTAGGGTATCAACGCTATCGAGCGGTAATGTGCCTTCTTGCTCGCTAGCCGCCTGTAACTTGACAGGGCTAAGTTCAGACGGAGGCAATGACAGATGCGTTTGCCAATTGGCTTCGGCTAGCAAGGGGTAAAAGCCCACAAAGCCTAGTAACCACCAGCGCTGCATCACTGGCCATCCTCTTCCCCAGAGATCTCCGCTACTTCACTCTCAACGGCATCAATCAGCTCTTGCATACCAAAGGGGTCTAAAGGCTCGCCATTGACAAAAAAGGTAGGTGTTTGGCGAATCTGATTGGCTCTGACATCCGCCATGTCTTGGTCAATCACCGCCTGCACCTCAGCAGAAGTCAGTTGCTCTTCGGCAGCCGCTAAATCAAGGCCTCCTTGGCTCGCGATATCGAGGATAGCGGATTCATCAAAACTGCCATGTGAAGCCCATTGATCCTGGCGAGCCAGCAGCCTCTCCAGTACCGGTTCAAAGACGCCCTGACGACGAGCAACTTCTAATACCCGAATGGCCTTATCAGATACGTCGCCGTGGAAAGGAGTGTAGCGCACGATGAGCCGCACTTTTTCTGGGTAGGTTTCCAGAATACTTTTTGTCAGGGGATAGAAAGCACGGCAGGCTTCGCAAGCCGGATCGAAGAATTCCACAATCGTCACCGGCGCGTCTTCTCGTCCCAAGATGGGGGAGTGTGAGCGCACCAAGGAGTCCTCTGCCTGGACACTGCTCTCCTTTGCTGCCTGAGCTTGCATATCTAAGAGGGCAGGTTTCGATACGGCGACGATCGCAGCGGTCAGCATTAACGTACCGGCCAATATAAAAGACGCTTTTTTGAACATGTTTCTCTCTCTTTCTCAACGATGGGGTGGAAAAGTAGGGTTGAAAAATAAGCCAATCGCTATGGGAGTAAGCCGCTCGCCCCCACTGTCACGCTAGTTGGAGTATCAGCGGCTGTTAGACTCTGAACCATATGGGGCGTGATGAGGTTCCGATGAAGTACTCCGACGAGCGCCGGGAGGCCATCCTCAAGAAGCTGCTCCCGCCG
>NZ_JADPPY010000079.1:0-1968 GCF_018340035.1 Cobetia sp. MC34
GTCGTTAGGGTTTCACCCATGGCGAGTGGTCCTCTTGAATCGTGTTCTGGCAGGAACATCCTGATTCTACAAGAGAAAACCACTCGCCATCTTCGTTTTCAGGTCGGTCTCATGAATAAGCCGGGATACAGGGTAATATTCCCCGCAGGTCGCGTTGCGCCGCTCGCGCGAATCTGGAACGCTGAAGGACTGACCTCACCCTGTCTCGCCAGCGGTCTTTTCTGTATCAGCACCGCTGGCGGCATTTTTCCACTACCCAAGAAGAACAGCACAAGGACACTCTCGATGAACATCCAACGCCATGACACCAAGCCGCGCATGAGCCGCGCCGTGATCCACAACAACACCATCTACCTGTGTGGCCAGGTCGCCGGTCCGGACCATCGCTTCGGGAATATCACGGACCAGGCCAACAGCATGCTCGCGCGTGTCGATGCGCTGCTGGAAGAAGTCGGCACCGACCGCGAGCACCTGCTCTCCGCCACCGTCTATCTCAAGACAATGGACGACTTCAAGACCTTCAACGACATCTGGGACACCTGGGTACCACAAGGCCACGCCCCCGCCCGTGCCTGCGTACAAGCCGCCATGGCCAGCCCGGAACTGCTGTGTGAAATTACCGTGGTCGCTGCCGTTAAGTAACTCGCAGTATGATTTTTCTAAGCCCGTCAGAGGTTTCTCTGGCGGGCTATCATATTCAGTCTTGGTTGTATAAATTGATACAATAAATCATGTCTTATTGTTTTGATTGGTTGTTTGTAAGTTGAAATCTATTGTTAGTGTATTTTGTAAGAATGCTTTTTTATTTAAGCATCGGACAAGCCGCATTTGTATTTTCTTAGTTTTATTTTATTTTTGGTTTAGTATCATCGTTGCTAGAATATTTTCAGTTTGATCCTGATAGGTATCTCGATCGTATAAAAAATTTATAGTAACAGGAAAGTAACTTTATATTGCCTTTTCTGCCCTTGCTGTTACTTTTTATTAACTTTATGGGATTGCTTTACACATTTCTGTTGAAAGAATTATCAAGGCCTATCTTAATATAGGTACTGAAGTAGGTTTTCTGTCCGCGCTGTTAACTTTCTCTCTCGGAGTTGATGCCTTTTTATCTTTTGGTACATGTGATCAGAGATATGTAAATCTTAAATTAATAGAATACTGCGTGTGGTTTATGCTTATATGGTTGGCATTAGATTATGCTAGGAGACTGTGATTAGGTTGTAGGAGTAAAGTTGTTTATATTCCTCCTTTGTTGATTTTGCAGTCATGCTGTTATATTTATGTATATAGATTTTTAGTTTTAATAAGTATTTTTTGGGCTCTTCGACGCCAGGTGTGGAATTAGTGCCCTGGAATGGTCCAGGATATGGGCCCCCGAACAGACTGGAGAATTGACATGGATGGTACTCAGGTCCTGACCCTTGGCTTGGGCTTGCAAGCGCCTTGGAAACTCAAGGACCAGCATCTGGATACCACGTCATCTCCGCATCGTCTCGAGCTTTACGTGGAAGCCGACCGGGGGAGCCTTTATGCCTGCCCGGAATGCGGCAAGGCATGCCCGGCGCATGACTTTGCCGACAAGTCCTGGCGACACCTGAACTTCTTCCAGCATCATTGCTATCTCCATGCCCGCGTTCCTCGCACCCGGTGTCCAGAGCACGGCGTCAAGCGAGTCGAGGTGCCCTGGGCTCGCCCTGATAGTGGCTTCACACTGTTGTTTGAACAGGCTGCCATGTCGTTGGTCAGGGAGATGCCTGTGCTCGCCGTCTCTCGGCAATTGGAAGTCACTGACAAGCGTTTGTGGCGCATCGTGCATCATTACGTAGGCCGTATGCTGGGAGACCTGGATCTTTCTCAGGTTGCCAATGTCGGGGTAGACGAAACGGCATCACGTCGAGGGCAACGTTACGTCACCGTATTTCTCGATATGCAACGCCAACAAGAGCCGGTGATCTTTGCTGTCCA
>NZ_JADPPY010000007.1:0-158737 GCF_018340035.1 Cobetia sp. MC34
CGCCGCTGTCGCTGGTGGTGCGGTGGCCGCTCAGCTCGACACGGACAGAGCCGTTGCATGAGGGCGTCCAGGTCGTTAGGGTTTCACCCATGGCGAGTGGTCCTCTTGAATCGTGTTCTGGCAGGAACATCCTGATTCTACAAGAGAAAACCACTCGCCATCTTCGTTTTCAGGTCGGCCTCATGAATAAGCCGGGTTAAAGACTCATCTATGTCATATTGTTATTTTGCTGCTTGGTGCTGGTGCAGCAATATGTCCTGTGCAAAGCATGATTTATCATTGGTAAGTATTTTTTCTTTTTTAGCTGCACTAGGTATTTCAATCCTTATAGCAGTGAAGCGGTATGAGCGAAAATGGTATGGCGCAAGAGCTGTAGCTGAGTCAGTTAAAACGGCTACTTGGCGATATATGATGCGGGCAGATCCTTTCCTAGACGCTGCGTCAATATCAGACGCTAATAAGAAATTCACGGACTTGCTTGTTGAAATCTTGAGGTCTAATAATCAAATAGGAGAGATTCTTTCAGGTCAAAGTTGTACTAATGATCAAATTACCAGTAGTATGATGCAAGTAAGGTCTCAAAGTTTGACTGATAGGAAAGCTTTTTATCTTCAAGAGCGTATCGATGATCAATTAGTCTGGTATGAGAAGAAGAGTAAGCAGAATAAACGTAAAGGAAGTATCTTCTTTGGACTCTTGATCTTTGTACAATCCATAATTATTGCTCTTATGATTACCAAAGTGGTTGCACCTAGCTTCTTGGATATATGGCCTGTTAGCATGCTTGTTGTTGCTGCAAGTTCAATAACAGTGTGGATGCAATTAAAAAGATTTAGAGAAATAAGTTCAGCATATGCACTAACAGCTAATGAAATTGGCATTATTAAAACAAAGCTTCAGTACTCTAATACTGATTCTGATTTTTCAGACTTTGTCCGAGATGCTGAGAATGCATTCTCAAGAGAGCACACACAATGGATAGCTAAAACTGAAGATAGTGTCTCGCCTCACATCCCCTGATGCCGACACGCCAGCGCCATGTGATAGACGATTTCATCGGCTAGGGCGTTGTCGAGGGTGCGTTCAAGATCGATGATCAGCTGGTTGGGGTAGTAGGCACTGAGGTCCAGCCCGACGCCGAGGCCGAGGATGGCCTGGCGGCCGGAGCGGGTCTGTTGCGCGACCACCTGCTTGAGGTGGCTGTCGAGGTACTGTTCATCATTGGCCATGTTGGTGGCGCTGTCACAGGGGCTGCCATCGGAGATGACGACCAGCAGACGGCGTGCGCCTTCGTCGGCAGGAGTGTTATCGGCGAGTCGTGAGCAGGCCCATTGCACGGCTTCGCCATCCACGCCTTCGCGGTAGAGATCGGCCTTGAGCAGGGCGCCGAAGTTGCGGCGCGCACGGCGCCACGCCAGTGAGGCTGGCTTGAAGACCAGATACTGCACTTCATTCAGGCGGCCCGGACGCGCGGGCTTGCCGGCGCGTCGCCAGTCCTTCAGGGCGCGGCCGCCATTCCAGGCGCCAGTGGTGAAGCCGAGCACCTCGGTGGGCACACCGGCCATGTCGAGCGCGCGGGTGAGTATCTCGATCAGCATCGCCACCGCCTCGCCATGCACCTTCATCGAACCGGAGCAGTCGATCAGGAAACTGACCTGCGCACTGGCCTCGGGCACCCAGCGCTCGCGCTGGAAGACCCGCCGCTCGGCCGGCGAGGAAATCACCTGACTCAGCCGCCGCCCATCGATGATTCCTTCCTCCTCCCCGAAGTGCCAGCCCTCACGCTGCGGCGAGCTGAAATGGCGCGCCAGCTGACGTGCCAGGCGCCGCACGTTGATCTTCTGCTCCGCCAGACGCGTATCCAGCGCCTGACGATACTCATCGAGCAGGGCCGCGCGCATGCGCCTGGCCGGTTCCAGCTCGCGGTCATAGGCCGTGGTGAACACCTGATAGGGCAGCAATTCCTCCGGCGCGCCACGCCGATGACTCGGCAGCTGCGATGCCGCCTGCTCCTCGAGCAGGCTCGCTTCCTCATCCTCGTTTTCCAGAAACAGCGCGAAGCGCTGACTGGCCTCAGACTCGTCATCCTCCTCGCCGTCCTGCTCCTCCAGCGATGCGGCCAGTTCCTGCTCCAGCCACAGGCTGATGTTCAGCGCATGCTGCTGATAGGCCGCCTGATCGAAACGCGTGCGTCTCAGCCCCGCCATGTCAGCGCCCAGCGCCTGATAGAAGGAGGCGCGCGTCGTCTCGATGTAATCCTCCGTCTCGTGGATCACCGCACAGGCCATCAGGCGCGACCAGCACGACTGGATGACGCTGTAGATGAGGATGCCGCTGCTCGTCTCGGTCAGGCCCGCGTGATAGAAGGCCAGGCACCAGTCGGTGAAGCGCCGCGCCAGATTCTCCTTCACGCCGGGCATGTCAGGGTCGACCAGCGCCTCGACGCGCAGCTGCTCCAGCAGGTCATAGATCAGGCGGGTTTCCGGCAACGCCGGACGCGCCGCCAGATGCAGCGCCTCGTCGGTGTGGAGCAGGCGCAGCGCGATGGCATCGCTGACCGCGCGATAGTTGTCGAGCGTGCAGTCATCTTCCTCAAGGCGCAGATGCGGGGTGCGCAATGGCAGTGCCTGAGCATGCCGACTCAGGCGCCGCCCCCGATAGGCCCAGCCGGCCTGACCGCTGAGTGCCCCGAGACTCGCAGCCGAAAGCTCCTCGAGATACTGCTGACGACGGCGTACCTGCTGGGCCGCACTCATGCCCGGGCTCCCTTGTCGCTGTCCTGTTCATCCATCAGGTCGCTCTCCATCAGCGCCGCGGATTCCTCAAGCTCCTTGGCGAAACAGCGCTGATAGAACTCGGCGACCAGCGGGCGCTCATGCTCATCGCACTTGTTGAGGTAGGAGAGACGGAAGGCCAGCGCCGGGTTGCGGAAGATCTCGCAGTTCTCCGCCCAGGTGATCACGGTACGCGGCGACATCAGGCTCGACAGGTCGCCATTGGCGAAGCCCTTGCGGGTGAGGTCGGCCACCGCGACCATCGCGCGAATCAGGGCGCGGCCACGCTCGTTGTCCTTGGCGGGCACACGCGCCAGCACGATCTTCACCTCTTCCTCACGCGGCAGGTAATCCAGCTTGGCGACGATGTTCCAGCGGTCGATCTGCGCATGGTTGAGCAGCTGGGTGCCGTGATAGAGCCCATCCTGATTGCCAAGCCCGACGGTATTGGCGGTGGCGAACAGCCGGAATTGCGGATGCGGGCGAATCACGCGGTTCTGATCGAGCAGCGTGAAGTGGCCGTCGCGCTCCAGAATGCGCTGGATGACGAACATCACGTCCGGACGGCCGGCATCGTACTCATCGAAGATCAGCGCGATGGGGCGGGTCAGCGACCAGGGCACGATGCCCTCCTGGAATTCGGTGACCTGCACGCCGTCGCGAATCACGATGGCGTCCTTGCCGACCAAGTCCAGCCGGCTGACATGGCCATCGAGATTGACGCGCAGGCACGGCCAGTTGAGGCGCGCGGCGATCTGCTCGATATGGGTCGATTTGCCGGTGCCGTGCAGGCCCTGAACCATCACGCGGCGGTTGTTGGTGAAGCCGGCGAGAATGGCGAGGGTGACATCGGGATTGAAGCGATAGGCGTGGTCGATTTCCGGTACGTGGGCGTCGCGCTCCAGAAATACCGGCACCTTGAGATCACTGTCGATGCCGAACAGCTCGCGCACGCCGCGCAGCTCAGTGGGCTGCAACTGACCGGCGGGCAGCGGCTGCTCGGCAGAGGCGGCGGGGCCTGCATCGCTGGCAGGGCTTGTATCGCGGCTGGAAGGCGTCAAGGTGGCGTCGCTCACGGGGTGTCTCCCTCGTCATTCTTGTTGGTGGCTGCCCGGCAGACCTGTCGCGGGGAGACAGGCAAAACGGGCGGCGGTAATGCTGTGAATATAGCTTTGTTTCTAAAAATAATGCAAATCGTATCGAAATATGAGATTTGTGATTATTCATTCCCCGCAGGAGCAAGGCAGATGAGCGATACCCTGATCATTGGTGGCGGCGTGATGGGCATGATGATGGCGTGGCAGCTGGCCGAGGCCGGCCAGACGGTCACGCTGCTGGAGCGCGGTCAGTGCGGACGCGAGGCATCGTGGGCCGGTGGCGGTATCGTCTCGCCGCTGTATCCGTGGCGCTATTCGAGCGCCATCTCGTCACTGTCACGTTGGTCAGAAGGCGAATACCCCAGACTTGCCGAGGCGCTCAAGGACGCCACCGGCATCGACCCCGAATACCGCCAGAAGGGCCTGATCTACCTGCGGGTCGAGGATGAGGCGCTGGCGCTGGACTGGGCGCGTACCCAGCACAAGCCGCTGGAGGTGATCGAGCGTGAGGCGCTCTACGCGCGCGAGCCGCATCTGGTCAGTGGCCATCAACAGGCGCTGTGGATGCCGACGCTCGGCAGCATCCGCAATCCGCGTCTCGGTCAGGCGCTGCGTGCGCGTCTGCTGGCGCATCCGCGTATCCGGGTGCGTGAAGACTGTGAGGTCACGCAGCTGGTGCTTGCCACCCCGTCGCGTGTCACGGGCGTCCGGCTTGTTGATGAGACCGTCAGCGCAGATATCGTCGTGGTGTGTGGCGGCGCCTGGAGTGGCAGGCTGCTGGCCGCCGCCGGTGTGCTGCTGCCGGTGCGCCCGGTGAAGGGCCAGATGATGGTGTTCAATCCGGTGGCGGCGGGGCTTTGCAGTGTGGATGTGCCGCTGCTGTCGCGGGTGGTGCTGTGCGATGGCCGCTACGTGATCCCGCGCGCCGATGGGCGGATTCTGATCGGCTCGACCCTGGAGCATCAGGACTTCGACAAGTCCACCACCGCGCAGGCACGTGAGTCTTTGCATGCCAGCGCCGCGAGCATTCTGCCGGCGTTGGGTGAGCTGGCGCCGGAGCATCACTGGGCCGGTCTGCGTCCGGGCACGCCGGATGGCACGCCCTTCATCGGCGCGGTGCCGGGGCTTGATGGCCTCTACGTGAATGCCGGTCACTACCGCAATGGCCTGGTGCTGGCGCCCGCCGCCACGCGCCTGCTCAGCGACATCCTGCTCGGGCGCGAGAGCTTCATGTCAGCGGAGGCCTTCATGCCACCGGGCGTGGCAGCGCCCACGGCCCTCGCAGGTTGAGTCGTCCCAAGGCGGCGCAATGGGACCAGTTGGCACCAGGGCAGCCCCGCTGGTGCCAACTGGCCCAATCGGTGGCAGCCAACTGGTGCTAAAGGGCGGTGCAAGTGTCGGCGTAGTCTCGGGTCATGGCGCAGCGCTTGCTGCCGCTCATCAGCTCAACAACAAGCCCAACAACAAGACTGCGGAGCCCGACCCATGACTCACCAAGCCACCATCGAACTGCTGACCGCCTTCTGCGACGCCCTCAACCGTCACGACATCGACGACTGCCTGTCGATGATGACCGATGACTGCGAATTCCTCGCCATCGCCGGGCCGGAACTCGAAGGCAAGACCTTCGCCGGTCAGGACGCCGTGCGTGCGGGCCTCTCCGCCGCCTGGCAGAACGCGCCGGATGCCCAGTGGATCGACGCGGAAATCTTCGCCGATGGCGAGCGTGGCTTCGTCATCAGCACCTACACCGGCACCACCGCCGATGGCGCGCGCAGCGAAGCGCGCATGATCGACGCCTTCACGCTGCGTGACGGCAAGATCGCGATCAAGAACGCTTTCCGCAAGAACCGTCCGCCCGTCAACGTCTGAGCGCCAGCGGCGCACCGATCAGGGAAGAGGTTTCTGAAGCTGTCTTTGCCTCGGGGGCAGCACGTCATGGCGTCAGATCATGGCGTGCGCCCCGTAGGTGAGAGGAGGTGTTCGAGATGGAAACTATCGTGCAGCACGGCGCCCGGCCGTCGGACATGGGCAACGAATCAGAGCAGCGCCCGGCCACTCAGGCCTCGCGGCCGTATGACCCGGCCTACGACCCGCTGGTGAGCGCCACCCCCGGCGAAGGGCGTGACTACGCGCCGACCTACTGGGTTGCCACCGCCGGTGAGCCGCCGGCAGACGACGGGCCGGTGATGGGCGATATCGACGCCGATGTGGTGATCGTCGGCTCCGGTTTCACGGGCCTGACCGCCGCCATCGTGCTGGCCGAGAAGTACGGCATCAAGGCCACCGTGCTGGAGGCCAATCGGGTCAGCTGGGGCTGTTCGACCCGCAATGGTGGTCAGGCGCAGTGCGCCACCGGCCGCCTCAAGCGTTCGCAGTGGATCGAGCGTTACGGACTCGAGGCCGCCCACGGCCTGCACCGCGAGTGCGTCGAGGGCATGGAGAATTTCAAGGAGCTGATCAAGGACATCGACTGCGATCCGCAGCCGGGCGGCCACCTGTATATCGCCCACCGCGAGCGCATGATGCCGGGGCTGGAGAAGGAAGCACGCCTGTTGCGCGAGACCTTCAATTACGATGCCCGCATCATCGATGGTGCCACGGTGCGCAATGAGTGGGTCGGTGATGAAGAGGCCTGCGGTGCGATGCACGAGCCGGAAGGTATCGGCGTGCACCCGGGCAAGTTGGCCTTCGGCTATCTGCGCAAGGCGCGCCGCCTGGGCGTCAAGGTGCACCCGGCAAGCCCGGTGGAGAGCTGGGAGACCCGCGATGGCGTGCACTATCTGACGACGCCGGGTGGCGTGGTCAAGGCGCGCTCGGTGGGCATGGCGACTGGCGGCTACACCTCCGGCAAGCTGCATCCGGAGCTCGACAAGCGCCTGATGCCGGTGCTCTCCAACTCGCTGGTGACGCGCCCGCTGACGGCGCAGGAAATCGAGGCGACCCGCTTCCATACCCACCAGGTGCTCACCGACACCCGCGTGCTGCGCCACTACTACCGCCTGCTGCCGGACAACCGCCTGCAGATCGGCAGTCGCAGTGCCGTCTCGGGGCGTGACGCGCCCAAGGCGCAGTACGAGCAGCTGCTGATCGCCGACATGCACCGCAAGTTCCCCGCGCTGAGCGGCATCGAGGTCGACTATTCCTGGTGGGGCTGGGTGGATGTCAGCCACGACATGATGCCGCGCATCCATCAGCCGGACCCCAAGCAGAGCATCTATTACGCCATGGGCTATGGCGGCAACGGCGTGATGTATTCCGCCCAGGCGGGCAAGCGTCTCGCCCAGTGGATCGCCAAGGACGCGGCGGACCTGGTACTGCCGATCTTCCAGTCACGCCTGCCGTACCCCAATGTGCTCAACAAGGTCGAATCCCCGCTGTTCGCACCGTTCCGCCGCACCGGCCAGCGTTGCCTGTATCGCTGGTACGCGATGAAGGATGAGGCGCAGTAGGTGTGACTCGCCACTGATGCCACGATGACCCGAATGCTCCCGCATTGATCGCGTTTCATGATCGGTGCGGGAGCACTTTTCTTATCCAGAAGATAATCATTGCGAGTTATCGTTGCTTGGGAATGGCGCAGGGTTTGCCTCAGCCATGGTCGCTATGGCGGCTCGCCTCGCCTTTCTTCTCCTTGCCTTTCATCTCCTCGCAAGGGGCAGGCTAGCTGGCGCGCTGCCGACGTGATGCGCCGTGGGGAGTGGGCAGGGCGGGCTGAGGGGGTAACGACTGTGCTTGTGTTTCCGGTGCGTCCGTCTTCGTTGCGTCCGTCTCCGGTGCTTCGGTCTCTGTGCCCGCAACTGACGGCGCCTCGTCCATCGCCAGCGGCACCAGCGCGGCCAGCTTGAGGATGCCGGCTTCGATGCGTGCTTCCGGAATCGCCGAGAAGCCAAGCCGGAAGTAGTGGCGGTGGCTGCTGCGATCGCAAAAGAAGTGCAGGTCACCGACCTCGATCAGGATGCTCTGCTCGCGGGCGAGGGCGGCCAGGCGGTGGGCATTCAGATTCTTCGGGCCGTGCATCCAGAAGCAGGAGCCGCCGTAGGTAGCCGGCGTGCTCATCATCGGCAGATGGCGCTGGATGGCGTCACGCATCAGCAGGAAGCGCCGCTGCATCACCTGGTGCATCTGATTGATCAGGCTGTCGTGATAGCCGCGCGCGATGAACAGCCCCACCGCACGCTGATTGTTGGTCGGCGGATGGCGCAGCATCAGGCGGCGCAGGGCGCGGGCCTCTCGAATCAGGGTCGGGTGCGCGACCATGTAGCCCAGGCGCAGACCGGGGGCGAGGGTCTTGGAGAGGCTGCCGACATAGATGACGCGCTTGTGGCGGTCGAGGCTCTTGAGCGCGGGTGTCGGGTTGTCGGCGTAGTTGCTCTCGCTCTCGTAGTCGTCCTCGATGATCAGGAAGTTGCCGGTCTCGGCCATGTCCAGCAGCTGGCGGCGGCGCTCCAGCGGCAGGGTGATGGTCGTCGGCGACTGGTGGCTGGGCGTGACATACACCAGGCGGCAGTCCTTGAGCGATTCCAGCGGCTGCATGCCCTTGTCGTCGATGGGCAACAGCTGGATGTCATCGGTGAAGGTGCTGGCGATGTTGTACATGTCGACGTAGCCGGGGTTCTCCATCGCGAAGCGCTGGCCCTGCTTGAGCAGCAGCATGCAGCTGATCCACAGCGCCTGCTGCGTGCCCACCGTGATCAGGATTTCCTCCGGGCTTGCCCAGACACCGCGGCGGGGCAGCAGCCGCTGGTGAATCTGCTCGATCAGCAGCGGGTCGTCATTGTTGAGATGGTCCACCGACCAGCTGCGAATCGACGGCACGCTCATCGAGTCGCGGCTGCATTCGCGCCAGTGCTGGGTGGGGAAGAATTCCGGGTCCAGCTGGCCATAGAGAAAGGGATAGTCGTACTGGTGCCAGTCGCCGGGTTTCTCGATGGCGCGCTGCACAGAAGGCTTGAAGGCCAGCCGCTCATCCCAGTCGAGGCTGTCGGCCTCGATGTCATTGAGGCGCACCGGCGTGTCGGCGCGACCCTTGAGAATCTCGGGATTGATGAAGTAACCGCTGCGCTCGCGGGCGATCAGAAAGCCGTCTTCCAGCAGCTGCTCGTAGGCCAGCATCACGGTATTGCGCGCGACATTCAGCTCGCGGGCCAGCTTGCGGCTGGAGGGCAGCGCGACATCACGTGGCAGATGGCCTTCGAGAATCGCCTGGGAAATCTGCTCGCGAATCTGGAATTGCAGGCTTTCCTTGCGCGAGGAATCGAGGTGAAACAGCGGGTGGCTCATGCGTGTTCTCTATTGTTTTCGCGAGCGTGTCGTCACGAGGACTTTCCAGCGGAAGTGCCCGTTTTATATGCATTTTCTGTACCTGATTGCCCCGCGGTGCGCCGTCAGTGAGTGGCGCGCGGGACGCTGCCTGCCCTGAGGTGGCAGCCACCGGTACGGCTTCATTGAGGCAGACCCCCGTCGGGAGAGCAATAGCCAGCCGGGACTGGCCCCATCGATGCCGACGGACTGGTTCTATCGAGGAATGGCGCACGGGGAGAAAGTGATCTGGCAGGTACAACGAAAGCACAGTTCAAGCACGACGCGACTTCACACTCCCTTTCCTGGGGCTGTAGATGAGCAGGTGATGGCAATCGTGAATGACATGAGGCGCTGCAAGATAGTGGTGCAGACGCGAAGTCATTGACGATATGAGGTGCAGTACCCCGCTCGCTATCACGCGCAGCCGTCAGGAGCCCGCAACAACAATAACGACGGGACAGACAAGATGATCGACTCGACACAGACCCTTTCAGACCTCCGCTTGCTGACTCGCACTGGCGTATCTTGCACCAGCGTATCTCGCGCCAGCGCCTTCAAGTCCTCGCTGGCCATCGCGGTGGCTGCCGCGAGCCTGAGCATGGCCGCTGGCGCCAATGCCGCAACCTGGAAGATGGCCCTCGGTGATGCGGCCGGCGGCACCCAGTATGAACTGGGCAAGACCTTCGCAAGCCTGGTGGAAGAGAAATCCGGCGGCGACATCAAGGTGGACCTGTTCCCCAACGGCCAGCTGGGCAGCGAGCAGGATACCGTCAACAACGCCAGCATGGGCCTCGTTGACCTGTCCGTGGTGGCGATCAACAACCTGACGCCATTCTCGCCGACCGTCGGCGTGCTGACCCTGCCGTATGTCATCCACGGCCCGGACGATGCCAAGGCGCTGACGCAAGGCAAGATAGGCGATGAGCTGCGCGAGAACACCCTGCGCGATTCCGGTATCCGCATTCTGGGCTGGGCCTATTCTGGCTGCCGCCGTCTGACCAATTCCAAGCAGGCGGTCGCCTCACCGGAAGACCTGGAAGGCATGGTCATTCGCGTGCCCAAGAACGAGATCATGATCTCCTCCTACCAGTCCTGGGGCGTCAACCCCAACCCGCTGGCGTGGTCCGAGACCTTCACCGCCCTGCAACAGGGCGTCGTCGATGGTCAGGACAATCCCTACATCACCATCGATGCCATGAAGTTCTATGAGGTGCAGAACCACGTCACCGACAGCTGTTACGTGTTCTCGATGGAACCGCTGATCATGGGCGAAGGCACCTTCCAGAGCCTCAGCGAAGAGAACCAGCAACTGGTGCTGGCGGCCGGTGAAGAGGCGACGTCGCACAGCTATGACTACCTGCTGGCCACCGAGGATTCCATCAAGAAATCGCTGGTGGAAGAGCACGGCATGACCATCACCCAGCCCGCCAATGACGAGCAGGAATGGATCGCCAAGGCCTCCAGCATCTGGCCGGACTTCTACGACAGCATCGGCGGCCGCGACAAGCTGGTCGAGGTGCTCGAGACCCTCGGGCGTGATCCGTCCACCGCGCCCTGATGACCTCCTGAACGGCTGAGGCTTTCAAGGCCCGCCCGGATTCCCCTGCCTGCCGGCACCTGTCATGAGCATGCCAAGCATGTCGTCGACATGTGATCGCTGGCAGGGGAGACGTGGCGTCAAGTGGTCATCGCTGGCGATGTCGGGGGATGTGTATCCATGCGGGTATTGTTGAAGTTTCTGGATAATATCGAGAACTATCTCTGCCAGTTTCTGCTGGTGGTGTTTGTCATCATTCTCTTCACGCAGATCATGCTGCGTAACCTTTTCAGCTACTCGATTCCCTGGGGAGACGAGTTGGCGACCTATGCCTTCGTGTGGTTTGCCTATCTAGGGGCCGTCTACGCCACACGCATGTCGGCGCATAACCGCGTGACCTTCCAGTTTCGATTCCTGCCGCGTTGGGTGGAAACCCTCTGCGGTGTTCTGACCGATATCATCTGGATCGTCTTCAATGCGGTGTTCATCTATTACAGCTACGACTTCGTGTTCAACAAGATGAATCTGTTCTGGAAGTCACAGACGCTGGGTGTGCCGATGAAGTACTTCTATCTGATTCTGCCGCTGGCCTTTACCGCCATGACGGTGCGCATCATCCAGACCAATTATCTCAAGTTCGTGCGCAAGGAAGACATCGTGGACCCGGATTTCCAGGCAATGGAGGAATTGAAGCAGGGCGGTGACGGCCAGGCCATTGATCCACAGCCCAGTGACAGACAGGAGGGCGGCAAGTCATGATCGATTCCACCATCATCTACATCCTGTTTGGCGTCTTCTTCCTGCTGCTGGTACTGGGCGCACCGATCACCGTCTCGCTGGGTGTCGCGGCGCTGGCGACCTATCTGAGCATCGATGAAAACCCGATGGCGTTCGTGCAGATCGCCTTTACCTCGGTGGGTTCCTTCCCGCTGATGGCCCTACCGGCCTTCATTCTGGCCGGGGCGCTGATGGAGGCCGCCGGCATCTCGCGACGGCTGGTCGATATCGCCGAGGCCTTCGCCGGGCCGGTAACGGGCGGACTTGCCGCCGCCACGGTATTTGCCTGCATGTTCTTCGGCGCGATTTCCGGCTCGGGACCGGCCACCACGGCGGCGGTCGGCATGCTGATGATTCCGGCGATGGCCAAGCGCGGTTACGACCGTGGCTATGCCTCGGCGATCACGGCCTCTTCCGGCGGGCTGGGGGTGGTGATTCCGCCGTCGATCCCGATGGTGATCTTCGGGATTTCCGGCATGGGGCTGCAGCCGCCGCCCGAAGCGGTGGCCATGCACGGTGACTTCCAGACACTGTCGATCCCGAAACTGTTCATCGCCGGCGTCATGCCCGGCGTGGTGATCGCCGGCTTCCTGCTGATGATCAACTACGTGATCTCGAAGAAACGCGGCTATCGCGGGCTGACCAACAGCTGGTCGTGGCCACATATCCGCGCCACCTTGAAGAAGGGCGTCTGGTCGATGCTGGCGCCCTTCATCATCCTGGGCGGCATCTACAGCGGCCTCTTCACGCCGACCGAATCCGCCATCGTCGCCATCGTCTACACCCTGATCGTCGGCATCTTCCTGCACAAGGAACTCAAGTGGAAGCCGACGCTGCGCACCCTGGAGACCACCACCTGGATCACCGGTCGCGTGCTGCTGATCCTGTTCACGGCGACGGTCTTCGGGCGGCTGCTGGTCGAGCAACGCGTGCCGGCCCATATCGCCGAGGGCATGCTGGCGATGACCGACAACCTCTACCTCATCTGGGCGATGATCATCTTCTTCCTGCTGTTCGTCGGCATGTTCATGGAGACACTGGCCGCGATCATGATTCTCACCCCGGTGCTGCTGCCGATCATGTACATGCTGGGGATGGACCCGGTGCACGTCGGCATCGTGGTGGTCTGCGCGCTGGCCATCGGCTTCCAGACACCGCCATTGGGGGAGAACCTCTTCGTGGCCTCGGGAATAGGCGGGGCCTCCATCGAGGAGATATCCCTGAAGGCATTGCCGTTCGCGGCGGGCTCGGTGGCGGCCATCTTCCTGATCGCCTATGTGCCTGAAATCTCGCTGTGGTTACCCAGGGTAATGGGGTACTGAAGCACCACCTGAACGTCAGCCCTGCAACGAATGAGGAGAAGGACGATGCCGGCAGTCAAACGGATTCTGTGTTGTGTGGGCCTGCGAGGAGACTGCGAGCGGGTCTTGGCGCGCTCGGTGTGGCTGGCGGGCGCGACTGGCGCCGAGCTGCACGTGCTGCACGCCGTCAAGTCACTCTCGGATGATGTGATGAACACCCTCAAGGTCAACATCCGTCACAAGCCGACGCTGGAGGGCCTGATGCAGCAGCGGCTCGATCAGGCGAAAGAGAGCCTGGAAAAGATGCTGGAGGACTTCTGGAGCACCCATGACAACGGCGACCCGCGCCCGGTGATCGCCGGACTGAATGTGGTGGAGGGCTACCCGGCCTCGGAGATCATCCGCTACGCCACGCGCCATGACTGCGACATGATCATCATGGCCACCAACAAGCGCGGCTTCGTGGCCTCCTATGCGGGCAAGGTCACCAAGGGGGTGATCAAGCGCGCCAGCATTCCGGTGGTGGTGGTACCGACGCCCTGACCGCAGGAGAGAAACGCTTGAGGGATAGCGGTACTCAGCAATTTGGCAGATGAAAAAAAGTCCGCTGAAAAAAGCTCGCCCCCGCAGACAATCACTGTCTGCGGGGGCGAGCGTTTTGGATCATGGCCCATCGTCAGCGTGGCTCAGGTGTCACCCGGGGCTGGACGGGATCACCTCATGAGTCATGTGCGCACAAGGTGCACGCATCAAAGTGTGCCTTCCAGCTCAGTGGCGATCTGGCGCATCAGCGGCGCCCACTCCAGCAGGGAGTCGATGGAGTGGCGCAGGCGCGGCGCGTGGATCGCCAATGTCGCCTGGATCTGGCCGACCTCATCGAAGACCGGCACCGCGATGGCGACCATGCCCTGGATGAACTCCTCATCATCGGTGCTCAGCTGATTGCGCGCCACGGTGTCGAGTGCCTCTTCCAGCGTGGCACGCGAGGTCAGGGTGCAGGGCGTGTGCGCCTCCAGCGCCAGGTGGGCGAGCAGGGCGCGGCGGCGATGCAGCGGCATCAGCGCCAGAAACAGCTTGCCGCTCGCGGTGCAGTGCAGCGGCAGGCGTGAACCGGGCGCCAGCTGGATGCGCACCGGCCAGTTGGTTTCCACGCGGTCGTAATACATCACCTCGTGGCCATCGAGCAGCGTCAGGTTGCAGGTCTCGCCGACTTCCTTCGCCAGCCGTTCCAGCAGGACACGGCGCGGCACCTTGAGGCCTTCATTGGCCAGTGCACCCAGCGACATGCGCCGAAAGCGCGGGCCGGGCAGCAGGTGACGGCCATCCAGATCACGGCTGATCAGCTGCTGTTCTTCCAGCTGCTTGAGCAGGCGATGGACAGTCGGCTTGGGGATGTCGAAGCGCTTCTCGAGGTCGGCGGCGCTGACGGCGTGCTGGGTGGTGACGATTTCTTCCAGCAGGCCGAGTGCGCGAAAGAGCGTCGAATTGGTGGGCGTGTCTTTGCTCATCTAGTGTCCTCATCCTGCTGTCGGGCGCATGTCACTCGGGGTGACCGGGGCCGACAGGGGCAGGGTGGCAAGGCGTCAGTGCATCGATTCATCACGGCAGTGGGCCCCTTGGCGAAGGCTGCCCTGATGAGACGAAGACAGCCCCTCGCGGGGCTGTCGATGAGGCTAGTGTTACAGGTTTACCAGGAACAGGGAAAGGGAAGGCACCAGGCAGATGGCCAGCCAGCAGGCGATCAGCGCGATGAAGTAGGGAATCACGTACTTGACCAGTCTGACGTAGGAAATGCCGGTGATGCTGCTGGCCACGTACAGGTTGAGCCCGAAGGGTGGCGTGACGAAGCCGATGGCGGCACCGACCAGGAAGATGACCGAGAAGTGGATCGGGTCGACCCCGGCCTGCTGGGCGATGGGCGCGAGAATCGGCGCCAGGATGATCGTCACCGGCAGACTTTCCAGAATCATGCCCGCCAGCAGGATGATCAGCATGCAGGTGCCCAGCGTCAGGTAATAGTTGTCGATGCCGCTGAGCATCTCGCTCAGCGCCTGACCGGCACCCAGCACCGACAGCAGCTGCTGCATGACCACCGAGATGGCGATCAGCGGCGCCAGCATGCCGGCGATCTGACCCGAGCGCAGCATGATGGTCGGCAGCTTCCTGAGGCTGATCTCGCGGGTGATCAACAGCCCCGCGATCATGGTGAAGCCCACGGTGATGGCGGCGGCTTCGGTCGGCGAGAACTTGCCCGAGTAGATGCCGTAGACCACCACGCCGATGGTCGCGAAGCCCAGGTAGGCCTTGCGCGCCAGCCTGGCGCTGACACCGGCCTTGAAGGGCTGCAGCTGGCCCCAGCCATTCTTGCGCGCCACCAGATAGCAGGCGCCCATCATCGCGACCACCATCAGGGCGCCCGGCACCATGCCGGCGATGAACAGGTCACTGATCGACAGGTTCATCATGAAGCCGTAGACGATGAAGATGATGCTGGGCGGAATGATGATGCCCACGGTGCCGCCGGAGGCCGCCGTGGCGGCGGCGAAGCGTTCGTCATAGCCGTTCTTGACCATCTCGGGCTGCATGATCGAACCGATGGTGGCGGTGGTACCAGCGTTGGAGCCGGAAATCGCCGCGAACAGCCCGCAGGCGCCGAGGGTCGACATGCCCATCCCGCCGCGCATCCAGCTCAGCGTCGAGTAGGCGAAGTCGGAGAGTCGCTTGGCGATGCCCGCCGCGTTGATCAGGTCCCCCGTGAGGATGAACAGCGGCAACGCCAGCAGGCCGAAGAAGCTCAGGCCCTGGAAGAGGGTGACGCCGACATTGGCCAGCGTGAAGTCGATCACCAGACTGGTGCCGACCACCCACAGGCCGATGACCAGGAAGATGGGCACGCCGAGCAGGAAGAAGGCGGTCACGCCCGCCGTGATCAGGGAGATCCAGATACCGTCTGTCATGCTGACCTCCTCAGTCCATGATGGACGGTTGCAGGTTGAAGGAATCGCCGCGGCGATAGCGCGCCCAGTCGGCGTAGAGGTTCTGCAGTACGCGATAGATGATCATCACCCACGCCAGCGGTGTGGCGAGATAGAACCACCACTGCATGACGTTGTCGGTGCCCGGCACGATGGCGTAGTTGTCGTAGGCCAGCGTCACCTGGGTGGTGGTGAAGTAGATCACCATCAGCCCGAAGCCGATCCACAGCACGGCATCGAGGATCAGACAGGCGAACTGGCCACCGCGCGGTAGCTTCATGCGAATCTCGTTGAGGCTCAGGTGGGTGCGCTTCTTGACGTTGAGCGAGGCGCCGAACCAGGTCAGCCACAGGAACAGCAGCACGGGAATGCTGGTGCTCCAGGGGGCCTGCAGGCCGAAGAAGAAGCGCCGGATGACTTCGACGAAGATGATGCCGGCCATGCCGGAATAGGCGATCAGAATGACGACCTGTTCCAGATGGGCATCCAGCCACAGGAAGGGGCGCGCCCAGGGCGCGGCCTTCTTGAGGGCAGGTTTCTTGGTCGGTTGGCTGAAAATGGTGGTATCGCCCATTACCCCCTCCACCAGCGCTGCGGCTTGACGTTGACGGCGGCGACATCACGCGGAATCTCGCGCGCGACATCATGGATTTCCTGATAGATATCGAGACCGCCGGACCACTTGTTGAGGCGTTCGCGCCACTGCTCCCACGGATCGGGATTGAATTCCGGCGAGCACATCTGTTCGGCGCGTGAGCGTTCGGCGTCCGACAGCGGCGCCACGCGCACGTTGTTCTCGGCGAAGACGGTGCCGGCGGCGGGGTGCTCGGTGGCACCGACGATCTCGAAGCGCCCGGCCTCGTTCATGCCCTGGGTGAAGATCTGCGCGCAGTAGGCGGACTCCATCACCTGGTCCTGCAGCTCGGAACCGAGGCTGTCGAACTTGGGCAGGCTCATGCCGGTGTGTTCGGTACCGGCGAAGAAGCGCAGGTCGACCGCCTGGGACACCACCGGTGCCATGCCGGCGTAGGCCACGGCGCTCATCCAGGTCTCGGCGCCATCCAGCAGGCCCTGACGCAGGCCATCGAGGGTCTCTTCCCAGGCGACCGGCACCGGGTTCAGGCCCAGCTGCTCCATCGCGATGCGTCCCATCTGGGTGCCGGTGACGCGATTCTTGGTGCCCTTGAGATCATCGATGCTGGTGACCAGCGGTTTGTCCTGCCACTTGAGGCCGAGCATGATGCCGCGCAGGTCACAGTGGGTGAACAGGAACTGCAGGTTGTGGCGATGGCGCAGCGGTTCGCGCAGCAGCTGCTCACTCTTCTTGTGATAGAAGAAGTGGAACATCGAGGCGACGGTGGGGAACATGTAGGCGAAATCGAGCACGTTCAGATACGGCGCGCTGCCCGAGGAATTCTGGGTGGAGGCCGAGTAGATATCGACGATGCCCTGCTGGGTCTTGCCGACGCAGTCCAGCTGGTTGCAGACCTCGTTGCTGCCCATGAACTCGACGCGGATGGCGCCGTTGGTGCGCTCTTCCAGGTCACGCGCGAAGAACAGCTGACCGGATTTCTGGATATCGAGATTGCGCTCATTGAAGCCCGAGGCACCGAAGCGCAGCTGGAACTTGGGCGCTGTCTTGTAGCGTTTCTGCTGCTCCTGGTCGGCGGCGCGCGCCAGCGTGGACGCGGTGAGACCTGCGCCGAGGCCGGTGGCGGCCAGCAGGGTCGAGGTCAGACCGAAGCGACCCGAGATGTCGAGGAAGTCACGGCGTGACAGCTTGCTGAGTGGCGATGGCATGGTAGTGCTCCCGGTATTGTGTTTGCTTTTGTGGTGGGATGCAGGCCTGACGGCCGGGAAGTGATGTCGTATCACTCGCCCTGTGTTGGCGTTGTTATGGGTCTTGCGGTGCGGGGCTTGCTTCCGCTGTTTGTCTGGCAAGCCGTTCGTTGATCACTTCTTTAGCCAAGTGCTTGTTTATCCATCCTTATTTGCTGTCCTGATTTGCCCATCTTTATTTGTCAGGCGTTTTCGCAGTGCTTGTTCAGAGAGTGTCTCTTCAGAGAGTGCTGGGGCGCTTGTCAGACATATCCGCTATTTCTTCAAAGCCACTCCAAAACCACTCCAAAGTCTCTTCAAATTCTTCTCCACTCCCTCTTCAAACTCTCCTCAAGCATGTCTCCAGAGCCCATGAGCCCTGCTTCTGGCCTCTCTGGTGACTGCCATTGATGGCGGTCTGTGTCGTTCTCGCTAGTTCGTCTTACATAGTTGGTCGTATAACGAGACGAAAAGTACCGTTACCGGCGTTTCAAATCTCAATGTAGGGCACTTTTTCAGCTTTGGCAAAGATATTGAGACAATACGTTTCGTATTTGACGAATCCAAATTTTTATACCATGATTATGAGACAATATGTCTCGATATGGTATATAAAATAATGAAAACAACACGTTACGCCAATGCCGACGCATCAGCCGCCTATGACTACATCGTGATCGGAGCGGGGTCAGCCGGTTGCGTGCTAGCCAATCGTCTAACCGAAGACCCCTCCATCAAGGTCTTGCTGCTGGAAGCCGGCGGCTCGGACTGGAATCCGTGGATTCATGTGCCGGTCGGCTATTTCAAGACGATGCATAACCCGGCCACCGACTGGTGCTATCTCACCGACCCTGACAAGGGCATCAATGGTCGTCGGCTGCAGTGGCCGCGGGGCAAGGTGCTGGGCGGTTCCAGCTCGCTCAATGGGCTGCTGTATATCCGTGGCCAGCACGAGGACTACGACGACTGGGCGGCCGCGGGCAATCAGGGTTGGGACTACGCGTCAGTGCTGCCGTACTTCCGCAAGTCGGAGTGTCAGGCGCGCGGCGCCAACCAATGGCACGGTACCGATGGGCCGCTGCATGTCTCTGACCTGCGCCTCAAGCGCGAGATCGCCGAGCGCTTCATCGAGGCGGCGGTGGAGGCGGGGATTCCGCTCAACCAGGACGTCAATGGCGAGCGCCAGGAAGGGGTCGGCTATTTCCAGCAGACCACCTACAAGGGCCTGCGCTGCAGCACGGCCAGGGCTTTCCTGCGCCCGGCGCTTACACGCAGCAATCTGACGCTGGTCAAGCATGCGCACTGTCGCCGCGTGTTGCTGGAAGGCAAGCGTGCGGTGGGAGTGGAATACGAGGTGAAGGGCACGATCCACACGGCGCGCGCCGAGCGCGAGGTGCTGCTGTCCAGCGGCGCCATCGGCAGCCCGCAGATTCTGCAGTGCTCCGGTATCGGTGAGCCCGAGCATCTGGCCAGTGTCGGCGTCGAATGCCTGCACGCGCTGCCGGGAGTCGGGGAAAACCTGCAGGACCACCTGCAGGTACGGCTGGTGTTCAAGACCCAGTGCCGCACCCTCAATGACGAGGTGCGTCATCCGCTCAAGAAGCTGGCGGTCGGCACCCAGTACCTCTTCACGCGTACCGGCCCGCTGACGCTGGCGGCCAGTCAGGTGTGCGCCTTTACCCAGTCGCGCGAGGGACTGACGCGCCCCGATATCCAGTTCCACATGCAGCCGTTGAGTGCCGACAAGCCCGCCGATGGCGTGCATCCGTTCTCGGCGTTCACGTCCTCGGTATGTCAGCTGCGCCCGCACAGTCGCGGCCAGGTGCGCATCACCAGCGCCGACGCCAGCATCTATCCTTCCATCCAGCCCAACTATCTGAGCGCCGAGGAAGACCGCCGCGTGGTGGTCGATGCCATCAAGGTGGCGCGACGTATCGCCCAGGCGGCGCCGCTGGCCTCGGTGATCAGCGAGGAGTACGTGCCGGGCGCGCACTACCAGAGCGATGAGGAGTTGCTGGAAGCCGCGCGTCAGTTCAGCCAGACCATCTATCACCCGGCGGGCACCTGCAAGATGGGTCACGATGCGCTGGCGGTGGTGGATGACGAGCTGCGTGTCCATGGCCTGCACGGCTTGCGCGTGGTGGATGCCTCGATCATGCCGGTGATCGTGTCCGGCAATACCAATGCGCCGACCATCATGATCGCCGAGAAGGCCGCCGACATGATCAAGGCCGCCCAGGTGAACATGGCCCAGGCCAGCTAGCAGGCCTGCGTGCCTGAACGACACATCGCGGCGGGGCAGCTTGCCCGTCACCGCTTGCTGGTCTTCAAGAGGAATCCGCGTGGCCACTGACAACAGTTCATCACTGCACGACACACCCACCCCGCCCACCAGCCTGTGGCGGGCCCTGGAAGGGCGCGTGCGCACCATCATGCCGGGCCTGTTGATCTGCATCATCATCGCGCTGGCGACCACCTTCATCGCCGATCACTACGGCGGCCCGACGCTGCTCTATGCGCTGCTGTTCGGCATGTCGCTACACTTTCTCTCCGAGGAGGGGCCGTGCAAGGCGGGAATCGAGTTCGCCTCCAAGACGGTACTGCGCCTCGGCGTGGCCCTGCTGGGGGTGCGCATCACGCTGGAGCAGGTCGCGAGTCTCGGCCTCGGCCCGGTGATCACGGTGGTGCTCGGGGTGGTGGCGACCATCCTGTTCGGCGCGCTGCTGGCCCGCGTGATGGGGCTGGACCGCGACATGGGGCTATTGACCGGTGGCTCGGTGGCCATCTGCGGTGCCTCGGCGGCACTGGCGCTGTCGGCGGTGATGCCGCGCAACGCCACCAGCGAGCGCCACACCATCATGACCGTGGTCGGGGTGACGACCCTCTCGACCGTGGCGATGATCACCTATCCGCTGATCGTCAGGCTGCTGGGGCTGGATGATGCCGAGGCCGGCATCTTCCTCGGCGGTACCATCCACGACGTGGCTCAGGTGGTGGGCGCGGGCTACATCATTTCCGAGCACACCGGGGACGTTTCGACCTTCGTCAAGCTGCTGCGGGTGGCGATGCTGGTGCCGGCGGTGATGGTCTTCATGCTGCTGTTCCGCAGTGCGCGCCAGGCCAATGGCGATGAGGGCGGCAAGGTGCCGATGTTCCCCACCTTCCTGATCGCCTTCGTGGCACTGGTGTTGATCAACAGCCTCGGCTGGGTGCCAAGCGTCGCCGTGGAAGGCTTCACTGATCTGTCGCGCTGGTGTCTGGTGGCGGCGATTGCCGCGCTGGGCGTCAAGACGTCGTTCCAGAAGCTGGCGGTGGTGGGCTGGAAGCCGGTGATCCTGATGGTGGTGGAAACCCTCTTCCTGCTGGTGCTGGTGACGCTGTGCATCAAGTTCGGGCTGGCCAGCATCTGAGCGACTCTTGGGTGTGCTCAAGTGCGAAGGGCCCCGCCGTGACTGGCGGGGCCCTTCAGGTTGAGTGCAGGGGGTCGTTAAGTTCGTTCGGGTCAGGCGAATGTTCAGATCAGGCGGGCTCATACAGCCAGCCAATCAGGGCGATAAGGTGGCTCAATTGCTTCCTGGCCCACGAGTCGTATGATCTGCGCTTATCGGTACGCGTCTGACGGTTGACCGTCACGTGGCGCGCCGCATCCCCATTTCTCTGGAGTCCGATCATGTCTGAATCCCTCGTGCTGGCCTGTCCGCAATGTCTCGCTCTCAATCGTGTGGCCACCGCGCGTCTGGATGACAACCCCAGCTGCGGCAAGTGCAGCGCCGCCGTACTGCCCCAGGAGCCGCTGGAACTGACCAGCGACAACTTCGAGGCCCTGGTGGTGCGCAGTGAAATGCCGGTGGTCATCGACTTCTGGGCCAGCTGGTGTGGCCCGTGCAAGATGATGGGGCCGATCTTCAATGAAGTCGCGGCGCAGATGGGCACCCGTGTGCGTTTCGCCAAGATCGACACCGAAGCCCAGCAGGCGCTGGCCGGTCGTTTCGGCATCCGCAGCATTCCGACGCTGCTGGTGATGAAGCAGGGCAAGGAGCTGGCGCGCGAATCAGGCGTGATGCAGGCCGGTCAGCTCAAGCAGTGGCTGGCACCGCACGCGGTGTGACCACGGCCCGCTCAAGACAAGTCCGTAGTTGAGCGTTCAGGGAATCCGGACGCAGCTCAAGAACTGACAACGCCTGACGTGCAATCGCGTCAGGCGTTGTCGTCTCGGTCGGCCTTGTCGTCTCAGTCGGCCTTGTCGTCTCAGTCGGAATAGACCATCTTGCGCGTCATGCCGCCATCGACGACATGATTCTGGCCGGTGATGAAGCCGGCCTTGTCCGAGATCAGGAAGGCCACCAGCGCGGCGATGTCATCGACATGGCCGACGCGCCCGACGGGATGCTGGGCATGGTCTTCGTCACTCAGCGACTCGGCCTCGCCGCTTTTCTGCAGGGCGCTGACGTCGATCCAGCCCGGACTGACCGCATTGACGCGAATCTCCGGCCCGAGGCTCATCGCCATGGCGTGGGTGAGGGCGACGATACCGCCCTTGCTGGCGGCGTAGGCTTCGCTGTGCGGCTCGGACTGAAGCGCGCGGCTGGAGGCCAGATTGACGATGCTGCCGCCAGTCTCGCGCAGATGACGCGCCGCATGCTTGGCGGTCAGGAAGCTGCTGGTCAGGCTGGTGTCGAGTACCTGATGCCAGCGCTCGAGTGACAGCTCCTCAAGCTTGCCCTGGAAGGGGTCGGCGATCGCGGCATTGTTGATCACCGTGTCCAGCCGCCCGAAGGCCTCGCAGGTAGCCGCGAGGCTGGCTGCCACGGATTTCTCGTCACGCACATCCAGCGTGAAGACGCGCAGGCGCTCGCCGATGTCTTCTGCGGGCTGCTCGCCAAGCGGCGCTCCCGAGCGTTGTGCAAGCTCCCCCGACGGCGCTGCAGGCTCCTCTGTGAGCCCGCTCGCCTGTCGCTTCTTCATCTCTCGATATTGCTGGCCTGCCTCGGCATCGATATCCGCCACGGCCACGCGCCAGCCGTGGGCGAGCAGGTAGTCGCTGATGCCGCGGCCGATGCCTTGAGCACCGCCGGTGATATAGGCCACCTTGGCTGTCTTCATGTGATTCTCCTGATGAGGTGCCGGCAGGGCGATATGACGAAGCGCTTCACACATGCTTCGTCGATGGCGCGGTGTGCCCCTGCGGGCAATGATATAGGTGCGGCTGGCGCGCGAGACAAGGGCGGTGCCCGCAGACACCGCGCGGCGACCATGCCTCAGCATGACAGGCCTCAGAGTCGTGATGGGGCTGGCGGGTGGCGCGGCGCCTCACGGCCTGCGTTGAGGGCTGATCCTGATGGCTGATTCTATTGGTCAGGGAGTTATCGCCTCGCGTGGCAGCTGTCAGACTGTGCATGAGTCCACGTCAGGCGTCAGGTGCGTCTGGGTGACCACGAGATATCGCCATTCGACGCGAGGGGCGAGGAACTCGACTGCCGGGCCGTTGCCCGAGTCCCCTCAAGCCGCAAGCGAGTGAATGAGCGAGCGGGTAGCCCCCGATGAAGTATCAGTCGCGCGAGGAATGAAGATGAACAAGGGGATGCAACACTGGCAGGCGATGGTGGCCGTGGCGGTGATGCTGATGGCCACAACGGGATGCGATGGCGTCAATGGCCCGCGCCCTACCAGCGTGGCGACGCTGCTGGAACACTCCGAGGCCTGGCAGGGCGAGCAGGTGGCCGTGCAGGGCAGGGTGCGCAGCGAAGACGTGCCCAACCGCTACTGGCTGGAAGGCGAAGGACAGCAGCGCCTGGAACTGCTGCCACCGGAGCGCATCGGTGCCTATATCGGCCGCGAGGTCCAGGTGAGTGGCCGCTTTGAATTCGAGGTCGGCGGTCAGCGCCGCATACGCCTTTCCAAGGTCACGCCGCTCGACAAGACGTCGCCTGAGGAGTGAGTGGGCACTTGCTGGGGTGGTGGGATGTAGCGCGCTGGAGCGGGCCAGGGCTGGCCAGAGCAGGCTGAACAAGGCGCCTCGGCAAGCCGGAAATGACGGGCTGGAAACGACAGTCCGCAAACGACGATGCCCCGTCGCGCACAGAGCGCAGGCGGGGCATCGTCGTATCAGGCAAGCAGACCTATCAGGCTTTCTTGACGAAGATCGACTTGAGCTTCATCGGGCCGACGCCATCGATCTTGCAGTCGATGTCGTGATCGCCATCCACCAGGCGGATGTTCTTGACCTTGGTGCCGACCTTGACGACGGAGGAGGTGCCCTTGATCTTCAGGTCCTTGATGACGGTGACGGTGTCGCCATCGACCAGCTCGTTGCCGTTGGCATCGCGGAATACCGGGCCGGCTTCCTCGACGGCGGCTTCCTTGGACCACTCATGGGCACATTCAGGGCAGACGTACTGCATGCCGTCGTCGTAGGTGAATTCGGAATTGCAGGCCGGGCAGTTCGGGAGGGCGCTCATCACGGTGTCCTGAAAGCTGTCTCGCGCTTCACCCGCTAAGAAGACGGGCGAAGATTCAGGCCGAGACATGGTGTTGGAAGGCGCGCATCGGGCTCAAGCGGTGCGCGAACGGCGGCAAGCCTACACCGATTCCATGATAGCGACCATCCAGTGCGGCCCTTGGTCGCAATCAGCGCGCGCCACTGCGGCCTCGCTTGGCAGCGTCTCAAACTACTGGTCTTGAGCCACCCACCCTCAACAACTCGCCATCAGCGCCTGACCGACGCGTGAGCCATTCGGCCGCCCAAGCTCACGGCTGATCCAGTCGCCGGTGCGGGCCAGCGATGCCAGATCCACCCCCGTCTCGATACCCATGCCCTCAAGCAGATAGAGCACGTCTTCACTGGCGACATTGCCCGAGGCGCCCTTGGCGTAGGGGCAGCCGCCCAGACCCGCCACCGAACTGTCGATCACCGCGATACCTTCCTCCAGCACGGCGTAGAGGTTGGCGAGCGCCTGGCCGTAGGTGTCGTGGAAGTGGGCGGCGAGCTGCGTGATCGGCACCTCGCGACTGACCTGCTCCAGCATGTGCTTGGCCTTGAGCGGCGTGCCGACGCCGATGGTGTCGCCCAGCGAGACTTCGTAGCAGCCCATGGCCTTGAGCTCGCGAGCGACGGCGGCCACCTCGGCGGGGGCTATCTCGCCTTCATAGGGGCAGCCGAGCACGCAGGACACATAGCCGCGCACACGCACACCGGCCTTGAGGGCGTGTTCTACCACTGGCGCAAAGCGCTCAAGCGATTCGGCGATCGAGCAGTTGATGTTGCGCTGCGAAAAGGACTCGCTGGCCGAGCCGAATACTGCCACCTCGCGCACACCACACTCCAGTGCCGCCTCAAGTCCCTTCATGTTGGGCGTGAGGGCGGAGTAAGTGGTCGCTGACTTGGCGGTTGTTGACTTGGCGTGGCCGTCGCGCAGCGCCAGCATGATCTCGCGGTGATCGGCCATCTGCGGCACCCACCTGGGCGAGACGAAACTGGCGGCCTCGACATGCGCAAGACCGCTGTCGCTCAGACGCCGGATCAACTCTAGCTTGGTGGTAGTCGCGACGGGCACCGACTCGTTCTGCAGTCCGTCGCGTGCCCCCACCTCGACGATGCGTACCTTGCGGGGAAAGTGCATGCTGACTACTCCTTGTCCGACTCGACCTGCGCGGCCGTGAATTCGAGCAGCACATCGCCCTGGACCACGCTGTCACCGGCCGAGAAGTGGAACTGGGCGACCTCGCCATCGGCGGGGGCATTGAGGGTGTGCTCCATCTTCATCGCCTCCATCACCATCAGGGGTGTGCCCTGCGGGACATGGCTGCCCGGCGCGACCAGCTGCGCGACCACGGTGCCATTCATCGGCGCATTCAGGGTCGCCTGGGTCTCGTGGCGCGCGTGGTCCACGGCATCGGCGCGCCGCCACAGCAGGCGTGATTCCCCCTGTGGAGTGCTGCCGGACTGGCTGTGCTGCGCTGACGACAGCACCAGCACTTCACCGCCGCGGGCCGGCGCGTGACTAGCCTGGAAGCGGCGACGATAGCCATCCAGCGTCACGGCGATGGCGTTGCCTTCAAGGCGAGTGAGTCGGCCGATATGGCTTGTGGTCTGTCTTTCATCGCCGCAGTGAGTGGTCACTTCAATCTGCCAGTCGCCGCGCGAATCGCTCCCGGACGACGTACCCGCCGTGTGCGTATTCGCCAAGGAGGCATGCGTTACGGGGCGGCGCGCAATGATATGCGCCACCTTGTCGCTGCGCTCATCGGCATCGGCGTCAGCGGGCAGACACAGCGCCAGGCGCACCTGGTGTGGCAGGCCATTGCGCCAGCCATCGCGGCGCTCCCACGGGCTGGCGCAGGGCTGGCGCGAATGTGATGCGTGGCTGGCTTGCTCATTCAGGCGCGAGAGCGCCAGCAGGGCACTGGCCGCGAGACTATCGTGATCCAGCGTCGCGTTGGGGAACAGGCTGTCGTGATGGCGCTCGATGAAGCGGGTATCCAGCTCGGCGGCGCGGAAGTCAGCATGGCCCGCCAGGCGGGACAGGAAGGCGCGGTTGGTGGTAACGCCGCGCACTTCCAGCGCTGCCAGTGCGCGCAGCAGTGTCTCGAGCGCCTGTTCACGAGTCGGCCCGTAGCTGATCAGCTTGGCCAGCATCGGGTCGTAATGCATCGAGACTTCATCGCCCTCGGCGACGCCGCTGTCCAGGCGTACCTGCCGGGCGGTCAGCCCGGCCCCTGCCAGATCCAGCCGGAAGCGTTCCAGCACACCGGTGGCGGGCAGGAAGTCGTTGTCCGGGTCTTCGGCGTAGAGGCGCGCCTCGAAGCTGTGACCGGTCAACGTCAGCTCATCCTGCTGGCGCGGCAGGCGTTCGCCCCGCGCGATGCGCAGTTGCCATTCGACGAGGTCTTCGCCGGTGATCATCTCGGTCACCGGGTGCTCGACCTGCAGGCGGGTGTTCATCTCCATGAAGTAGAAGGCACCGTGGCTTTCGCTGCCCGGTTGCGGCGCATCGAGCAGAAACTCGATGGTGCCGGCACCGACATAGCCGATCTCGCGCGCTGCCCGCACGGCGGCCTCGCCCATCTCACGGCGCAGCGACGGCGTCAGCCCCGGCGCGGGCGCCTCTTCCAGCACCTTCTGGTGGCGACGCTGGACACTGCAATCGCGCTCGAACAGATAGACACCGCTGCCGTAGCTGTCGCAGAACACCTGGACTTCGACGTGGCGCGGCTGGGTCAGGTATTTCTCGATCAGCATGCGCTCGTCACCGAAGGCGGCGCGGGATTCACGGCGACAGCTGGCCAGTGCCGCCGCAAATTCCCGCGCGCTCTCGACCACGCGCATGCCCTTGCCACCACCGCCGGCGCAGGCCTTGATCAGCACCGGATAGCCCATGCGGTCCGCTTCAGCCTGCAGCAAATCGTCCTGCTGGTCATCGCCATGGTAGCCGGGCACCAGCGGCACATTGGCCGCCTGCATGCGCATCTTGGCGGCCGACTTGTCGCCCATGTCGGCGATCGCGCTCTGGGGCGGGCCGACGAAGATGATGCCGGCCTCGGCCAGCGCGCTGACGAAGGCGGCGTTCTCGGACAGGAAGCCATAGCCGGGATGCACGGCATCGGCACCGCTTTTGCGTGCGGCAGCGATCACCTTGTCGATATCCAGATAGCTTTCGCGGGCGCTGGCGGGGCCGAGACGCAGGGCCTCGTCGGCCTCGCGCACATGCAGGGCATCGGCGTCGGCATCGGAGTAGACCGCCACTGTCTGGATGCCCATCGCGCGAGCGGTGCGCATCACGCGTACGGCGATCTCACCCCGGTTGGCGACCAGCAGCTTGCGGATCTCGCCGCAACCGGCGGGGAGGGTCTGGTCTGTCTCGCGGTTGGCGTTCATGGCAAGCGTCCTGTGGCGAAGGTGGCTAGGGAAATCAGTAAGAGAAAAGTCCAGAAGATGAAAGCTCGGAAGAAGATAGTCCGGAAGAAGTTAGTCCGGCAGTCTCATGGCCGAGGTGGATGTCTGAGATTGATGGCCCAGATTGATGACCGAGAGTGATGACCGAGAGTGATGACCAGTGCCGAGAGCGTCGATATGCCGCCAGCGGCTTTAGGCCTCTGGTGTTCATGAGGGCTTCGACGTCTGAGGTGTTTGGTTCTCGGTCGGCACCCAGGGCGCCGGCGTGCCGGCGAAGAAGGCGGCCAGTCCGGCCTGGCCCTGCTCGCTGACGCGCAGCTGGCTGATCACCTCGCAGCAGCGTTCACGGGTCGCGGCGCTGCTCGGTGCCTGAGCCACTTCGCTGAGCAGCGCCTTGGTGGCGCGGCTGGCGGCAGGCGAGGTGGCCAGCAAGGTCTGCACCATCTCCGTGACGCGCGCCTCCAGCAGCTCATCGGGGCAGGTCTCGTGGACCAGGCCGATGCGCTGCGCGGTGGCACTGTCGATCACCTCGGCGCTGAGGGCATAACGGCGCATCTGGCGTGAGCCGATGGCGCGCTGCACGTAGGGACTGATGGCAGCCGGTGCCAGCCCGATGCGCACTTCGGAGAGACAGAAGCGCGCCCGCTCGGCGGCAATCACGATGTCGCAGCAGGCCGCCAGGCCGACGGCACCGCCGAAGGTGGCGCCCTGGACACGACACACGCTGGGGCAGGGCAGCTCATCGAGCAGCTGCATCAGTCGCGCAAGCTCGCGTGAGTCGGCGAGGTTATCCTCCAGCGAATACTCGACCATGCGCTGCATCCACTTGAGATCGGCGCCGGCCGAGAAGCTCTTGCCCTCGGAGGCCAGTACCACCACACGCACTTCATCGCGACTCGTCCTGGCGTGCAGGCTCTCCAGATGCTGATTCAGCTCCGCAATCAGCAGATCATCGAAGGCGTTGTGCACCTCGGGACGCAGCAGGGTGAGGCGGGCGACGCCGTGTTGATCTATCTCGAGTCGACTCGATTGGCGCGGCTCTGTCATCGTGCTTTCTTCCATTCTGTTAGCTTCAAGATGACTACTTGTGTTCGGTACAGGTCACAAGCATTGTTGTAGCGCTTGACGGGTTACATGCGCAGCACACCGAAGCGACTGTCCTCGATCTCGGCATTCATGGCCGCGGCCAGTGACAGACCCAGGATGTCGCGGGACTGCAGCGGGTCGATCACGCCGTCATCCCACAGGCGCGCACTGGCGTAGGTCGGATGGCCCTGACGCTCGTACTGCTCGCGTACCGGCGCCTTGAAGGCCTCTTCTTCCTCGGCGGGCCACTCGCGCCCCTCGCGGGCATGCTGGTCGCGCTTGACCTGTGCCAGCACGTTGGCGGCCTGCTCGCCGCCCATCACCGAGATGCGTGAGTTGGGCCACATGAACAGCAGGTTGGGGTCATAGGCGCGCCCGCACATGCCGTAGTTGCCCGCGCCGAAACTGCCACCGATCAGCACCGTGAACTTGGGTACCTTTGCGCAGGCCACCGCCGCCACCAGCTTGGCGCCGTGCTTCGCGATGCCTTCGTGCTCGTAGCGCGAGCCGACCATGAAGCCGGTGATGTTCTGCAGAAAGATCAGCGGAATCCGGCGCTGGGTGCACAGCTCGATGAAGTGTGCGCCCTTGAGGGCGCTTTCCGAGAACAGCACGCCATTGTTGGCGAGGATGCCGACCGGATGGCCATGCAGATGCGCGAAGCCGGTGACCAGCGTCTCGCCGTACTCGCGCTTGAACTCGTCGAAGTCAGAGTCATCCACCAGGCGGCCGATCACCTCGCGCACGTCGTAGGGTTTCTTGAGGTCGGTGCCGACGATGCCGTAGAGCTCCTGCGGGTCCAGGCGTGGTGGACGCGATTCGCGCAGCGCGAGCTGGCCCTTGCGTTGCCAGTTGAGGCGCGACACGGCGCGGCGAGCCAGCTGCAGGGCATGGGCGTCGTTGTCGGCCAGATGGTCGGCCACGCCGCTGATCTTGCAGTGCACCTCGGCGCCGCCCAGCGCTTCGGCGCTGATGTCCTCACCGGTGGCGGCCTTCACCAGCGGCGGCCCCGCCAGGAAGATGGTGCCTTGCTCGCGCACGATGATGGATTCGTCCGCCATCGCCGGCACATAGGCGCCGCCTGCGGTACATGACCCCATCACCACGGCGATCTGCGGGATACCCTCGGCAGACAGCGTGGCCTGGTTGTAGAAGATGCGGCCGAAGTGGTCGCGGTCCGGGAAGACCTCGTCCTGGTGGGGCAGATGCGCGCCACCGGAATCGACCAGATAGAGGCAGGGCAGGCGATGCTTGCGGGCGATTTCCTGGGCGCGCAGATGCTTCTTGGCCGTCATCGGGAAGTAGGTGCCGCCCTTGACGGTGGCGTCGTTGGCGACGATGACGCACTCCACGCCGCTGACGCGGCCGATGCCGGTGACCAGGCCCGCGCCGGGGACAGGGCTGTCGTAGACGTCGTGGGCCGCCAGTGCGGAGAGTTCGAGGAAGGGCGAGCCTTCATCGATCAGGTGGTCGATGCGTTCGCGCACGAACAGCTTGCCGCGCGACTCGTGACGCTCACGCGCCTTGTCACCGCCACCGGCCGCGACGGTCTCAAGCAGCTGATGCAGGCGATCGACCTCGGCCTGCATCGCCGCTTCATTGGCGCGGAACTGGTCACTGCGCGGATTGATCAGGGAGGTCAGTATGGCCATCGAGCAAGCTCCAGCGGCGAAGGGATACGAAAAAGAGTAGGGGATGACGAGAGGTGTCAGGCGCTCTCGTTGAACAGTTCACGCCCGATCAGCATGCGGCGAATCTCGCTGGTGCCGGCGCCGATCTCGTAAAGCTTGGCGTCTCGCAGCAGGCGTCCGGTAGCGTACTCGTTGATGTAGCCGTTGCCGCCGAGCAGCTGGATGGCATCCAGCGCCATCTGGGTGGCCTTCTCGGCGCAGTAGAGAATGACGCCCGCGGCGTCCTTGCGTGAGGTCTGGCCGCGATCGCAGGCATTGGCGACCGCATAGAGATAGGCGCGACAGGCATTGAGGGTGGTGTACATGTCGGCGACCTTGCCCTGCACCAGCTGGAATTCACCGATGGCCTGGCCGAACTGGCGACGCTCATGCAGGTAGGGCACCACGATGTCCATGCAGGCCTGCATGATGCCGATGGGGCCGGCGGCCAGTACGGTGCGTTCGAAATCGAGCCCGCGCATCAACACCTTGACGCCACGATTGACCTCACCCAGCACGTTCTCGACCGGCACCTGGCAATCCTGGAAGACCAGTTCGCAGGTGTTGGAGCCGCGCATGCCGAGCTTGTCGAGCTTCTGGGCGGTGGAGAAACCGGGGAAGTCCCGCTCGATGATGAAGGCGGTGATGCCCTTGGAGCCGGCGTCCGGGTCGGTCTTCGCGTAGACCACCAGGGTGTGGGCATCCGGGCCGTTGGTGATCCACATCTTGTTGCCGTTGAGCACGTAGTGATCGCCGCGCAGTTCGGCCTTGAGCTGCATCGAGACCACGTCAGAGCCGGCGCCGGGTTCGGACATCGCCAGCGCGCCGACATGCTCGCCGCTCATCAGTTGCGGCAGATAACGTGCCTTCTGCTCGGCAGTGCCGTTGAGCTTGATCTGGTTCACGCACAGGTTGGAATGCGCGCCGTAGGAGAGCGCCACCGAGGCGCTGGCGCGCGAGATCTCTTCCATCGCGATGCAGTGCGCCAGATAGCCCATGCCGCTGCCGCCGTCCTCGTCGGGCACGGTGATGCCGAGCAGGCCCATGTCGCCGAATTTCTGCCACAGGTCATCGGGGAAGGCATTGCTGGCATCGATCTCGGCGGCGCGCGGGGCGATCTCGTCGCGGGCAAAGGCGTTGACCTGCTCACGCAGCAGGGTGTGTGTCTCGTCGAGTCCGAAATCCAGCGGTGAATAGAGGCTGTGCATGATCTGGCATCCTGTAGATCGGTGAAGCGCGATGAGCAAGGCCCGCCAGGGGCTGTGATGACCTGATGGCAAACGGTCTGTCGCAAACGGGCCGTCGCGAACGGTCTGTCGCGAAGGGTCTGTCACGTAGGGCTTATCAAGTCCGCCCGCCATGGGTCGCCTTGGCGTGTGATGGAAATTACTCTAGGTCAAAGTTGACGTTAACGTAAAGGTCATTATGCGGCGCTTTGACCAAGGTCGCAGGGCTTGCGGCAGACGATCAGCAGGGAGACTCGAGAGGGGAGTGCCAGGTCGAAAAGCTGAGTTACATAACGTCAGGGAGAGAAAGTCAGTCAGAGAGGCTCAGTCAGAGAGGCTCAGTCAGAGAGATTCAGGTCGAGAAGGTCAGGTCGAGAAGGTTAGGCAGAGAAAGTCATTGAGAGAACGTCATTGGGAGAAAATTAGCTCAGGAAACGAAATTGCTCCGGCATCGCCGAGGTGACTTGATAAGCTGAGACGCTGTAGTCACTGTTGATTGAGGAAGTCGTGAGGGCGTCAGTGGGGAGCATTCCCGTCCCCTGTCTGGTGTCACCGGCACTCTTTAGTGTGCAAGTGCGCTGACTCGCCAGCGCTTTTTACCATTCCAGACTCATGCTCACCTGCCTAGAAGGACCTACTCGATGAGTGATGACACCGCCCCGGCAGTCCGCTTCAGCGGCCTGCACAAGGGCTTTGCCGGTCAGCGCCTGTTTGAAGGCATTGATCTTGAACTGCCGCGTGACCGTATCACCGCCCTGGTCGGTGCCAGTGGCTGTGGCAAATCGACCCTGCTGCAGCTGATCAACGGCCTGATCCGCCCGGATGAAGGTGAGGTGAAGGTATTCGGCTCCGCCATCGATTACGCCAACCTGCCAGCCATGCGTCGGCGCATCGGCTATGCCGTCCAGCAGATCGGCCTCTTTCCCCATCTCAGCGTGCGCGACAACGTCGCCATTCTCGCTGACCGCGAAGGCTGGAGCGCCGAGCGCGTCAAGGCACGCATCGCGCGCTTGTTCCAGATGATGGATCTCGACATGGCGCTGCTGACCCGCTATCCCCACGAGATTTCCGGCGGTCAGGCCCAGCGCGTCGGGCTGTGTCGCGCCATGATGCTGGAACCACCGTTGCTGCTGCTCGATGAGGCCTTCTCGGCCGTCGACCCGATCACGCGCATCGAGGTGCACGCCCAGTTCCAGCGCATGCAGCAGGAGGAGCCGCGCAGCGTGGTGATGGTCACCCACGACATGAACGAGGCGCTGAGCCTGTCTGATCACATGGTGGTGATGGCGCCCGGCGTGGTGCTGCAGGCCGCCAGCCCCGACACCATCACCACGGCGCCGGCGGATGAGCGCGTGGCCCGACTGCTGGAGGCACGCGCATGAAGACGCTGATGACGACTCCCGTCCTGCAACGCTCGCGCCGCGGGCTGTCCGGCGCGCTGATGGTCGCCGGCCTGGCGCTTGCCAGTCTTGGGGCGCTGATGAGCAGCCCGCTTGCCAGCGCGGAAGAGCAAGCCGCGGCATGGCCCGAGGACAAGCCGATCGTGGTCGGCTCCAAGGCGGATCGCGAAGGACATCTGCTGGGCGAGGTCTTCGCGCAGGTGCTGGAGGACGCCGGCGTCACGGTCGAGCGCCGTCTGGGGCTGGGACAGACCATCATCACCTATCAGGGGCTGGCGGAAGGCGAGCTGGATGTCTATCCCGAATACACCGGCACCCTGGCGCACGCCATTCTCAAGCTGGATGACGTACCCCCGCTCAAGACGCTCGATGAGCTGAGCCGCGAGCAGGGCTTGCGCGTGCTCGAGCCGCTGGGCTTCAACAATACCTACGCCGTCAGCATGCGCCGCGATCAGGCCGAGTCGCTGGGCATCAGCACCATCGGCGATATGGCTGATCACCCGGATCTGTCCGTCGCGATGTCGCATGAGTTCATCAAGCGTCCGGATGGCTGGCCGGGGCTGGCCGCGGAATACGGCCTTTCCCAGGTGCCGCGTGGCATCGAGCACGGCATCGCCTATCAGGCGCTGCGCGAGAGCAAGATCGACGCCACCGATGCCTATTCCACCGAGGGCGACATCAAGCGCTTCGACTTCGTGCTGCTCGACGATGACAAGGGCTACTTCCCCGAGTATCTGGCGGTGCCCTTCGTGAATGCTGCCTTGCCGGAAGATGCCGTCGCGGCGCTCAACCAGCTGGCGGGCAGCCTCGATGAAGACAGCATGCAGGCGCTCAACGCCCGAGTCTCCACCGATGAGCAGAGCTTCGCCCAGGTCGCCAGTCGCTTCATTCAGGAGCAGGGCATCACCACCGAGCAGCGTGAAGTCAGTGGCGCCAAGTGGGACAAGCTGGGTACCAATCTGATCGAGCACCTGCAGTTGACGCTGTCCGCGCTGCTGCTGGCGTGTCTGGTCGGCCTGCCGCTGTCACTGCTTGTCTATCGCAATCCGAAGGTCTCGCGGGTGGTGCTCTACGTCACCGGCCTGCTGCAGACCATCCCCTCCATCGCGCTGCTGGCACTGATGATTCCGCTGTTCGGCATCGGGGTGGTACCGGCGGTGATCGCGCTGTTCGTCTACTCCTTGCTGCCGATCATCCGCGCGGCGATCACCGCGTTGCTGACGGTGGACCCGCTGCTGGTCAAGGTGGCGCGTGGCATGGGGCTGACGCGACGTGAGCAGCTGCGTCACGTCATCCTGCCGCTGGCGACGCCCAATCTGCTCACCGGCATCAAGACCGCTGCCATCATCAATATCGGCACCGCGACGCTGGCAGCCTTCATCGGCGCCGGGGGTCTGGGCGAGCCGATCGTCACCGGGCTTTCGCTCAATGACTATGATCTGGTGCTTTACGGGGCGATTCCCGCGGCATTGCTGGCCATCTGCGCCGAGCTGCTGTTCGAGCTGTTCGAGCGCCTGGTGATACCGGCGCATATGCGGGGCTTGAAGTCGCGCTGAGCCGGAAAAAACGGCGTAGTACATTACACGACAATCATGTCGCAACTCTTGTACAAGGCGTGCAGTAAAAAAGGAAGGCTGCTGCGAAGGTTTAACGTTGGTCGTCGATCAGAGTAATGTGAAGGGGAAAGTAAGGGCTTGCTGACAGGGCTTGCAGGCAGGGTTTGTAGACAATGCCGGGCAATCTTGTACGGCTCGGTCCTGCAGCAGCCTCTACCCCCCTTTGAAGGAGAGATTCATGCGTATCAAAAATCTGTTTCCGATTGCACTGGTCGCCGCGACTCTGGCCCTGAGTGGCTGTGGTCTGTTCGGTCATGGCCACGGCCATGGTGGTCACGGCGGTGGCGGTGGCGGCAAAGGTCACGCGATGATCGACACCCCGGCCAGCGCACCGGCGGATCACCTGTCCTGATCTAGCCTCGCCTGTCGGTTGACGAAAAAGCCGCCCCTTTCTGCCTCACGGCAAGGAAGGGGCGGCTTTTTTGTGTTCGTTTCCGTGTCCGTGTGCTGAGCAGAGTAGAGCTGAGCTGAGCTGAGCTGTGTGGGGCTGAGCTGTGTGTGGCAAGGCCGTGTGTGCGAGGACGGTGCTTTCCGTCGCGATGCTTTGAGTCGCGATGCTCTGCGAGCGGCAAGCGCCGGGCAGGCGGCAAAAAAAAGACCTCCCCGAGGGGAGGTCTGCAAGCACGTCACCGTATGTCTGCCGTGACGCTCGGCGCCCTTGAGGCAAGGGTCGACCGATAGAGGTGCCGACAGCTGCGGTTCCTGAGTCTGGAAGCGCTACCAGCTGCCATCCTTGGCTTCGGGGTCAGATGATCAGTTGTTCATGGCCTGCGGAAGATAGAGCACGATCTCCGGGAAGACGTGCATCAGCACGATGGAGAAGATCATCAGCAGGAAGAACGGCAGTGTCGCCTTGGTGATGGTGATGATGTCCTTGCCGGTCAGGCTCTGGATCACGAACAGGTTGAAGCCGACCGGCGGGGTGATCTGCGACATCTCGACCACGATGATCAGGTAGATACCGAACCAGATCAGGTCGAAACCGGCGGCTTCGATGACCGGCATGATGATGGAGGTCACCAGCAGGATCAGCGAGATGCCGTCGAGGAAGCAGCCCAGGATCAACAGGAACAGCGTCAGCACCACCAGCAGCATGGTCGGCGACAGACCCAGGGTGGCGATGCCTTCGGCCAGCTGCATCGGAATCTGGGTGAAGCTCATCGCGGAGGACAGGAAGGAGGCACCGGCGATGATGAAGGCGATCATGCACGAGGTGCGCAGCGCCGCGAACAGCGATTCCTTGAAGGTGGCGGCGGTCATGTGGCCGTTGAGGCGCGCGATGATCAGCGACAGTACCACGCCGACCGCGGCCGCTTCGGTGGGTGACGCCAGGCCACCGTAGATGCTGCCGAGGATGCCGCCGATCAGTGCCAGCAGCGGAATCAGCTGGGCGCTGTTGCGCAGCTTGGCCATGAAGCCCATGTGCGGCTCGTCATGGCCGGCGCGGCCCTGCGGCTCACCGACGACCTTCGACCAGATCGCCAGGTAGCCCATGAACAGTGCCAGCAGCAGCATGCCCGGCAGGACACCGGCGATGAACAGACGCGAGATGGACTGCTCGGTGACCACGCCATAGACGATCATCATGATCGACGGCGGAATCAGCAGGCCGAGGGTCGAGGCACTGGCGAGGGTACCGATAGCCAGGTTGCTGTCGTAGCCGCGACGTTCAAGTTCCGGCAGCGTCATCTTGCCGACGGTGGCACAGGTGGCGGCGGAGGAGCCGCACACGGCGGCGAACAGACCGCTGCCGATGATGTTGGAGTGCAGCAGACGGCCCGGCAGGCGATTGAGCCACGGTGCCAGCGCGCGGAACATGTTGTCGGCCAGCCCGGAGCGGAACAGAATCTCGCCCATCCACACGAACATCGGCAGGGCGGTCAGGTCCCAGCCGTAGCTGGCACCCCAGAAATCGGAGGCCAGGATCGGGCCGGTCTCGAAGGTGGAGAAGAAGGTCAGCACGATCCAGCCGGTGCCGATCAGCGAGAAGGCGACCCACACGCCGCTGCCGAGCAGCAAGGCGAGGGCCAGCAGAGTGACGAGAATGAGTGTCAGCATGTCATTCGGCTCCGTCTTCGGGCTCGGGCGCCACGTAGCTTGAGGGCGCGGTGAAGGCGGTGCGCAGCGTGGCGATCAGGGTCTCGAGAATCGCCAGGCACAGCAGGCCGGTACCGGCGACCAGCACGCTCTGCGGAATCCACAGCGGCAGCGCCAGCAGGCCGGAGGAGATGTCGTGGTACTCGAGGCTCTCGCCGACCAGCAGTACCAGTTCATGGGTGATCAACACGCTCAGGCCGAGTGCGATCAGCAGCGCGAGGCTTTCGATCCACACACGCACGGCGGCCGGCAGGCGGTTGATGACCAGCGTCACGCGGATATGGGCGTGATGCGTGAAGGTGTAGGCGAGGCTCAGGAAGGTGGCGCCGACCAGCAGGAAGGCAGCCATTTCCGACACGCCGGAGATCTCGAAGCCGAGACGCTCGGCGCCGAACATCACCATGATGGCGTCGATCAGGCGCAGGAAGACTTGCAGGCTGACGAGGGTGCAGATCAGCAGCATGCAGGCCGCCGCACCCCACGCACCGAGGCGATAGAGTCTGTCGAAGAAATAGGTCATGACGGGCGCTCACAGGGAAGGTGAGGGTGGCCACGCGATGCTGCGCACAGGCTTGTCCGTGGGTCACCTGCCGGCGGACGGCAGGTGTCGGAGTCTCGAGTGGCATATCGCGTGGCGGGATAGCAACGCTGCAGCTGGGGTCAGTCAGGACATCTGCAGCGCTCAGGCAATGCTCAGACGTTGCTCAGGCAGTGCACGGTCGATGCGCTCGGCCGCATGTCCAGCATTCAGCGCCGGGCAGTCGGGCTTGCGAGCGAATCTCAGGCGTCCAGGTCTGCGCGGTAGCGCTCGAGCAGCTGCTGGCCTTCTTCACCGGCACGCGACTTCCAGTCCTGGAACAGCTTGTCACCGGCGGCCTTGAGGTCTTCGGCCAGCTTGGCGTCAGGCTCGCTGATGGTGAAGCCATTCTCGGTCAGCACCTTGGCGCTCTCGTCGGCATCGGCCTTGCTGGCTTCCCAGCCGCGGGTCTCGGCGGCCTTGGCGGCATCGAGCACGGCTTGCTGGGTGCTCTCGTCGAGACGATCGAAGGCACGCTTGTTGACGAAGACGATGTTCTTCGGCAGCCACAGCTTGGCGTCGTTGTAGTGCTTGACGTAATCCCAGGCCGACATGGACTTGCCGGTGGAGCTGGAGGTGATCATCGCGTCGACACGGCCGGTGCTGAAGGCGGTGGGGATGTCGGCTTCTTCGGTCTCGGTGGGCTTGCCGCCGACGTTCTCGACGAAGCGCTGGGTGTTGATGTTGGGCGCGCGGATACGCAGACCCTTGAGCTGGGAGACGTCGGTCAGATCGAAGTCGGTGTAGATGCCCTGGGCCGGCCAGGCGACCGCGTACAGCGGCATCAGGCCTTCCTTGGCGAACAGCTCGGTGATGTCCGGCTTGGAGGCCTGCCAGAGGGCGAAGGCTTCTTCGTAGCTGGAGGCGACGCCGGGCAGGGTGTCCAGCTCGTAGACCGGCGATTCGTTGGAGAGAATCGACAGGAAGATCTCACCGGCCTGGACAGTGCCGCGACGTACGGAAGGCTTGATCTCGCCGTGGGAGATCAGCGAACCGCCGCTGTGCACGGTCACGGTCAGCTCGCCATCGGTAGCCTCGGTGACGTCTTCGGCGAACTGCTTGGTGTTCTTGGTGTGGAAGCTGGCATCGCCATACGGAGTGGCGAGGTTCCACTGTGCCGCGAGTGCCGAGCCACTGAAGGCCAGGGCACCCACTGTCGCCAGCCAGGCGAAGGACTTGACTGTCTGGGTCTTGCGAGTGAGGGAATCGTTGGGCTTACGCATGTCCTGTTCCTCATTATTATTGAATGTTGTCGGCAGACAATTTCATTCTTCAAGCGACGGGGCATCCCGTCCAATCGTTAATTCTGATGCGTAGTATCGATGAAATCTTTCACAGTGTCGTCGCATGAAAGCCTTTGACGATATTGTTAGACCTTGGTCTGACGCTGATCTGATGCAGCGCAGGGCGCGATCAACCCTGACTCAGCGCATGACAGGCGGCCTGGTCAGGGATCGGAATGCGCGTGTTGCTGCGAGTAGGTCTCGGCACACTGGCGGCCGAGGCGTGCCACGCTGGCGCAGAAATCGGGATAGTTGGCATTGCGCCAGATGGCTTCATAGACCATTGGCGGCAATGGGGTCTGCAGTGGCAGGCGCACCAGTTCGCCGTGGCTGATGACATCCTCCACCGTGGCGACCGGCAGTACGCCGATGCCGAGCCCTTCGCTGCTCATGCGTAGGATGGTCATCAGGGTGCTGGTGCAGTGCACCTTGGGCTGGGTGATGCCCTGTTCCGACAGATAGCTGACCAGCTCGGTATAGGGGCGCGCCTGCTTGCTGAAGGAGATGAATGGCGTGGTGGCGAAGCGCTCGCCATCCTCGGCCAGCTGCCCGGCGAGGGTCGGCGAGGCGAACATGCCCATCTCGAAGGTGCACAGCGGAGTCTGGGTGGCGTAGGGCCCCATGGCGGCGCTGTCCATCGCGAACAGCATGTCGAGATCATTGTCGGCCAGACGCTGATGCAGGGAGGGCGAGATATCGACGGTCATTTCCAGCGTCAGCTTGGGATAGCGTTCGGCCAGCTGGCGCATGAAGGCGGGGAACCAGCTGTTGGCGATGGTCTCGATCACGCCCAGACGCAGGGTGCCTGAGAAGGCGCCTTCTTCCTGAAACAGGCGCATGGCTTCGTCGCGGCCACTGAGCAGGCGCTCGGCGTGGGCGAAGAACTCTCGCCCGCGCAAGGTGGGCTGGATGGGGCGGGTGGCGCGTTCCAGCAGGGATTCGCCGACGGTGGCTTCCAGGCGGTTGATGCGGTCCGAGATGGAGGGCTGGGTCAGGTGAAGCTTGGTCGCGCCCTTGCGGAACGAGCCAAGCCGGACCACCCAGACGAAGGCCTCGAGTTCCTTGAAGTCGAACATGGCAGATGCCCCGTGATGAATCGTGAAGACCGCCCATCTTGCCGCATGCGGCGCGGGGCGTCAGCTTTCATCACGGGGCATGGCCCGCGTCAGGCCGGGCGCGGGCTCTCCCGCTTGCGCGGGTCGCTCACGTCATTTGCGAAACAGCTGGCTCTCGCGGTCCTTGAAGGCCTTGAATTCCAGCGCATTGCCGGTAGGGTCGAGGAAGAACATCGTCGCCTGTTCGCCGGGTTCGCCCTTGAAGCGGATATGGGGCTCGATCTCGAAGGTGACGCCCTCGGCGATGAGGCGGTCCGCCAGTGCCTGCCAGGCGTCCATCTCCAGTACCACGCCGAAGTGCGGCACCGGCACGCCATGGCCATCGACCGGATTGCGATGCTGAGCGACGGCGCTTGCCGGGTCGGCCAGCGCCGGGTTCAGGTGGCAGACGAATTGATGGCCATAGAGGTCGAAATCGACCCAGCTGTCGGACGAGCGGCCCTCGGGGCAGCCCAGAAACTCGCCATAGAAGCGGCGTGTCTCGGCGATATCGCGGACCTGGATGGCAAGGTGGAACGGGTCGCTGACGGCCATGGTGAAACTCCTGTTGTTGTTGGGGATTCGGCTGAGCAAGGAATGACTTCAGACCAGCGGTGGGCGGGGTGACAGGCCCTGAAGTCACCGCTCGGCTCGCCCAAGACAGAAGCATGATGCGCGCTGTCGGGCAAGCGATACACGGCCGGTGCTTTCATGGCGCAAGATGATGAAAGATTTCACCGATATGACGAATCATAAAATACGATTGGATACCAAGACGGCCCCTTACATAGAGTGGAGGCATAACAACACACAAGATCTGACCTGTGAGGTTCCGCTATGTCCCGCTCTGCTCCCTCCCTCCCCCTGCTCAACTGCGATATGGGCGAAAGCTTCGGCAACTGGAAGATCGGTCTGGATGAAGAGGTCATGCCCTTCGTCGACTGCGCCAATATCGCCTGTGGTTTCCACGCCTCCGACCCCAGCATCATGCGCCGCACCGTGCGTCTGGCGGTCAAGCATGACGTGCGCATCGGTGCGCACCCGGCCTATCCGGACCTGCAAGGCTTCGGCCGTCGCTCGATGGCGTGTTCGCCTGCCGAGGTCGAGGACATGCTGCTCTATCAGATCGGTGCGCTCGATGGCATCTGTCGCGCCGAAGGCACTCGCGTCCAGTACGTGAAGCCGCATGGTGCGCTCTACAACGACATGGCCGCCGACCCGACGCTGCTGCGCGCCGTCATGCAGGCCGTGGTGAGCTATGACGCCAGCCTGCCGCTGATGGTGATGGCGACCGCCAACCCCGCGCCGATGCAGGCGCTGGCCGATGAGATGGGCATCACGCTGTGGTTCGAGGCCTTCGCCGACCGCGCCTACGACTCACGCGGCCACCTGGTGTCGCGTCGTGAGCCGGGCGCCGTGCATCACGACAGCGAGGTGATCATCGCCCAGTCCGTGACGCTGGCGCGTGGTGAAGCGCTGACCGACAGCAGCGGCGGTGATCTGGTGCTGTCCGCCGATACGCTGTGCGTGCATGGTGACAACGCCGAGTCCGTGGCCGCGGTGCGCGCCATCCGTGAAGCCTTCGATACGTTGGCGGGTGCCTGATGGCGGGGGCTGACAGCCACGGCCGTGGCACGTCACCGCAACTGCGCCTCGAGACCGTCGGCATGGACTCGCTGATCATCCGGCTGTTCGATCGCATCGAGGAATCCAACATGGCCTGGGTGCTGGCCGCCGACAGTGCGCTGCGTGAGGCCTTCGGTGCGGCGCTGGTCGATCTGGTGCCGTCCTACACCACGCTGCTGCTGCATTACGATGTGGCCGCGCTGGAAGAAGGCGAGGCGCGTGCCCGCATTCAGGCCGCGCTGGCGGATCTCGCGCCGGGCAGTGGCCAGCAGGGCCAGCTGCATGAAGTGCCCGTCTGGTATGACGACAGTGTCGGGCCGGAACTGGCGCCGATCGCCGCGCGGCTGGGCATCAGCGTCGAGGCGCTGATCGAGCGTCACGGGGCGCATGACTACTGCGTGTTCGCCCTCGGCTTCGCGCCCGGTTTCGCCTTCATGGGCGTGCTGGAAGAGGCGCTGACCACACCGCGCCTCAAGACGCCGCGCCAGAAGATCGCCCCCGGCAGCGTCGGCATCGCCGACCGTCAGGCCGCCATCTACCCGTCTCGCTCACCCGGTGGCTGGAACATTCTGGGCCGAACGCCCATTACCCTGTTCGGGCGCAACGAGGCCGGTGAACCGTCCAGTCGTTTCATGCCCGGTGATCGCGTGCGCTTTGTCTCCGTGAGCCGAGAGGAATTCGTTCGCCTGGGCGGCGATGTCACCCCGCTGGAGGAACGCGCATGAGCGACGTGAAGACGAAGACGACGCTGCGCGTCGAGCGCAGTGGTGCCCTGGCGCTGGTGCAGGATGCTGGCCGTCTGGGCGTGCGTCACCTGGGCGTGACCCAGGGCGGCGCGGCGGACTGGGTATCGCTGGGCTGGGCCAACTGGCTGCTGGGCAACGCCCATGACGCACCGGGACTCGAGATCACCATGGGCGGCGGCTTGCTGCTCAAGGTCGAACAGGCCGGCACTCTGGCGCTGTGCGGTGCGGACCTGGCCGCGACCCTCGACGGCGAGGCGCTCGCGCCGGGACAGGCCTTCGAGGTGGCCAGCGGGCAGCAGCTCAAGTTCGAGCGTCCCGTTGCTGGCCTGCGCGCCTATCTGGCCTTCCCCGGTGGCCTGGATGTCGCCCCGGTGCTGGGCAGTGCCGCCAGCACGGTGCGCGACGGCCTCGGCGGGCTGGATGGTGAAGGGCGAGCCCTGGCCAGCGGTGATGTGTTGACGGCTGCCAGCAATGAGCTGTCGCTGCGCGAGCTGCCGGCGTCGGCACAGGCATGGCAGCAGTCGCTGGCCGCCAGGGAAGGCGAGGCACTGGAGTTGCCGCTGGTCGTGGGGGCGCAGATCGCCGAGTTCAGTGGCGACAGCCTCTATCGCGCCTTCAACAGCGAATGGGCGGTGGATGGGCGCGCCGATCGCATGGGCGTGCGCCTGACCGGCCCGCGTCTCGAGCGTGAAGGAGCGGGCATGGTGTCCGAGGGCATTCCACTGGGCGCCGTGCAGGTGCCGGCCGATGGCCAGCCCATCATATTGCTCAATGATCGCCAGACCATCGGCGGCTACCCGCGCCTTGGCGCGCTGACGCCACTGGCCTGTGCACAGCTCGGGCAATGTGTGCCGGGCACCCGGGTGCGACTGGCGGCCGTGACACCGGGACAGGCGCGTCGTGATCACCTCGAGGTGCTGGCCGGCTGGCAGTCGTGATGCGCCGCAGCGGAGCTTTCAGCTCGACGCCTGCAGGCCAGAGCGACTAGGCCTGAACATTTAGACCTGAGCGACTGGATCGAAGCGTGCAGACAAAAAAAGGGCCTCCAAGTGGAGGCCCTTTCGGTTTTCCCGTGAGGGAATCTTTGATGCTGTTGGGAGTGATTGATCAGATCACACCCTTGATGAACAGATTCCCGGAGAAACGTTGCGCGAGCATCGGGAAACGTTGCACTGACTCGTGGGTATCGATGAAACACGAAGCAATGCGGTCATCATGTCGGGCACATTACCCTCACATGCTGACGGGTAACGAACGGCTTATCCCCCGAACGGGACTGTACTGGCAAGAATAACGGTTGAGGCAGGCGGATGCCAGTCATTTGCGAGCGCTGTTTCCTAATTTTTTCCTCGCCGCATCCCTGCGGTGAGTTCTGCTGATTCATCGTGCCCTTCACTGCCGGGCAGGACGCTTGCGCAGGCGCCACAGGTGAACCTCCAGCCAGCCGGCTTCCAGGGCCAGCATCAGGTTGCGTTGCATCTGGGAAAAGGCCGGGCCGAACACCAGTTCCGGCGTCAGGCCACGGGCGGCCAGCATGGCCGGCGAGGGCGCAGGCGCGTCCTCGCGGTAGGCACCGGGCTGCTCGCTGGTGCTCTCGCGCATGCGCCGCGCCTGCCAGCTCAGCACCTGATCGGTCAGCTCGACATGGGCATCGACCTCGAAGCCACTGCTGGCCATCGCCTCATGCAACTCCTCGCAACTGGCCAGCTGATCGCCACGCGGTGACAGCGCCCAGGGCAGTGGCAGGGCAGGGCGCTCGCCAAACGCCTGCGCCTGCACGCTGAGCACCGGCTCGTGCAGCAGGAGATAGCCATCCTGCTCGAGACAGTCATGCCACTGGGTGAGCGTGCTGACCTTGTCGCTCAGATGCACCAGCAGGTGCTGGCTGAAGAGGCGATCAAAGCGGCGGCCCGACAGTGCCGGATGCAGCTCGGGGTAGCAGGCGTCGCCCTCCAGCACGCGAATCGACTCGCGCAGTCCGGTGGCCCGGTTGAGGGCGATCGCCAGCTCGCAGAGGCTGCTCGAGAGATCCAGGGTGGTGATGTGGTGGTCCGCGCCTGCGTCACGCGACTGGCTGGCAATATGCCGCGCCAGCCCGCCAAGGCCGGCGCCGAGTTCGAGCATCGCCAGCCCCCGCGGCTGGGGTTCCAGCCGGGCGAGGGCCAGCAGCTCGCGGGTGCCTGTCACGCCCCCCAGATGCAGTTGGTCCAGCCCGGCCAGTGCCATGATCGGCAGATCGCCGCTCGGGTGGGCGTCGATCAGCGTCTCGAGTGCCTCGTCGAGGGCCGCATGATGGTGGCTCGCCGCATAGTGGGCGACCTGCTGACGAGCGCTGCTCAGGTGGCGTGTGGCGGGGGCGTCATCCTCCTCCTCACGTGACGTGCTCACCTGGCCAGTCCCAGCTCTTGCGTCGCGGCCTCGCGCATCTTGAACTTCTGGATCTTGCCGGTCACGGTCATCGGGAATTCCTCCACGAACTTGATGTAGCGCGGCACCTTGAAGTGAGCGATACGTCCCTGGCAGAACGCCTTGAGCGCCGGTTCATCGAGCTGCTCGCCTTCCTTGAGCTTGACCCATGCCATCACTTCCTCGCCATACCGCTCATCGGGCACGCCGATCACCTGCACGTCCGACACCGCCGGGTGGGTGTAGAGGAAGTCCTCGATCTCGCGCGGATAGATGTTCTCGCCACCGCGGATGATCATGTCCTTGATACGTCCCACGATCGTCACGTAGCCGTCTTCATCCAGCGTAGCGAGGTCGCCGGTATGCATCCAGCGGCCGGCATCGATGGCCTTGGCGGTGGCCTCCGGGTTGTTCCAGTAGCCCAGCATCACGCTGTAGCCCCGCGTGCACAGCTCGCCCTTCTCGCCGACTGGCACCACGCGGCCGCTGTCAGGGTCGATGATCTTGATCTCCAGATGTGGGTGCAGGGTGCCGACGGTGGAGACACGCTTGTCCAGCGGCGCCTCACGCGTGCTCTGCAGGCTGACCGGGCTGGTCTCGGTCATGCCGTAGGCGATGGTGACCTCGCGCATGTGCATGCGCTCGATGACCTGGCGCATCACCTCGATGGGGCAGATGGAACCGGCCATGGTGCCGGTGCGCAGGCTGGTGAGGTCGAATTCGGCGAAGCGCGGGTGTTCGAGTTCGGCGATGAACATCGTCGGCACGCCGAACATCGCGGTGGCGCTCTCCTCGCTGACCGCCTGCAGGGTGGCCAGCGGATCGAAGCCCGCTTCCGGATAGACGATGGCGGCGCCGTGGGTCAGGCAGCCCAGGTTGCCCATCACCATGCCGAAGCAGTGGTAGAGCGGCACCGGCATCACCAGTTTGTCGTGCTCGCTGAGATTCATGCGCTCGGCGACGAAGAAGCCATTGTTGAGGATGTTGTGGTGCGAGAGGGTCGCGCCCTTGGGGGCGCCGGTGGTGCCGGAGGTGTACTGGATATTGATCGGGTCATCGAAGGTCAGACTGGCCTGCAGCTCGCCGAGTGTCTCGACGGAGACGCTAGCGGCACCGCTGAGCACATCCTGCCAGTTGAGCATGCCGGGCAGGGCATCCTCGGCCTCGAAGCAGATCAGGCGCCTGAGGTCCGGCAGCGCGCCATTGTGGATGCCATCACGGCCGCGGGCCTCCCTGGCCTCAGGGAACAGCTCCTCGAGGATCGCCACATAGTCGGACGCCTTGAAGCGAGACTGGAAGATCAGCGTCGCCGCACCGGATTGCTTGAGGGCGTAGGCCAGTTCATGGCCGCGGTAACTCGGGTTGAGGTTGACCAGCACCACACCGATCTTGGCGGTGGCGTACTGGATCAGCGTCCATTCGGCGCGATTGGGCGCCCAGATGCCGACGCGGTCGCCGCGCTCGATGCCCATCGCCAGCAGGCCGCGCGCCACGCGCTCGACCTCTGCGTGCAGTTCGGCCCAGGTGTAGCGCAGTCCCTGATGGCGACTGATCAGGGCATCGCGCTCGGGCCAGCGCGCGCAGATGCGGTCGAGGCAATCCCCGATGGTTTCTCCCATCAGTGGGGTGTCGGAGGTAGCGCTGAGATAGCTGGCTGATTGGCTTGCGTGTGCCATTTCGCTGGCAGGCTGGCGTGTGGCGATGGCGTCCTGTGACATGGTGCTTTCCTGTGTCCTTGGTTGTTATTGGTGAGGCAAGGCTTGTCAGGGGGAGCCGCCTCAGGGAGGCGGTGACGCAGTGTTGTCGTTCTTTTCGTTCTTTCCGTTCTTTTCGTTTTTGTCGTCTGGTCGTGCTGTCGTCTTGTCATGAGTCGCGTGATCAGCGGGCGACGCGCTGCTCTCCGGCAGTCTGCTGTCGCCCGCACTCGCGAGGCGCTGGTCAGTTTTCGATAGACGATTCTCCATAGGCAGTCTAGTCGCTGTCACTTGTGTAGCCGGCAGTTATATAGCTGCTGCTGGCGCGAGTGGGGTCTGGTGTTGTGGATTCCAATCAGCTCTCGCTGTCGCTGTCGCCGGCCAGGCGGGCGAGGGCTTCGCGGGCACGTGTCTCGACGTCATCCAGCTCGCGCTGCATGGCGGTGAGATCGCGCAGCTGCCGTTCTAGGCCCTCACGCTTTTCGCTCAGGATGCCAAGCAGGCGGGTGAGCTGCTTCTCGCCACCGCCGTCGGCGGCGTCGTAGAGGTCGACCACTTCACGAATCTCGGCCAGCGAGAAGCCCAGTCGCTTGCCGCGCAGGGTCAGCTTGAGACGCACGCGGTCCTTGTCGCGATAGACGCGCGTCTGACCGCGTCGCTCCGGGTGCAGCAGACCTTCCTGCTCGTAGAAGCGGATGGTGCGCGTGGTCACGTCGAAGTGCCGTGCCAGCTCGCCGATGCTCCAGGTGCGCTGGGTCGGACGGATGGCGTCGCTGGTGCTGGTGGTGCTCAGCAGGGACTCCACACCGGTATCGTGTGTCGCGCCATCAGGCGTTGCCCGGGATTTGGGGTCAGGACTTGGGGTCATCATGGTATCTGTCATGGGCGCTGCCGCTCCGGATGCTGTGCGCGCCAAGGAGAGGGGAATGCTCCTTGGCGCAGTGGGTGCCAGCGGCGTCTGGCCGTGAATTTTCTACAGACTAGCATTGTTTACGTTAACGTAAAGGGTAATAGTATTTGCAGCCAACCAAGCAGATGCTAGGTTGAATCAGATCACAGTCTCGGCTTGCCGTTTTCTGCAGGACGGCCTGGTTCTGCAGAACGTCTTCAGCTCTGCAAGGCGGCTCGCCTGACGACTTCGGCTCTGTTGACACACTGTCTTCCTCCCAATAACAACAGCCACAGGAATGCCACGCCATGTCTTCGACGTCTCTCACGCCCTCTACTACCGGTTCACTGGATCTGCTGTCACGCCTGCGCGCCGTGGTCGCCGGTGACAGCGCGCCGCTGGTGCTGCCTCAGCTGATCAATGGTCAGTTTGTCGAAAGTCGCGCCGATCAGCACCTGAGCGTCACCAACCCGGCCACCAACGGCGAGATCGCTCGCGTGCCCCTGTCACCGCTGAGTGAGCTGGATGAAGCGCTGGACCACGCCGAGCAGGCCTTCCAGCGCTGGCGCAACACGCCGGTGCCGACCCGTGCCCGCCTGATGCTCAGCTATCAGCATCTGCTCAAGCAGCATCATGACGAGCTGGCCGAGATCATCTCCCACGAGCTGGGCAAGACCTTCGAGGACGCCAAGGGCGATGTGTGGCGCGGCATCGAGGTGGTCGAGCACGCCGCCAACATTCCCAGCCTGCTGATGGGCGAGACGGTGGAGAACGTCGCCACCGGCATCGACAGCTATTCCGTGACCCAGTCGCTGGGTGTCTGCCTTGGGATCACGCCGTTCAACTTCCCCGCCATGATACCGCTGTGGATGTTCCCGCTGTCCATCGCCTGTGGCAATGCCTTCGTGCTCAAGCCGTCCGAGCAAGTGCCGCTGACCACGCTGCGGCTGGCGGAGCTGTTCATGGAAGCTGGTGCCCCCGAGGGCATCCTGACCGTGGTGCAGGGCGGGCGCGATCAGGTCAATCATCTGCTCGCCCACGAGGTTCCGCGCACCGTCAGCTTCGTCGGCTCGGTGCCGGTGGGTCAGCACATCTATCGCACCGCCACTGACAACCTCAAGCGCGCCCAGTGCTTCGCCGGGGCCAAGAATCACATGGTGATCATGCCGGACGCCCCGGCCGACCAGGTGGTCAACGCGCTGGTCGGTGCCAGTGTCGGCGCGGCGGGTCAGCGCTGCATGGCGATCTCGGTGGCGGTCTTCGTCGGTGATTCGAAGGCCTTGATCGAGCGCGTGCGCGACGCCCTGGCCGAGGTGCGCCCGGGCGCCTGGGATGACAAGGGCGCTAGCTACGGGCCGCTGATCTCGCCGCAGGCGCTGGAGCGCGTGACCGGCTGGATCCAGCAGGGCGAGCAGGAAGGTGCCGAGCTGCTGCTGGATGGTCGCGGCGTCTCGTTGGCGGGCTATCCCGATGGCAACTGGCTGGGGCCGTGTCTGTTCTCCAAGGTGACGCCGGAAATGGTGCTCTATCGCGAGGAGATCTTCGGGCCGGTGCTGTGCTGCATGGAGGCGGCGGACCTGTCCGAAGCCATCGAGCTGATCAACAACAACCCCTACGGCAACGGCACCTCCATCTTCACGCGCTCCGGCGGCGCGGCGCGGCGCTTCCAGAACGAGATCGCGGTCGGTCAGGTCGGCATCAACGTGCCGATTCCGGTGCCGCTGCCGTTCTTCTCCTTCACCGGCTGGCGCGGCAGCTTCTTCGGCGATCTGCATGCCTATGGCAAGCAGGCGGTGCGCTTCTATACCGAGACCAAGACGGTGACGGCGCGCTGGTTCGACGATGCGCCGGCCGAGGGCAATCAGCCCAACTTCTCGATCCAGATGCGCTGAGGGCTCTCTTCACAAGACCGCTGAGGGCTCTTTTCACAAGACCGCTGAGGGCTCTTCAGATGCGCTGATGGCTCCTCAGATGCGCTGAGCCGCTTTGACAGGCCCGGGCGATAGACCCGGGCCGACAGAACAAGGACAACAGGAAGCAGCTGCATGAACTTTTCGCTGACCGATGACCAGCGTGCCCTCCAGGAGGGGGCGCGTGCCTTCGCGGATGCCGAGCTTGCCCCGCATGCCGCCGAGTGGGACGCCACGGCCCACTTCCCCATCGAGACACTTCGCAAGGCGGGCGAGGCCGGTTTCATGGGGCTTTACGTCCCCGAGGAGCACGGCGGCCTTGGCCTGCCACGCCTCGACAGCTCCATCATTCTCGAGCAGCTGGCGACCGGCTGCATCTCGACCACTGCCTACATCACCATCCACAACATGGTGGGCTGGATGATCGCCAGTTTCGCCACGGACAGCTGCCGCGAGCAGTGGGTGCCGGCGATGGTGGCAGGCGACAAGCTCGGCTCCTACTGCCTGACCGAGCCGGGCAGCGGCAGTGATGCCGCCAGCCTGCGCACCCGCGCCGAGCGCGAGGGCGATGACTACTATCTGAGTGGCTCCAAGATGTTCATCTCCGGTGCCGGCGCCACGGACGTGCTGGTGGTGATGGCGCGCACCGGCGAGCCGGACAGCGGCGCGGCGGGCATCTCGGCCTTCGTGGTGCCGGCTGACGCCGAGGGCATCAGCTACGGCAAGAAGGAAGACAAGATGGGCTGGAACAGCCAGCCGACCCGGCTGGTGAGCTTCGATCGCGTGCGGGTTGCGGCGGCCAATCGTCTGGGCGAGGAGGGCGAGGGCTTCCGCTTCGCGATGAAGGCGCTGGATGGCGGTCGCATCAACATCGCGACCTGCTCACTGGGCGCGGCCCAGAAGGCGCTGGAGCTGTCGCGGGATTATCTCGGCGAGCGCAAGCAGTTCGGGCGCGAGCTGGCCCAGTTCCAGGCTCTGCAGTTCAAGCTGGCCGACATGGCCACCGAACTGACCGCGGCGCGCACCCTGGTGCGGCTGGCGGCCTTCAAGCTCGATGAGGGCGACGCCGAGGCCAGCGCCCACTGTGCGATGGCCAAGCGCTTCGCCACCGACATGGGCTTCGAGGTCTGCAATCAGGCACTCCAGCTGCATGGCGGCTACGGTTATATCCGCGAGTATCCGTTGGAGCGACTGGTGCGTGACACCCGTGTGCACCAGATTCTGGAAGGCACCAACGAGATCATGCGTCTGATCATCGCGCGGCGTCTTCTGACGCCGGGCATGATCGAGTCGCTGGCGTAACGCCGCCTCCACTTCAATTCGTCATTGGTTACCATCTTTCAGGGAGTTACATGATGTCATCCAGTCAAGGGCCATGCCTCGTTCTCGAGAAGGATCGTCATATCGCCCGGGTCACCATCAACAACCCGCCGGCCAACACCTGGACGGAAGCGTCCTTGATCGAGCTGGAGCAGCTGCTCGACGAGCTGGAGGGCGATGGCAGCGTGAGTGCGGTGGTGATCACCGGTGAGGGCGACAAGTTCTTCTCCGCCGGCGCCGATCTCAAGACCTTCGCCGATGGTGACAAGGGCGTCGCCGCCACCATGGCGCGTCGTTTCGGGCTGGCCTTCGAGCGGCTGGCCAACTTCCCGGGCGTGACGATCGCCGCCGTCAACGGCTACGCGATGGGCGGCGGGCTCGAGTGCGCGCTGGCCTGTGACATGCGTATCGTCGAGCGGCAGGCCAGGCTGGCACTGCCGGAGGCCAAGGTGGGGCTGTTGCCGTGTGCGGGCGGCACCCAGCACCTGCCGTGGCTGGTCGGCGAAGGCTGGGCCAAGCGCATGATCCTGTGTGGTGAACAGGTGGATGCCGAGACCGCCGGTCGCATCGGGCTGGCCGAAGAGGTGGTCGAGACCGGCCAGAGCTTCGAGCGCGCGCTGGCGATCGCCGAGAGCGTCGCCAACCAGAGCCCGAGCGCGGTGGCACGCTGCAAGGCATTGATCATGTCGTCGCGCCATCGCGGCATGAGCGATGGCCTGCGCATGGAGCGCGAGCTGTTCGTCGAGCTGTTCGATGACCCCAACCAGAAGGAAGGCGTGAGCGCCTTCCTCGAGAAGCGTGCACCGCAGTGGGTCTCGCGTCAGGAAGAGGTGACGGGAGGAGGGCGCTCATGAGCCAGATAGAAGGTGTCACCGCCAAGGCCGCGACCGATGTCGAGGCGCCCGTGGTGTTCGAGACGCGTCGCGCCCGCGACGGCAAGCAGCTGGGAATCATGCGCCTGAACGCGCCGCGCTCGCTGAATGCGCTGTCGCTGGCCATGATCGAGCGCATCGAGGCGCAGCTGGATGCCTGGGAGCTGGACAGCAGCATCGCCATGGTGTGGCTGGAAGGCGCCGGCGAGCGTGCGCTGTGTGCCGGTGGCGATATCGTGGCGCTCTATCAGGCGATGACCACGGCGCCTGCCAACGAAGGCGCAGACCCCCTCGAGGCGCTGGATGATTTCTTCGCCACCCGCTACTTCACCGCCGAATATCGGCTCGATCACCGCCTGCATACCTTCCCCAAGCCGCTGCTGGTATGGGGTGGCGGCATCGTGATGGGCGGCGGCATGGGGCTGTTCGCCGGCGGCTGTGAGCGTGTGGTCACCGAGAGTTCGCGACTGGCGATGCCGGAAGTCAGCATCGGTCTGTACCCGGATGTCGGTGCCAGCTGGCTGCTCAATCGCCTGCCGCGTGGCATCGGAGAATATCTCGGCGCGACCGGTGCGCAGCTGAATGCCCGCGATGCGCTGGATCTGGGGCTTGCGACACGCCTGATTCCCGATGAGCAGCGCGAGGCGCTCAAGCAGGCGCTGTGCGAGGGAGAATTCGGCCGTCACCCGTCGCGTCATCTGAGCCAGGTGTTGAGCGAGTTCGAGCGCCGTGAACTGGCGCCGCCAGGGCAGGTGCTGCCGCTCTTCGATCACCTTCAGCAGCTGGTCGCCGGGCGTGAAGTGTTGAAGGCCTGCCAGCGAATCATTGATGACCCCCAGGCGCGCAGTGACTGCAATGCGTGGCTGAACGCCAACCGCGAGCGTCTGCTGGCCGGCTGCCCCAGTTCACCGCATCTGGTATTTCGCATGCTGGGGCGCCATCGCCACTCCTCGCTGGCGGAGGCCTTCCGCGACGAGCTGACCCTGTCGGTGCGCTGCTGCATGGGCACCGAGCTTGCCGAAGGGGTGCGCGCCCTGCTGATCGACAAGGACAAGCAGCCGCAGTGGGCCTATGCCTCGATCGCCCAGGTCTCCGAGGAATACATCGACGGCTTCTTCGCGCCGCTGTGGGAAGAGGATGAGCATCCGCTGATGGACCTCTGAGCGCACTTTTCAGTTCAGGCGGCAGGCGCAGGCTTGCCGCCGGACGCCAATGACAACAAGAATCTGTTCACAAGGAAGCATTGCCATGACATCCATCGGTTTCATCGGACTCGGCAACATGGGCGGGCCCATGGCGCTCAATCTGGTCAAGGCTGGCCATGCGGTAAGGGTCTTCGATCTGGTCGAGTCGGCCATGAGCGAGCTGGTCGAGGCGGGCGCCACCCGTGCGGCATCTCCCGGAGAGGTCGTCGAGGGTGTCGAGGTGTTGATCAGCATGCTGCCGGCCGGTCAGCACGTGCGAAAGCTCTATCTGGGTGACAAGGAGGACGGTGCGGGTGGCCTCCTGGCCGCGCTCGACGCCTCGGTGCTGGTGATCGACGCCTCGACCATCGCGCCGGATGACGCCCGTCTGGTCGCGCGCCACGCCGCCGAGCGTGGCATCACCTTCATGGATGCTCCGGTGTCCGGCGGGGTCGGGGGTGCACGTGCCGGTACGCTGAGCTTCATCGTCGGCGGTGAGGCGGACGGCTATGCGCGTGCCGTGCCGCTGCTGGAAGTGATGGGCAAGAATCTGTTCCATGCCGGCCCGGCCGGCAGCGGCCAGGTCGCCAAGATCTGCAACAACATGCTGCTGGGCATCCTGATGAGCGGCACCGCCGAGGCGCTGGCGCTGGGGGTCAAGAACGGGCTGGACCCGGCCGTGCTCTCGGAGGTGATGAAGCAGTCATCCGGCGGCAACTGGGCGCTCAACGTCTACAATCCCTGGCCCGGCGTGATGGAAGCCGCGCCGGCCTCCAATGATTATCAGGGCGGTTTCCTGGTCGATCTGATGACCAAGGATCTTGGCCTTGCCTGGGAGATGGCGCTGGGCTCGAAATCGGCGGTGCCAATGGGCTCCCAGGCGCGTAATCTGTTCGTCCAGCATGCCGCCCAGGGCGCAGGACGCCTCGATTTCTCGAGCATCCAGCGCTTCTATCGCTGTGGCGAGGCGGATGCGTGAGCTGTCACGCCGCCAGCCGCTGACATGCACCCCGAGGACAACATCATCTGCAAGGAGCACCCCATGATTCGACCGGTCAGTGAGCTGGTAGCCGCCGCCGAGACGGAGATCGAGACCCTGTCGCCCCGCGAGCTGCGCGAGGCGCTGGAAGAGGCCCGCGCCGGCGGCACGCCGCTGACGCTGGTGGACATCCGCGATGTGCGTGAGCTGGAGCGGGAAGGGCGCATCCCCGGCGCCATCCACGCGCCGCGCGGCATGCTGGAGTTCTGGGTCGACCCGGCCTCGCCCTATCACCGCGCCGACTTCGCACGCGAGGGGCGCTATGTGCTGTTCTGTGCCGGCGGGCTGCGCTCGGCGCTGGCCACCAAGTCGCTCAAGGACATGGGCTTCGGGCCGGTGGCCCATCTGGGGGGCGGCTTCGCGGCCTGGCGTGAGGCGGGCGGAGAGGTCGTCTCACCCTTCATGCAGGGCAACTGACGCAGCGCGGGGAGGCTCGACGCGATCCAGCGTTGCCCCTCACCTGACACGCTGATGCTTTACACTGTTCGGCCCCGCTGGCGCCTCGCCGGTCGGGGTCGTTTTCTGTCCGGAGCCTGTATGTCTGACCCTGATACCCCTGCCACCCCCAGACGTGCCTCGTCTCGGCGTGGCACGCGCGATCTGGTGCGTGACCCGATCGCCTCGACGCTGGCGCGCATGACGGGGCCGGTGATCGGCGGCATCGTCACCATGATGCTGTTCAACCTGGTGGATGCCTGGTTCATCGCCCAGCTGGGCACGCCGGAGCTGGCGGCGGTGACCATGACTTTCCCGGTCACCTTCGGCGTGATCAGCATCGCCATCGGTCTGTCCATCGGCACCACCGCGGTGGTGGGGCGCCGGCTGGGGCGAGGCGAGCTCGAGACCGTCAAGGCGCGCACCACGGATTCCAGTCTGCTGGGGCTGCTGCTGGGGCTGGTGATGCTGGTGCTTGGGCTTGCCAGCATCGAGCCGCTGTTCGGGCTGCTGGGGGCCGATGACACCCTGATGCCGCATATCCGCGATTACATGCAGGTGTGGTATTTCGGCGCGCCCTTCGTGTTGCTGCCGCGTGTGCTGGCCAGCGTGCTGCGCGCCGAGGGCAATACGCTGGTGCCCTCGCTGGTGATGGCGGCGGCGGGGGTGCTCAATGCGCTGCTCGACCCGCTGCTGATCTTCGGCATCGGTGACTGGCAGGGCATGGGCGTGGCGGGCGCGGCGCTGGCCACGGTGCTGTCGTGGCTGGCGCTGACACTGGGCTTGCTGGCATTGCCACTGCTGCGCGCGCGGCTCGATTTCCGTCACCTGAGCGTGACGCGGCTGGTGACGTCATGGCGAGAGGTCGGGGCGATCGGCCTGCCTGCCGCGCTGACCAGCGTGATGACGCCGATTGCCACCGCGCTGGTCACGCGTATCGTCAGTCAGCATGGTCACGCGGCGGTGGCGGCTTACGGTATCGGCTCGCGCATCGAGTCGCTGGCGCTGATTCTGGTGCTGGCGCTGTCCATGACGCTCTCGCCCTTCATCAGCCAGAACGACGGTGCCGGGCAGCAGAAGCGTGTATGGCGCGCCATCCACGGTGTGCTGGCCTTCATTCTCGCCTGGCAGCTGGTGGTCTGGTTGGGGCTCGGGCTGGGCGGCGAGTGGATCGCGGCGCGTTTCGCCGAGAGCCAGGAGGTCGCGGGACTGGTCAGCACCTATCTGTGGCTGATACCCGCCGCCCTCGGGGCCCAGGGCGTGATCATTCTCGCCAATTCCAGCCTCAATGCGCTGCACAAGCCGCGCCGCGCGATGATGCTCTCGCTGGTGCGTCTGTTCGCCTTGCTGGTGCCGCTGGCCTGGCTTGGCGGCGCCCTGTATGGCGTGATCGGTATCTTTGCCGGGGTGGCGACAAGTTACCTGTTGATGGGCGGCATCAGTTATCTGGCGCTGCGCTCGGTCCTCAGGCAGCGCGCCTGAGCCTGGTAGAGAGACAGTCGTCGTGACGAAAAAGCCGCCGTGACCCGAGAGGGGACGGCGGCTTTTTCATGTCTGGCTTTCAGTGCCTTAGGCGGCTGTTGCCCAGTGCCTTAGGCGTCTGTTTTCCAGTGCCTTAAGCGTCTTCGTACTTGCACAGATAGGCGGATTCGACCGTAGTGCGCACCTCGAAGCTCTGGTTGGCTTCGACGATGAAGCTTTCACCGGCGGCGAGCTGATACCACTCTTCCGCGCCCGGTAGCAGTACCTGCATGTCGCCGCTGATCAGGGTCATGTATTCGCGTTGGCTGGTGGCGAACACGAATTCGCCGATGGCCATCACGCCGACCGTGGCAGGAAGGTCTGCGCTCTGGAAGGCGATGGAGGCCACCTGGCCGTCGAAGTAGTGGTTGGTGTTGAACATGGGAGGATTTCCTGGGTGAGTAGCGGTGTTGTTGTGGTCGATGTCTGTCGTCGTGGTCGACGTGTGTTGTTGTGTTCGACGTGTGTTGTTGTGTTCGACTTGTGATGATCTGGCGTCGGGTCAGCGCGGTGAGAAGCGGCGTGCCAGGCCGGTCTCGGCGATCATGCGTGTCGAGATCTCTTCGATCGAGAAACGCGTGGTATCGATGTAGGGCACCTTGGAGCGGCGGAAGAGCGCCTCGGTCTGCTCGACTTCCTGCAGACACTGATCGATCGAGCAGTAGCGGCTGTTGGGGCGACGCTCGGTGCGGATGGCGGCCAGACGGCGCGGGTCGATGGTCAGCCCGAACAGCTTGTGACGGTATTGCGCCAGTGAAGCGGGCATCTTGAGGGTGCCGGACTCGTCCAGATCATCCTCGGTCAGCGGGTAGTTGGCCGCGCGGATGCCGAACTGCAGCGCCAGATATAGCGAGGTCGGGGTCTTGCCGCAGCGTGAGACGCCGATGAGGATGACGTCGGCCTTGTCGTATTGATGCGTGCGCGCGCCATCATCGTTGTCGAGGGCGAAATGCACCGAATCGATGCGATTCATGTAGACGTCGTCCTGCCCGATGGAATGGGTCTTGCCGACGCTGTAGGACGAGTGGGTGTCCAGTTCCTCTTCCAGCGGCTTGAGGAAGGTCGAGAAGATGTCGACCTTGAAGCCGGAGGATTCGGAGATGATGTCGCGGATGTTCTGGTCGACGATGGTGTCGATGATGATCGGGCGCTCGCCGTCATTGGCATGCGCGCTCTCGATGGCCTTGACCAGTGCCGTCGCCTTTTCGGCCGAATCGATGTAGGGCTTGGTCACCATGCGGATGTCGGTATTCTCGAACTGGGCGAGCAGACTGCGTCCCAGCGTCTCGGCGGTGATGCCGGTGCCATCGGAAATGAAGAAGGCGGTTCGGGTCATGACGGGCACTCGTGAAGAACGAATCGAAGACACCAGCCCGCTCAGGCTGTTGCCCCGTGAAGACCCCAAGTGTCGGTGTTCACTGTCGAGCTTGCAATATCCGGTACAGGGCCAGTGGCGCGATATGAGAAATCCCGTGTTCCCGTTCTCTGCAAAAGCGCCTCATGACTACATTCCTGTAGCGGCCGTTCCTGGCTTGTCGACATGTTCGCCGACGATGGCGACAGAACGTCTGAAACAGGCTCAGGGTTGTAGTCCTCCTCCACTGACTAGCCGGTTAGACCAATGGCTAATACCAGAGAGAGCTTGTTAGGGTGGCGTCATTGCTGAACGGAAGGCGGTTCATCGTCCTCCATCGGTCATTCGTTTCCATCCATTGGTACCAGGGGGTTCCCTTGTCACAGCAAGCCACATCCGAATACGTCGTCGATTTCGATCAGCTCGGCATGAACGATGTTGATCGCGTTGGCGGCAAGAACGCCTCGCTCGGTGAGATGATCTCCAATCTGGCCGATGCCGGTGTCACCGTGCCCGGCGGCTTTGCGACTACCTCCTATGCCTATCGCGAGTTTCTGGCCCACGAAGGCCTCGACAAGCGTATCAATGCCGCCCTCGATGCCCTCGATGTGGACGACGTGGTCGAACTGGCACGCGTCGGTGCCGAGATTCGTCAGTGGATCATCGACACGCCGCTGCCGCCGGCCTTCGAAGCCGAGATGGAACGTGCCTACGCCGAGCTTCAGGCCAGGCACCCGAACCTGAAGGTCGCCGTGCGCTCCTCCGCCACCGCGGAAGATCTGCCGGATGCCTCCTTCGCCGGTCAGCAGGAAACCTTCCTCAACATCGAAGGCTTCGACAACATCAAGCGTGCGGTTCACGAGGTGTTCGCGTCACTGTTCAACGACCGCGCCATCTCCTACCGCGTGCACAAGGGCTTCGATCACTCACTGGTCGCGCTGTCTGCCGGCGTACAGAAGATGGTGCGCTCCGAGACGGCCGCTTCCGGCGTGATGTTCACCCTGGACACCGAATCCGGCTACCGCGACGCCGTCTTCGTCACCGGCTCCTGGGGCCTGGGCGAGACCGTGGTGCAGGGCGCGGTCAATCCTGACGAGTTCTACGTCCACAAGACCACGCTGGCCGCCGGCCGCCCGGCGGTACTGCGCCGCAACCTGGGCTCCAAGCTGATCAAGATGGTCTACACCGACGACACCAGTGCGGGTCGCTCCGTCGAGACCGTCGACGTGCCGGTGCCGGACCGTCACCGTTTCTGCATCAGCGATGCCGATGTCGAGGCACTGGCGCGCCAGGCCATGATCATCGAGAAGCACTACCAGCGTCCGATGGACATCGAATGGGCGCGTGATGGTGACGACGGCAAGCTCTACATCGTCCAGGCGCGTCCGGAAACGGTCGTCAGCCAGGAAGAGGGCGGCAACCTCGAGCGCTTCCAGCTGCGCGAGAAGGGCCGCACCCTGGTCACCGGGCGTGCCATCGGCCAGCGTATCGGCCAGGGCGCAGTACGCGTGATCGACAACCCGGAGCAGATGGACAAGGTGCAGGTCGGCGACGTGCTGGTCACCGACATGACCGATCCGGACTGGGAGCCGGTCATGAAGCGCGCCTCCGCCATCGTCACCAACCGTGGCGGACGTACCTGCCACGCGGCGATCATCGCGCGTGAGCTGGGCATTCCGGCCGTGGTCGGCTGTGGCGACGCGACCTCGGTGCTCGCCGAAGGCCGCGAAGTGACGGTCTCCTGCGCCGAAGGCGATACCGGTCACGTCTATGACGGTATCCTCAACTTCGATCGCACCGTCACCAGCGTCAACGAGATGCCGGAGATTCCGTTCAAGATCATGATGAACGTCGGCAACCCGGACCGCGCCTTCAGCTTCTCGCGTCTGCCGAATGCCGGCGTGGGCCTGGCGCGTCTGGAGTTCATCATCAACCGCATGATCGGCGTGCACCCCAAGGCGCTGCTCGACTACGCCACCCTGCCCATCGATCTGCAGCAGACCATCGATGCGCGCACCGCCGGCTACGCAAGCCCGGTCGACTTCTACGTCGACAAGCTGGTCGAGGGCATCTCCACCCTGGCAGCCGCCTTCCATCCGCAGAAGGTCATCGTGCGCATGTCGGACTTCAAGTCCAACGAGTACGAGAACCTGATCGGCGGCAAGATGTACGAGCCGGGCGAAGAGAACCCGATGCTGGGCTTCCGTGGCGCCTCGCGCTACGTGTCCGACACCTTCCGCGACTGCTTCGATCTGGAATGCCGTGCCCTCAAGCGCGTGCGTGACGAGATGGGGCTGACCAACGTCGAGATCATGGTGCCCTTCGTGCGTACCACCGGCGAGGCGGAGCAGGTCATCAAGCTGCTGGGCGAGAATGGTCTGGTGCGTGGCGAGAACGGCCTGCGCGTCATCATGATGTGCGAGCTGCCGACCAACGCGCTGCTGGCGGATCAGTTCCTCGAGCACTTCGATGGCTTCTCCATCGGCTCCAACGACCTGACCCAGCTGACCCTGGGGCTGGATCGCGACTCCGGCATCGTCGCTCACCTCTTCGATGAGCGTAACCCGGCGGTCAAGCAGCTGATGTCGATGGCGATCCGTGCCTGCAAGGCGCAGGGCAAGTACGTCGGCATCTGTGGTCAGGGCCCGTCGGACCATCCGGAGCTGGCCAAGTGGCTGATGGAAGAGGGCATCGACAGCGTCTCCCTCAACCCGGATTCCGTGCTGGAAACCTGGTTCATGCTGGCGGACAAGGAGCTGGTGTAACCCAGACTCCCCAGGATGGTGACCTGACGCGCTGAGGCGCAGACGGTCGTTGTCACCCAGGGCGCCCATCGCACTCAATGTGCGGTGGGCGCTTTTCGTTTCGTGCCTGAAACCTGAATGATTGGTCAGCTCAGGTGTTAGACCAATGGGGGGGAAAGCAGCACAAAGACGTCAGTTGGTAACAAATAGCAACAAAATGATCTCGATTGCGCGACTAAATGATTATCTTTCTACCTTATGTAAAAAAGGCAGTCATTTATAATCCCAGCCACCCCGCTGACCACAATATCCATGGTGACTATGACGGCAGGCCTCACCGGTAGCCAGCACTGCGGTGGCACGCAACAACCGACCTTTCAGACACAATCCAAGGTAGTCGTAACGTGAAACAGTCTTTATGGAAAAACATCGGCGTCCAGGTAGTCATCGCCATGATCCTGGGTGCAGGTGTCGGGGCGTACATGGGCGAAGACGCCTCGATGTTCGCGCCACTGGGAGAGCTGTTCATTCACCTGATCAAGATGCTGGTCGTGCCGCTGATCGCGGTCTCCATCGTGTCGGGAGCCGCCAATCTGGGCGACAGCCCTTCTGCCGGCAAGATCGGCATCTCCACCTTCGCCTTCTTCATGCTGACCTCTGCCGTGGCCGTGATGCTGGCGCTGGTAATGGGGCATGTCTTCCAGCCGGGCAGCGGAGTGGACCTGGAAAGCGCCAAGGGCATGTTCTCCAATGCCTACGCTGACAAGGGCAGCGTGCCGGGCGTGATGGACACCATTCTGGGCATGGTGCCGACCAATATCTTCGGTGCACTCACCGATGCCAATATCCTGCAGATTCTGGTGTTCTGCCTGTTCCTCGGCATTGGCCTGTCCAAGACCGGTGAGCGTGGCAAGCCGCTGATCGAAGGCCTGAACACCGTCATCGAAGCCTTCGTGTGGATGATCAACGTGGTGATGCTGATCGCGCCGATCGGCGTCTTCGGCCTGATGGCGGACGCCGTCGGCACCTTCGGCTTCGATGTACTGACGCTGGTGATGAAGCTGTTCCTCGTTTACATGGGCGCCATCCTCATCTACGGCTTCGTGTTCTACCCGCTGGTGGTCAAGTTCGGCTCTGACGTGCCGCTGGGCCGCTTCATGTCCGCGATGAAGAAGCCGCAGGCCGTCGCGCTGTCCACGGCGTCCTCCATGGCGACCCTGCCGGTCAACATGGAAGTCTGCGAGAAGGAGCTGGGCCTCAAGAACGCCACCTCTGCCTTCGTGCTGCCGCTGGGCGCGACCATCAACATGAGCGGCAATGCCATCTATTACGGGCTGGTGGCGATGTTCTTCGCCCAGGTCTTCAATGTCGACCTCGGCTTCTCCGCCTACGCCGCCATCGTGTTCACCGCGACTCTGGGTGCCATCGGTCAGGCCGGGGTGCCGGGGCCGTCCTTCCTGGTGGTCGCCGTACTGCTGGCCGCCGGTATTCCCATCGAGGGCCTGCCGCTGCTGTTCGCGCTGGATCGTATCTTCGACATGACGCGCACCGCGCTCAACATCACCGGTGACGCTGCCTGCGCCGCCGTGGTGGACCGCTTCGCGCGTGCCGATGATGCGGCTGCGGCCTCTCAGGCCAGTGCTCAAGCCGGCTCACAGACCGACTCATCCAACGTAGAGCCTGCCAGCACTCGCTGAGTCCGCGACTTTGAACGCGAAACGCCCCCGCAACCTGCCTGGTTGCGGGGGCGTTTTCATTGCGGCGTGCACCGCGGCGCGAGACGGCGACTCAGGGAGTCGGCTGGGTACGGATCAGCGCTTCCTTGGCGGTGATGACGCCATTGTTGTCGGCGTAGAGATAGTCGCCCGGCACGATGGTGACGCCGGCGAAGGTGACCGGGATATCGCGCTGGCCTTCGCCGCGCTTGATGCTGGGTCGCGGGTAGCAGCCCAGTGCCTGCACGCCGAGATTGGTGGCGTGGATCTCATCCACATCGCGGATGCAGCCATACATGATCACGCCGGCCCAGCCACTCTTGGCGGCCTGTTCGGCGAGCATGTCGCCCAGCATGGCGCAGCGCATCGAGCCGCCGGCATCGACGACCAGGACGCGGCCTGCGCCGGGTTCCGCGACGGCTTCCTTGACCAGCGAGTTGTCCTCGAAGCACTTGATGGTCACGACTTCGCCGCCGAAGGACTCGACGCCGCCGTAGTTGATGAACAGTGGCTCGAGCACCTGCACGTCGGGGAACTCATCGCAGAGGTCGGGGGTGGAGATGGGATGCGTCATGTCGGATTCCTTGTGCTGGGCGGCCGGGGCAGGCCGCTTGAGGGACGGAGCGCTTTGATTGCTGCAATGCCACAACCCCGAGAATGCCCGATACGCCAGGGCTTTGCATCTGTGCGAAGGGCTAAGCGGGCCTCGGGCACGCGCAAGCGGGGGGAGCGGGAAGGTCATGAGGACATGTTGCTGACTGGCGACGTGACAAGTAGTCAAAACGCCACTCTTGAAACACTGTTCTATATCTACCACGATGCTCCTGCAACCCATGACAGGCGCGGTCTTGCCGTCAGTACCTGGCCGGCAGCTGCCTGTGCCGCCCATTGGATCAAGGAGCAATACATGAGCAAGTCACGTCTTCTGGCCGCCCCGTTGGCTACCGTTTCCTTCGCCGCTCTCGCTCTGGCGCTCAGTGGTCATGCTCAGGCGGCAGGCAATGCCAACGAAGGGCTCTACATCGGTGCCGGTACCGGCTTCTCCAGCCTTGAGAACGATGATTCCGATGAGGCCGGTGACTTCATCGAATCCGGCAGCGATGACTTCGATGTGGATGATGACGACAACGTCTACAAGGCCTTCGTGGGCTATCAGTACAATCCGTACTTCGCCACTGAGGCCTTCTACACCGACCTGGGGACTGTCCAGCTCAAGGGCAATGACTTCAGCAATACCGATCTCGAGTCCAAGGCCTACGGTGTCAACGTGGTGGGTATCCTGCCCATCGGTCAGTACTTCTCGCTGTTCGCCAAGGCGGGGATGGCCAAGTGGGAAACCGATGTCGATGGCAATCTGGGCAATTCCAGTGTCGATCTGAAGGACAACGACGGCTTTGATCCGGTCTATGGTGCCGGTGCACAGGTCAATCTGGACCCGTTCCTGATCCGTGCCGAGTACGAGCGCTATGACTTCGACAGCGATTATCAGGTGGATGCCTTCACCGCCTCGGTCGGCTACAAGTTCTGAGGCAGGGCGCTTGCGCCTACTGAGCTTGTCGCAGGCATGAAAAAACGGGCCGTCCCTTGAGGGGCGGCCCGTTTCGTTGTCTGGCATGACACCAGTTGGCATGACGCCAATTGCTGCTGTCAGAGGGGAGTCATGCAGTGGTGCATGACTCCCCGCCTGATCAGGCTTCCTGGGTGACCGGAATCACGTTGGAAGCGGCGTTCTGGAACTCTTCGATCTCATGGAAGTTCAGGTAGCGATAGATCTCGCCCGCCATGGCATCGAATTCGCCCATGTAGCCCTGATATTCCTCGACGGTCGGCAGACGACCGACCACGGCCGCGATGGCCGCAAGCTCGGCAGAGGCCAGGAAGACGTTGGCGCCGTCGCCCAGACGGTTCGGGAAGTTGCGCGTGGAGGTGGACACCACGGTGGACTTGGCGGCCACACGTGCCTGGTTACCCATGCACAGTGAGCAGCCCGGCATTTCCATGCGCGCGCCGGCACGGCCGTAGATGCCGTAGTAGCCTTCCTCGGTCAGCTGGTGCTGGTCCATCTTGGTCGGCGGTGCCAGCCACAGCTTGGTCTTCAGGCTACCGGCCGGCTGTTTCTCGAGCAGCTTGCCTGCGGCGCGGAAGTGACCGATGTTGGTCATGCACGAGCCGATGAAGACTTCGTCGATCTTCTGACCGGCGACGTCGGACAGCAGGCGGGCATCGTCGGGGTCGTTCGGCGCGCACAGCACCGGCTGATCGATCTCGGCGAGGTCGATCTCGATGATCTCGGCGTATTCGGCGTCCTTGTCGGCACGCATCTGGCTCGGGTTGGCCAGCCACTCTTCCATGCCCGCGATACGACGCTCGATGGTACGGGCATCGCCGTAACCGTTGGCGATCATCCACTTGAGCAGGGTGATGTTGGACTTCAGGTACTCGGTCACGCTCTCGTCGGACAGCGTGATGGTACAACCGGCGGCGGAACGCTCGGCAGAGGCGTCGGAGAGCTCGAATGCCTGTTCAGCCGTCAGATCTTCCAGACCTTCGATTTCCAGAATGCGGCCAGAGAAGGCGTTCTTCTTGTTGGCCTTGTCGACGGTCAGCAGGCCCTGCTTGATGGCGTACAGCGGGATGGCGTGGACCAGGTCACGCAGGGTGATGCCCGGACGACGTTCGCCCTTGAAGCGCACCAGGATGGATTCCGGCATGTCCAGCGGCATCACGCCAGTGGCGGCGGCGAAGGCCACCAGGCCAGAACCCGCCGGGAAGGAGATGCCCATCGGGAAGCGGGTGTGGGAATCACCACCGGTGCCGACGGTGTCCGGCAGCAGCATGCGGTTCAGCCACGAGTGGATGATGCCGTCGCCCGGACGCAGGGAGACGCCGCCGCGGTTCATGATGAAGTCGGGCAGGGTGTGGTGAGTCTCGACGTCGACCGGCTTCGGGTAGGCAGCGGTGTGGCAGAAGGACTGCATCACCAGGTCGGCCTGGAAGCCCAGACATGCCAGATCCTTCAGCTCGTCGCGGGTCATCGGGCCAGTGGTGTCCTGGGAGCCGACGGTGGTCATCTTCGGCTCGCAGTACATGCCCGGACGCACGCCTTCCAGGTTGCAGGCCTTGCCGACCATCTTCTGTGCGAGGGTGAAGCCCTTGCCGGTGTCCTTCGGCTGTTCCGGCAGGCGGAAGACGTCAGAGGCCTCCAGCCCCAGCTCGGTACGCGCCTTGTCGGTCAGACCGCGACCGATGATCAGCGGGATACGGCCGCCAGCACGCACTTCGTCCAGCAGGACCTGAGTCTTGAGGGAGAAGGTGGAGATGACTTCGTCGGTGTCGTGACGGCAGACCTTGCCTTCGTACGGGTAGATGTCGATGACATCGCCCATGGCCATCTTCTCGACGTCCATCTCGATGGGCAGGGCGCCGGCATCTTCCATGGTGTTGAAGAAGATCGGCGCGATCTTGTTGCCGATGCAGAAACCGCCGGCGCGCTTGTTGGGCACGAACGGGATGTCGTCGCCGAAGAACCACAGCACGGAGTTGGTGGCGGACTTGCGTGAGGAACCGGTGCCGACCACGTCACCGACGTAGGCGACCGGGAAGCCCTTGGCCTTCACTTCCTCGATCTGGGCCAGCGGGCCGACGACGCCATCTTCCTGCGGGTTGATGCCTTCACGCGGGTTCTTGAGCATCGCGTTGGCGTGCAGCGGGATGTCCGGACGTGACCAGGCGTCAGGCGCCGGAGACAGGTCATCGGTGTTGGTCTCGCCCGGCACCTTGAAGACGGCCAGCGAGATCTTCTCGGCCAGCGCCGGCTTGGACAGGAACCATTCGGCGTCGGCCCAGGATTGCAGCACGGCCTGGGCGACGGCGTTGCCGGCCTTGGCGCGGTCAGCGACATCGTGGAAGGCGTCGAACATCAGCAGGGTGTGCTTGAGCTGTTCGCCGGCTTCCTTGGCCAGGCTTTCGTCGTCCAGCAGCTCGACCAGCGTGGCGATGTTGTAGCCGCCCTGCATGGTGCCGAGCAGCTTGACGGCATGTGTCTTGTCGATCAGCGGAGAAGCGGCTTCGCCACGTACGATGGCGGTCAGGAAGCCAGCCTTGACGTAAGCGGCTTCATCAACGCCCGGGGGAATGCGATTGGTGAACAGATCGAGGATGAACTCTTCTTCACCGGCCTGCGGATTCTTGAGCAGTTCGACCAGCTCGGCGGTCTGCTCGGCAGTCAGCGGCTTTGCCGGGATGCCCTGCTGGGCGCGTTCTTCAACCTGTTGACGGTAGGCTTCAAGCACGTGGGAGACCCTCATCTGTAATCGTGTCGAAATGCGCGGGCCAGTCGTCTTGAAGACGCAGGGCGGGGCACCTCGAGGCTTCTTGCGGGTAATTCAAGCGTCTTATTGCGAGCGAATCAGGCGCTACGGGGCGAATGCGAGTCTACTCAACTTTGTCGACAATGTTAAGGAGCGCCCAGTGGCGGGGGCTGAGACTTTGGTCGCCTATTGCGGCATAACATTCTGATATTTCATCTGATTGTCAGGAAATCACGCTGAGCAAACACTATGCGGCAACCCTGATGACGCGCTGATGACGCCCAGCGCGGTGCTGAGGCGAGGCCCTTTGGGCACCGACGGCGCGATGCTGTCGGCTCTCAGGTACGCACGGTATGATGGGGGTTACCCCGAATCACACTTTCCGCCTCCCCCGAGGGCAACATGAGCCGTATTCTTTCTCCTTGCGTAGGTGTCTGCTCCACTACGGTCGGCGATAGCGTCTGTCGCGGCTGCCAGCGTCATGATCATGAGATCCTGGCCTGGTTCGGCTATGACAGTGACCAGCGCGCCGAGCGCATGCTGGCACTGGACGAGCTGCGCAGTCAGGTCGCCGCCCGCTGGCTGCGCGTCGCCGATGACGCCATGCTGGTCGAGCAGCTGACCCGCCATCGCATCCGTTTCCGTGCCGATCAGTCGGCGCTGTCACGCGCCGTTGAGCTGCTGCGCGTCGGGCGCACCCGCATCGAGGACCTGTCGGCATATGGCATCGCACCACTGGCCCATGCGCGAGAACTTGAGCCCGAACAGCTTTTTGCCCATATAAACGGTGAAATCATGGTGGAAGCGGCAAAGCGTGCCGATAATGATATGAACTCCGTCGTTGAGGTGTCTCCTGTCAGTCAGCAGCAGACGCAAGCGAGCGAGACAAAAGACTGACGTGACAATGAATTCAATGACCGACGTGACCGAGCGCAATGTGATTGCGCCTGAGCAGAGCAAGCAGCATGATGATGTTCATGCTGGCCAGTATGGCGAGAGTGAGGCTGGGGCGCGCGTGATCGCAGCGTCGCAGGGACCAAGCGATGAAGATACCGATGCCTTGCTGCCGGCGTCGCTGCTGGCCTTTCTGCCCTGCAGGACGCCCCTGAGCTGGGTCGAGGCGGCGCTTGAGAATCCGGAGCTGTTGCTGATCGACCATGCGCAGTGCGAGAAGAAAGCCGCCTCCACCGCCATGAGCCTGATGTACCGCTACGTGAACCGGCCACTGCTGTTGACCAAGATGTCACAGCTGGCGCGCGAAGAGCTGCTGCACTTCGAGCAGGTGGTCGGGCTGATGCAGAAGCGGGGCATCGTCTATCGGCATATCAAGGCCTCGCGCTATGCCGAAGCCCTGCGCCAGCAGGTCAGGGACGAAGACCCGCAACGCCTGGTGGACATCCTGCTGATCGGCGCCCTGATAGAGGCAAGGTCGTGTGAGCGCTTCGCGCGCCTCATCCCGTATCTGGAACCAGAGCTTGCAAAGTTCTATCGCACTTTGGTTAAGTCAGAAGGACGTCACTATGAGGATTACCTCATGTTGGCAGAGCAATACACCAATGAACCACTGGAACCCCGTCTCGCGGTGCTACGTGAAGTGGAACGAGAGCTGATCGAAACCCCCGATGCTGTCTTCCGCTTCCACAGTGGTCAGCCGAGCGCACGACGGGCAGCGCGCGCCTCGGCCAGGATGGGTCGGGACGCGATGGGTCAAGGCACGAGAGACTAAGGCAAGGATCAAGGACAGGGGATCACCGGCGCCGTGGCAGGGCTGGCGTTTCGTTCGCGACTTTGAAATGGATGACACATGACGCAGGAAACATCTGGTCAAGCTCAACTGGCACTGCTGGGACATTTCCAGCTGACGTTGGGTGATGACACGCTGACTCAGTTCAGCTACGACAAGGTCAAGGCGCTACTTCTGCATCTGCTGCTGCATGATCAGGCCGTCTCCCGTGCCGGGTTGGCGGAGTTGCTCTGGCCGGATCAGGGACTGTCCTCCGGACGGACCAACCTTCGCCACGCCTTGCACTGTCTGCGTCAGAGTCTCGGCGAAGAGGCCGACAACCTGTTGACGGTGTCGCGTCAGACCATCGCGCTCTCGCTGCCGGAACACTGGGAGCTTGATCTCGACGAGCTCAACGGCCTGCTGCTGGCGCCGCCCTCCGTCGCCATCCTGGGGGAGATTCTCACCCTGTATCGTGGCGACCTGGTCGAGGAGCTCTCCTTGACCCAGTGCCCTGACTTCCAGCGCTGGATGATCAAGGTGCGTGGCGAGTGGCGTCAGCGCGTCATCCAGTTCGCCGAGCGGGTGCTGGCCACGGACGAGCCGCTGCCCGATGACGTGCTGCGCACGCTGGTCAGCCGCTTCTCCGGTTACGGCCCCTTCCATGAGCGTCTCGTGCGTCAGCTGGCCGAAGGCGGCCAGTCGGCCGCGGCCCATGAGCAGTTCAATGCCTTCCTGCAGCAGCTGGCGCTCTCCGGTCAGCAGCCGGACCCCGGTTTCCTGCAGCTGGCGCGCTACTGGTCCGATGGCAAGAGCGAGACCATGAGTGCCATGACGCCGCAGGGCGCCATCTCACGGACCCTGTCGCTGGATAGCGCGCCGCTGCGCGAAGAGGAAATCGATCACCGTCAGCTGTCGGTCATGGCCATTCGTCTGAGCGTCAAGGACAGTCATCGTGACCGCGTCTGGGCGCGTGCCTGTCTGACGCTGCAGATCGAACTGTTGCGCTGGCTGGAGCAGCAGTGTCATCACCTGGGCGGCTTCTGGCTGCCGGGCGCCACGGGTGGTGTGGGCCTGGCATGTTTCGGCACCCACGGCCCGGCGCATCAGCTCGCCGAGCTGGTCGCGCTCTATGAGCACTGCAGCAAGGCGATCCCCGACGAGATAGCCAAGCTGTGGGATGGCGAGGGCAAGCCGCCGGCCTTCTCGCTGTCGGCGGGCCTGCACTCCGGTCAGGTCATCTACCTGCCGGAGCGTCAGCTGGGCGACCCGCTGGGTCAGGTCACGCAATATTCCCTCGAGTTGATGACCGCCGCCGAAGGCAGCGAGCTGGTGATCTCCCAGGAAGCCAGTCAGCACATGCCGCCGGCACTGGACCTGCAGCCCCGCTTGACCTCGCGCCTGTTGGCCGCTGACGGTCGCGTGCGTCTGCGTGCGCTGGTGCTGGGCAGCAGTGTCGCCACCCGCGAATCCTCATTGCCGACCTTGATCGGTCGCGAGGGCGAGCTGCGTCGTCTGCGCGATGCGCTGGCCCGCGCCAGCATCGGCCTGCGCCAGAGCGTGCTGGTCAGTGGCAACTCCGGCATGGGCAAGTCGGCCCTGATGGTCAATTTCCGTCAGCTGGAGCAGAGCCAGGATGTCGGGCTGTGCTGGATGCCGACCACGCGCCTCTCGCAGCTGGAGCCCTACAGTGTCGTCACGGCGCTGATTCGCTGGCGTCTGGACGGCAATATCGATCGCGAAAGCGTCGAGCAGTTGTTCGAGTCTTCCGAGGCGTTGCAGGGCATCAGCGAGGAAGTGCGTCTCTCTTTCCATGCGGTGCTCGGCACGGCGGAAGATACTGCAGAAGATGAAGTGCTGATCCAGTCCAGCGAGACGGTCGAACGCGTCGTGCGCGTGCTGCATCTGGTGATCGAGAAGTCAGCCAGCCTGCGTCCGCTGGTGATGATGATCGATGACCTGCAGTGGCTCGACGAGCCGTCGCTCAAGGTGCTGGCTGGCCTGCAGGCGCGTCTGCCGATCAACATCGGCTTCATGCTGGCCGCGAGCCACAACGGCCGCGACAGCCTGGCGGTCAAGCTCAACTGGGACCAGCACATCGCACTGGGTCGCCTGGACCCGATGCAGGTCTCGCGCCTGCTGTCGCACCTGTCACGTCGCTATCGCCTGCACCTGAGTCCGCGCATGCGCAGTCAGCTCATCGAGCGCTGCGATGGCGTGCCGCTCTACCTGCAGGAAATCTGCCGTCGTCTCGACATGGACCGCCGCGAAGGGCGTCCGGTGCAGCTCGACGAGTTGCCCAAGGGCCTGATCGGCCTGCTCTCCAGTCGTATCGATCAGCTGGAAGAAGGGCGCGATGTCGCCCACGCCGCCGCGGTATTGGGGCGTGTCTTCAAGCTGAGCTTCGTGCGCCAGAGCTGTGAGTTCGAGGAGGGCCGCCTCAAGCGCGCCATCGAGAACATGCAGCGCCTGGAGATCATCGAGGCCTGCAGCAGCGACAGCGAATTCGACTACCAGTTTACCCATCAGCTGATCCAGGAAGCGGCCTACCTGTCGTGTCCGCGGGATGTGCGGCGCCGGATTCACCATCAGGTGGTCGCGCTGATCGAGGACAAGTATCCTGCCTGGATCAGTCGTCACCCCGGCTACTTCGCCGTTCACCTGCGCAAGTCGCAGAACTTCAGCCGTGCCGCGCGTTACTTCGAGCTCTCGGCGCGTGAGGCGCTCAAGATCAGCGCCAACCGCACCGCGCTCAAGATGGCGGACAACGGCCTGGCCTGTCTCAAGCATGTCGATGGCCAGGAAGAGCGCGAAGTCAGCCTGCTGACGGTACGTGGCCAGTCCGGCTTCGCGCTGGAAGGCCATGGCTCACGCATCGCCCACGAGAGCTTCGTGCAGGCGCGCAACCTGCTCAGCAGCCCGGCGCTGGTCGAGGACGACGAGCCGGACCTCGAGCAGGCCTTCATCGTCAAATGGGGCCTGTGGGTCGGCTGCAGCGAGCGCCATGCCCACGCCGATGCCTTCGCGCTGGCCTCGGGCCTCAGCGAGCTGGCGGAAGAGCTTTCCGATGATCGCTATCGTCGCCTGGCTGACTATGCGCGTGCCCACTGCGAGTTCTGGACTGGTCGCGTGCGTGTGGCGGGCGAGCACCTGGATGAGATCGATCCGGTCAACCATCCGATGGTGCTCGAATGGCTGCCGTTCAGCGATCACCCACAGGTGGCGGCTTCCTGTCTGCAGAGCTGGACATCGTGCCTGCGCTGCGACTACGTGAAGGCCGAGCAGCAGGCCGAGGCGGCGATTCGCATGGCCGAGCAGATCGGTCAGCCCGGTTCGCTGGCGATGGCGCTGATGTTCTCCACCTCCCTGTATCGCCAGCTGGGTCACACCCATCTGGCGACCCAGCGCGCAGAGCGGGCCCTGGAAGTGACGCGTTCAGCGGACCTTCACCTGTGGCACATGGCCGCGCATGGCGTGCTGGGCTGGGCGCGGGCGATGAACGGCGACCGCGATGGCCTGTCCATGCTGCAGTCGAGCATGAACGAGTTCGCCGAGCTGACCGGACGCGAGCGTCATCAGCGTCCCAACCTGTGGTACATGGACGCCGTGATGGCACTGGGCGAGCACGCTGCCGCTGAGGAATACATGGAGAAGGTGCTGCTGGTCGCCCAGGAGCGCAATTCCTTCTACCTGTCAGAAGTCAGCTATCTGGTCGCGAGCCTGCGCAGTGCTCAGGGCCTGCCGCTGGAGAAGGTGCGCTCCCTGATCGAGCAGGGGCTGTCCTACTCCATCGAGCAGGAAAACACTCACCATGAGGCCATGGGGCTTGCCACTTGGCTGCGTCTGGTCGATGCCCATGATGCCGAGCGGTGTCAGCGTCTGAAGGTATTGCTGGAAGAGCTGCCGAGCGCCGATGCCCCTGCGGTACTGGGCTGGCATCAGCTGGTGGAGATCGCCGAGGGGCGTGCGCGCCGCAAGGCGTCGTCCCCGGCCTGAACGAAGCGTCTGGCGCAGCGAAGCGCCTGATACTGTGAGAGCGTAAGAAAAGCCCCGCTGCCGTGATCGGCAGCGGGGCTTTTTGGTGTGTGCAAGCGATCAGCCGTGGGTGATCGCATCCACCAGCGGCAGCGCAAATTCACGCAGCTCCGGCCCCCGGCCACGGGCGATGATGTCGAAGGCCTGAGTCGGGCGCCAGTCGCCGAGCACGATGCGGCGCGCCGGCTCGCCATCGATCTCGAGTTCATGCACCGCCGGGCGATGCGTATGGCCATGGATCAGCGTGCGCACGTCGTGCTCACGCATCTCGCGCACCACTTCCTCGGGCGTGACGTCCATGATCGCCTCGTCCTTCTCGCTGTTGGTCTCGCCGGACTGCATGCGCAGTGACTGGGCCAGCGCCAGACGCTGCTCCAGCGGCATGGCCAGAATCTGCGCCTGCCACTGAGGGTCGCGGGTCATGGCGCGGAACTTCATGTAGGCCTCGTCGCGGGTGCACATGCTGTCGCCGTGCATCAGCAACACGCGCTCGCCGTCCAGCTCGATCACGCTCGGGTCGGGCAGCAGCGTCACGCCGGCCTCGGCCGCGAAGGTCTCGCCGACCAGGAAGTCGCGATTGCCGTGCATGAAGAAGATCGCGGTGCCGCGCTCGGCGATGCGCTTGAGCGCAGCGCTCATGCTGTCGGTGAAGTCGTTGCGATAGTCATCGCCGACCCAGACCTCGAAGATGTCACCCAGCAGGAACAGGCGCTCGACGGCAGGCTGGCAGGTAGCCAGACGTGCCAGATAGTCGAGGAAGCCCTGGGCGATCTCGGGCGTGTCGGGTTGCAGGTGCAGGTCGGAGATGAAGAGGGTGGTGGCAGTCGTGTTCATGGTCGGGGTCCGCGAAGGTGGGCGGTCAGCAGGGCATCGCAAGGGCGCACTGCCGTGGGAGTTCATAACGCAAACCGCCCAGCCTGACACTCGCGATCACGAGGCAAGGCCGGGCGGCAGGCACGCCTTGCGGCGTGATCAGGCGAAATCGCTTATTCGGTGATTTCAGCGCTGGTGATGATCACGTCTTCCGCCGGCACGTCGGCGTGGCCGTCGCGACGGGTGGTCTTGACCGCTTCGATCTTCTCGACCACGTCCATGCCTTCGACGACCTTGCCGAACACGCAGTAACCCCAGCCTTGGCTGGTCTTGCTGGTGAAGTTCAGGAAGTCGTTGTCATTGACGTTGATGAAGAACTGGGCGCTGGCGGAGTGCGGGTCCATGGTGCGAGCCATGGCCACGGTGCCGCGGTCGTTCTTGAGGCCGTTGTCGGCTTCGTTCTCGATCACGCCATTGGTCGGCTTCTGGTTGAAGTCGGTGTCAAAACCACCGCCCTGAACCATGAAACCCGGAATGACGCGGTGGAAAAGGACATTGCTGTAGTGGCCTTCACGCACGTACTGCTCGAAGTTGGCCGCGGTCTTCGGGGCCTTCTCGTGGTTGAGTTCGAGGGTGATATCGCCGTAGTTGGTGTGAAGAACGATCATTCGGGCTTCCCGGTCATCTGTCTTGCTCAAGTGTCAGGCAGGCGCGGCTTCATGGCATCGCCTGCGGGCGTCGCGCTATAATAGCGGCTTTGCATCCAGACACGAAAGCCTGAGCGGGCGGCAGGCGCGTGGATGCAGCCCCGATCATCCGTCTTGTTGTCCTTGCGCACGTTCGTTCAACCACATGACGACCCGCAATACGACGCCCAGGAACCACACAGAGGTGCAGCGAAACTTCATGAGTACCGAGACCCAGAGCGCCCCGAACTTCGTGCTTAACCAGATCCGCGAAGAACTCGAGGCCGGCCGTGCCGATAAGGTTGTCACGCGTTTCCCGCCGGAGCCCAACGGCTTCCTGCATATCGGGCACGCCAAGTCGATCTGTCTGAACTTCGGTCTGGCGCAGCAGCTCGGTGGCGATTGTCACCTGCGCTTCGATGACACCAACCCGGCCAAGGAAGAGCAGGCCTATATCGACGCCATCAAGGAAGACGTCGAATGGTTGGGCTTCGAGTGGGCCGGCAAGGTGCGCTTCGCTTCCGATTATTTCGACCAGCTCTATGCCTGGGCCCAGCACCTGGTGCGTGAAGGCAAGGCCTATGTCGATGACCTGTCGCCGGACGAGATTCGTGAATATCGTGGCACGCTGAAGGAGCCGGGTCGCCCGAGCCCTTACCGTGAGCGTAGCCCCGAGGAAAACCTCGATCTGCTCGAGCGCATGAAGAAGGGCGAATTCGGCGAGAGCGAGAAGGTGCTGCGTGCCCGTATCGACATGGCGGCGCCCAACATCAATCTGCGTGATCCGATTCTCTATCGTATCCGCCATGCCAGCCATCACCAGACCGGCGACAAGTGGAAGATCTACCCGTCCTACGATTTCACGCATGGTCAGTCCGATGCGCTGGAAGGCGTGACGCATTCCATCTGTACGCTGGAATTCGAGGACCATCGTCCGCTGTATGAGTGGTTCCTGGCCAACCTGCCGGTACCGGTCACGCCGCGTCAGATCGAGTTCGCGCGTCTGAACCTGGATTACACCGTCACCTCCAAGCGCAAGTTGAAGCTGCTGGTGGACGAAGGCGTCGTCGATGGCTGGGATGACCCGCGCATGCCGACCATCTCGGGCATGCGTCGCCGTGGCTACACGGCCGCTTCCATCCGCAAGTTCTGCGACATGATCGGCGTGAGCCGCGCGGATGGCGGCATGGTCGAGATCGGCATGCTGCACCACGCCATCCGTTCCGACCTGGAAGACAACGCACTGCGGGCCATGTGCGTGCTCAATCCGCTCAAGGTGGTGCTGACCAACCTGCCGGAAGGTCACGAGGAAGTCTTCGAGGTGCCCGGCCATCCGGCACGTGACGACATGGGCACGCGCCAGATTCCGCTGACCCGTGAGCTGTGGATCGACGCCGATGACTTCATGGAAGATGCGCCGAAGAAGTTCTTCCGTCTCGCGCCCGAGAAGGAAGTGCGTCTGCGCAACGGTTACGTCATCCGCTGTGATGAAGTGATCAAGGATGAGGCCGGCGAGATCGTCGAGCTGCGTTGCAGTGTCGACCTCGATACCCTCGGCAAGAACCCGGAAGGCCGCAAGGTCAAGGGTGTCATCCACTGGGTCAGCGCCGAGCACGCGGTGCCGGTCGAGGTGCGTCAGTACGAGAACCTGTTCCTGGAAGCCGAGCCGGACCGTGACAAGGATGTCGACTTCCTTGAGCACCTCAATCCGAACTCGCTGAGCATCGTCAAGGGCTTCGGTGAGCCGAGCCTGCGCAATGCCGCGCCGGAAACGCGTTACCAGTTCGAGCGTATCGGCTACTTCGTCGCCGACCGCCATGACTGCGTCGATGGCGCGCTGGTCTTCAACCGTACCGTCAGCCTGAAGGACGGTTGGGCCAAGGCCCAGAAGAAGGGTTGATGGCAGCCAGGCCTCCTGCGGGAGGTCTGCTGGCATGACTTTTGACCCGCTTCACGGCCCGCAGGCTGATCCTGTACCTTCGATGACGAAGCTGCATGACCGGCCTGCGGGCCGCTCCATTTCGCAAGGCTGACAGCGCACTGTCAGCAAAGTAGCCAAGGGCGATGACTGAATGATTTCACTCGAAGATGCCGCGAGCACACTGTCCATCTACAGTACCCTGAGCCGGACCAAGGCACCCTTCGTGCCATTGGAAGGCAACAAGGTGCGCATGTACGTCTGTGGCGTGACGGTCTATGACCTCTGTCATATCGGCCATGCGCGTGTGATGGTGGCCTTCGACATCATCACGCGTTACCTGCGTGCGCGTGGCTATGACGTCACCTATGTGCGCAACATCACCGATATCGACGACAAGATCCTCAAGCGTGCCGACGAGAATGGCGAAGCCTTCGAGGCGCTGACCGAGCGCATGATCCAGGCGATGCATGAAGACGAGGGGCGTCTGGGGATCCTGCGCCCTGATCGCGAGCCACGGGCGACCGCGCACATCGGCGATATCATCGCGATGACCGAGACGCTGATCGACAAGGGCTTTGCCTACGCGGCCAGCAACGGTGATGTCTACTACCGTGTGCGTCGTTTCGAGGGCTACGGCAAGCTCAACAACCGTCAGCTCGATGACATGCAGTCCGGCGCGCGCGTGGAAGTGGAAGAGGCCAAGGAAGACCCGCTCGACTTCGTGCTGTGGAAGGCCGCCAAGCCGGGCGAGGCCAGCTGGCCGTCTCCCTGGGGCGCGGGCCGTCCGGGCTGGCATATCGAGTGCTCCGCGATGTCGACCTGCTGCCTGGGCAACACCTTCGATATCCACGGCGGCGGGCCGGACCTGACCTTCCCGCATCACGAGAACGAGATCGCCCAGTCCGAAGCCGCCACTGGCCAGCAGTATGCCAATGTGTGGATGCACGCCGGCGCGGTGCGTGTCGGGCAGGACAAGATGTCCAAGTCGCTGGGCAACTTCTTCACGATCCGTGATGTGCTGGAGCAGCACAACCCGGAAGTGGTGCGTTACCTGCTGGTGGCCAGCCACTACCGCAGCGCGATCAGCTATGAAGCCAACTCGCTGGATGAGGCGCGTCGTTCGCTGGAGCGCTTCTACAATGCGCTGGAGAACGTCACGCCCGAACAGGGCGAGGTGTCAGGCGACTGGCGGGCACGCTTCGTGGCTGCCATGGATGACGACTTCAATACGGCCGGTGCGCTGTCGGTGTTGTTCGAGCTGGCTCGCGAGCTGAACCGTGCCAAGAAGGAGGCACCGCAGCAGGCGCCGGCGCTGGCCTTCGAGTTGACCGCGCTGGGCGGCCTGCTGGGGCTGTTCGGCCAGGACCCGGCGGTCTTCCTCAAGGGCGATACTGCCGCATTGGCGTTGTCGGAAGACGAGATTCAGGCGCAGATCGAGGCGCGTGCTGCCGCCAAGAAGGCCAGGGATTTCGCGGGTGCTGACCGTATCCGTGACGAGCTGGCCGCTCAGGGCATCATCCTCAAGGATTCCCGCGAGGGGACGACCTGGGTGCTGGAAGGCTGATGCCGTTGGCATGACGCATTGTCGCCGCGAAAATGTCACCGCGAAAAAAACCGCCGCCCCGAGAGGGGCGGCGGTTTTTTATGGCCAGTCGGGCGGGGTCGCCGTCGGGCGGCTGCTGATCAGCTGGCGAGGCGTTTGACCATGGCCTCGACTATGCGCGAGGACTGACGCGCGGCGACGTGCAGGAATTCCTCGAAGGACTGGCTGTTGTTGTCCTTGCCGGCGATGTCAGACAGCGCACGGATGACCACGAACGGCATCTCATAGACGAAGCAGGTCTGGGCGATGGCGGCGGCTTCCATCTCGGCGGCCAGCATGTCCGGGAAGCGTGAGCGAGTCAGTGCGACCAGTTCCGGGTCTGCCATGAAGATGTCGCCGGTGCAGATCAGGCCTTCACGCGCCTTGATCTCGCCCTGGGCTTCGACGCACTCACGCGCGATCTTCACCAGTGCCGGGTCTGACGGGTAGGCGGCCGGCATCTGCGGCACCTGGCCGTATTCGTAGCCGAACACCACGGCATCGACGTCGTGGTGACGCACTTCGCTGGAGATGACCACGTCGCCGATCTCCAGATCAGAGGCGAAGCCCCCGGCGGAACCGGTGTTGATGATGGCGTCCGGCTGGTAGCGCTCGATCAGCTGGCAGGCGCCCACGGCGGCATTGACCTTGCCGATGCCGGACTGCAGCAGCACGATCTTGAGACCGTGCAGCTGGCCGACGTGGAAGGTGGAGCCGGCATGTTGAGTCGTGGTGCTGTCTTCCAGCAGCTCGGCGAGGATGGCGACTTCCTCGGCCATGGCGCCGATGATGCCAAGTGTCTTGAGGGACATGGTGAAATCCTGAAGCAGGGCCTGCGGGGCATCCTGTCATGCGATGCCCCGCGGCCGGGGGAGGTGTCAGCGAGAGGGTGCGTGCTTACTTGCCGGCCAGCTGGGCATCGTGCAGCTCGGCGGCGAACAGGGTGTTCTCCAGCAGCGAGGCAACGGTCATCGGGCCGACGCCGCCCGGAACCGGCGTGATCCAGCCTGCGCGCTCCGCCGCCGGGGCGAACTCCACGTCACCGACCAGCGAGCCGTTGTCGAGGCGGTTGATGCCCACATCGATGACGATGGCGCCTTCCTTGATCCACTCCCCCTTGACCAGGCCCGGCTTGCCGACGCCGACCACGACGAGGTCTGCCTGGCGGACCTTGCTCTCCAGGTCCTTGGTGAAGCGGTGGCAGACGGTGGTGGTACAGCCGGCCAGCATCAGCTCCAGTGACATCGGGCGACCGACGATGTTGGAGGCGCCCACGATGGTGGCGTCCATGCCGCGCACCTGCAGGCCGCTCTCGGACAGCAGCGTCATGATGCCCTTGGGAGTGCAGGGGCGCATTACCGGCAGGCGCTGCGCCAGACGACCGAGGTTGTAGGGGTGGAAGCCGTCCACGTCCTTGTCGGTACGAATGCGCTCGAGAATCGGGCGTGAATCGAGATGCGCCGGCAGCGGCAGCTGCACCAGGATGCCGTCGATGCTGGTGTCGTCATTCAGCTGGTCGACCAGAGCTTCCAGTTCCTGCTGCGTGGTGTCAGCGGACAGGCGGTGCTGGGTGGAGAGAATGCCAGCCTTCTCGCAGGCGAGGTGCTTGTTGCGGACATAGACCTCGGACGCCGCGTCTTCACCGACCAGCACGACGGCAAGCCCCGGAATACGTTCACCGGCATCACGACGCGCATCGACCTGACGGCCTACCTGTTGGCGTACGCGTTCGGCAATGGCCTTGCCATCTATCAGTTGTGCTGACATCAGCGATCATTCCTTCTCGTGGGCGATAAATGCAGGAGGGACAACGATGGCCAATTTTCGCATGCCTTGCCCTCCAGTCAACGCCGAATGACGACCTTGGTCGAAAGCTGTCATGGGTGTCAGGTCTTTCGCAGGCATTCGCAGGTCAGATGACGGCGCCAAGTCACAGGCAAGAGTGGGGTCATGCCATGCGGTTGTCGCCTTGACGCTCCCTCTGTAGAGGCGCAAGCAGAGGTAGAAGCAAGGGGGGAGACAAAGGGTGAAGCAGAGAGCGGGGTAAGGAGAAGGCTGGGGCAGATGGGAGAGGGCGGATGGCAGAGAGGCAGAAGGCGTGAAGACGATAGTCAGTCCACCGGCGGCGCTCAGCCGTCGCAAGTCATCACTGCGTCAGCGGCAGAAGCGATGACAGGCGTGGCGCCTTCTATCAGCAAGGAGAGATGTTGGAGGCTGCAGGGATGAAAGCCCATGACATGACATTGGCATGACAGCGCGAGGGGGCAAACGATTCTTTTGGAAAGAATTCACGTAAGGGCTTGACCGCAGACGAAAGTTCGGTAGAATACGCCTCGCATCGACGGGGTTCGACGGTCGGTTGAAGACGGTTTCGGGATATAGCGCAGTCTGGTAGCGCGCCTGCTTTGGGAGCAGGATGTCGGGGGTTCGAATCCCTCTATCCCGACCACTTGAATACAACGTATCGCAAGGCTTCGGTCTTCTGAAACAGTATTCAGGGCTTTGTCCGGAGGTTGACTCGCAGCATTAGTTTCTGCGCCTATAGCTCAACCGGATAGAGCAACGGCCTTCTAAGCCGTAGGTTGCAGGTTCGAGTCCTGCTGGGCGTGCCATCGAGATGACGTTTGTCATCGAAGTGGATGTCGGAATGCTCTTCATTGAGCCTGATGACTGCGACCAGACGATGTGAAGATGTTCATGCAGTGGTGGGTGTAGCTCAGTGGTAGAGCCCCGGATTGTGACTCCGGTGGTCGTGGGTTCGAACCCCATCATCCACCCCATTGCATGTCAGCTTGAGCAGTATCAACGAGATGGAGACGGCAGGCTTTCTGTCCAACCTCCAGAAGTGGTGGGTGTAGCTCAGTGGTAGAGCCCCGGATTGTGACTCCGGTGGTCGTGGGTTCGAACCCCATCATCCACCCCACGTCTCGATGAATATCAGGATGCTGCCTGGCCCACTTGGGCGGGCGGCATGCCGCAAAAGGGGGAGAAGGCCAATGGCTTTCTCCTCCTTTTTTTTGGTTTTTTCGCACTGCTCCATGCATGACGATTCCGGGTTGCCGGGCGCTCCAGGTGCCTGTCTGGCGGGTAGGTGGAGCAGAAAATGGCCGGGGTCCTTGAATAACTTGGACCAAGGCACCATATGAAAGGGTCATATCCGCGCTTGCCAGCGCGTGGCGGGGTTTCTACAATCTTCGCCTTTATGATTCGAACGCCACCAGTGGGTAGAGGAACTTTCATGCAAGCTTCTGTCGCAACGACTTCTCCGATCGAGCGCACGGTCACCATCACGGTGCCGGCTTCTGAAGTCGACCAGGCCGTCAACGCCCGTCTTCTGGAAACCGCCAAGACCGTTCGTCTGAACGGCTTCCGCAAGGGCCACGTGCCGATGGCAGTGGTGCAACAGCGTTACGGCAAGGACGTGCGCAACGAAATCGTTGGCGAGATCATGCGCCAGCATTACGTGACCGCCGTCACCGAAAACGAACTGAACCCGGCTGGCTGGCCGAAGATCGACGCGACCGTCGATGAAGCCGGCAAGGATCTGGAGTTCGTCGCGACTCTGGAAATCTACCCGGAAATCGAACTGAAGCCGATCGAAGGCGCTGAAATCGAGCGTCCGCAGGCTGAAGTGACCGACGCCGACGTCGAAGAGATGATCGAGACCCTGCGCAAGCAGAACGCCTCCTGGACCGACGTCGAGCGCGCTGCCGCCGACGGCGACCAGGTCAAGATCGACTTTGAAGGCTTCCTCGGTGAAGAGGCCTTCGAAGGCGGCAAGGCAGAAGGTCACGAGCTGGTGCTGGGCTCCAACAGCTTCATCCCGGGCTTCGAAGAACAGCTGGTCGGCGCTGCTGCCGGCGACGACAAGGAAGTCAAGGTTTCCTTCCCGGCTGACTACCAGGCCGAGCACCTCGCCGGTCAGGAAGCGACCTTCAAGGTCAAGGTCCACGCCGTCAAGGCTCAGGAACTGCCGGAAGTGAACGAGGAGTTCATCGCCCAGTTCGGTCTGGAAGCTGCCGATGTTGAAAGCTTCAAGGTGGAAGTGAAGAAGAACATGCAGCGTGAGCTGAAGAACGCGATCGAGAATCGCGTCAAGCAGCAGGTGCTGGCCGAACTGACCAAGGCCAACGACATCCTCGTGCCGCAGGCTCTGGCCGACCAGGAAATCGACGGTCTGAAGCGTCAGGCTGCACAGCAGTTCGGTCTGGGCGAAGACTTCGACGTCTCCCAGCTGCCGGGCGAGCTGTTCCAGGACCAGGCGGTCCAGCGCGTCAAGACTGGCCTGCTGCTCAGCGAAGTCGTCAGCAGCAACGAGATGGACGTCAGCGACGAAGAGCTGAATGCTCGCGTTGAAGAAATGGCTCAGCAGTACCAGGACCCGGCTCAGGTCACCGAGTACTATGGTTCCAACGAACAGGCTCGCAACCAGCTCAAGTCCGTGCTGCTTGAAGAGAAGGCCGTTGACAAGCTGCTGGCACAGGCTCAGGTTAAGGACGTTGCCATGTCCTACCAGGAAGCCCTGCAGGCTGCACAGCAGCAGGAAGAAGCAGAAGAAGAGTCTGCTGAAGCCGAAGGCGAGCAAGCCTGAAGCTTGGTTGACCCCTAGTGCTTGCTAGACCAGGACCCGGCTACGGCCGGGTCTCTGGTCAGTGGGCGGGGTAAAGTGGCATGCTCAATGGATATCAATGTCATCGGATGAAGGAAGCCCCCATGAACGACTTCGACATCAAGAATGCTGGCGGTCTGGTTCCGATGGTTGTCGAGCAGAATGCTCGCGGCGAACGGGCCTATGACATCTATTCCCGCCTGCTGAAGGAACGGGTGATCTTCCTTGTGGGTCCGGTTGAGGATTACATGGCCAATCTGGTCGTGGCTCAGCTGTTGTTCCTCGAGTCTGAAAACCCGGACAAGGACATCCATCTGTACATCAACTCGCCGGGTGGCTCCGTGACTGCAGGGATGGCGATCTACGACACCATGCAGTTCATCAAGCCCGACGTGTCCACCGTGTGCATCGGCCAGGCAGCCAGCATGGGTGCCTTGCTGCTGGCAGGCGGTGCCGCCGGCAAGCGCTACGCGCTGCCGAATTCCCGCGTCATGATCCACCAGCCGCTGGGCGGCTATCAGGGTCAGGCCACGGATATCGAGATTCACACCAAGGAAATCCTGACCATCCGTGAGAAGCTCAATCGCATTCTCGCGCACCACACTGGCCAGGACTTCGACACCATTGCCAATGATACCGACCGTGACAACTTCATGGCGGCCAATCAGGCAGTGGAGTACGGCCTGATCGATGCCGTGCTGGAACGCCGTCCCGACGTGGAGTGATCCGCGTAAACGGCTGACCTGACGTCGGCAAACATGCATTTCCGGCGGCTCCCCGGGGAGTCGCCGCCATTGAGAGGTACGCGAATGGCTGACGGCAAAGGCAAGGACGAGAACGGCAAACTGCTGTACTGCTCCTTCTGTGGCAAGAACCAGAATGAAGTGCGCAAGCTGATCGCGGGACCTTCCGTCTACATCTGCGACGAATGTGTCGATCTGTGCAATGACATCATTCGCGAAGAGGTCCTCGAAGCCGACGCCGAAGGTGATGATGATCGCCTGCCGGCGCCGCGTGAGATTCGTTCCACTCTCGACGATTACGTGATCGGCCAGGACCGCGCCAAGCGTGTGCTGTCCGTGGCGGTGTACAACCACTACAAGCGTCTGCGCGCCGGTCAGAAGGCCGCGGATGAAGTGGAACTGGGCAAGTCCAACATCCTGCTCATCGGCCCGACCGGTAGCGGCAAGACGCTGCTGGCCGAGACGCTGGCGCGCCTGTTGAACGTCCCGTTCACCATCGCGGATGCGACCACCCTGACCGAAGCGGGCTATGTCGGTGAGGACGTCGAGAACATCATCCAGAAGCTGCTGCAGAAATGCGATTACGATGTCGAGAAGGCCGAGCGTGGCATTGTCTACATCGATGAGATCGACAAGATCTCACGCAAGTCCGACAACCCCTCCATCACGCGTGATGTCTCGGGTGAAGGCGTGCAGCAGGCACTGCTCAAGCTGATCGAGGGCACCACTGCCTCGGTGCCGCCGCAGGGCGGTCGCAAGCACCCTCAGCAGGAATTCCTGCAGGTGAATACCGGCAACATCCTGTTCATCGTCGGCGGTGCTTTCGCTGGCCTGGACAAGGTGATCCGCGAACGCGCCGAGAAGGGCGGCATCGGCTTCAATGCCGAGGTCAAGAGCAAGCAGGACGAGAAGACCGTGGGTCGCGTGCTGGCAGACGTCGAGCCGGGTGATCTGGTCAAGTTCGGTCTCATTCCCGAGTTCGTTGGCCGCCTGCCGGTCATCGCGACACTGACCGAGCTGGACGAAGATGCCCTGGTGCAGATTCTGACCGAGCCGAAGAACTCGCTGGTCAAGCAGTACTCGCGCTTGTTCGAGATGGAAGATGTCGAGCTGGACCTGCGCGAAGATGCGCTGCGTGCCGTGGCTCGCAAGGCCATCGAGCGTCGTACCGGCGCACGTGGTCTGCGCTCGATCCTCGAGTCCGTGCTGCTCGACACCATGTATGACATCCCGTCCGAGGAGAGTGTCAGCAAGGTGGTGGTGGATGAGTCGGTGATTGCCGGCGACAGCAAGCCGCTGCTGATCTACTCCAAGAACGAAGAGAGTCAGGGCAAGGTGGCCGGCAAGGACGGCTGAAACGTCCGGGCCTGAGTCGCACCAACGGGGGGCCGCAAGGCCCCCCGTTGCGTTTGCGCTCGCAAACCATCCTTACTGTGATGCATTCGCGGGTCACGCACGGCTTCATTCAGCGTTGAGTTACCGCCAGGCGTGTCGGGATCATTGCAAAATCATGACCTTGCCCCCATGGTCTCAGTATCAAAGTGCCGTGTGAGGCGGCCCACCCACAGAATACCGAGGAACGTCTGCCATGGAGCAGAACGAAGATCAGACCCTGACACTTCCGCTGCTGCCGCTGCGGGATGTGGTGGTCTATCCCCAGATGGTGATTCCGCTGTTCGTCGGCCGGGAAAAGTCGATCCAGGCCCTCGAAGTGGCCATGGAAGGCGACAAGAAGATCCTGCTTGCGGCGCAGCGTGAAGCCAGCCAGGACGACCCGACGGCGGAAGACCTGTTCGCCATCGGCACCGTTGCCGACATCATGCAGCTGCTCAAGCTTCCCGATGGCACCGTCAAGGTGCTGATCGAGGGCAGTTCGCGCGCCGATATCCAGGCGATTCGCCTGCACGACGACGGCCACAGCATCGCCGACGTCGCGCTGCGTGACAGCCAGCCGCTGTCCGAGCGAGAGCAGGAAACCCTGGTGCGCGTGCTGCTCAACCAGTTCGAGCAGTATGTGAAGCTTTCCAAGAAGGTGCCCAACGAAGTGCTGGGCAGCCTGCAGGGCATTGAAGACCCGAGCCGTCTGGTGGACACCATCAGCGCGCATCTGTCGCTGGGCATCAATGACAAGCAGGCGCTGCTCGAGATGGACAAGGTGCGTGACCGCATCGAGCACCTGATGACGCTGATCGAAGCGGAGATCGACCTGTTGCAGGTCGAGAAGCGCATTCGTACCCGCGTCAAGGAGCAGATGGAGAAGTCGCAGCGCGAGTACTACCTCAATGAGCAGATGAAGGCCATCCAGAAGGAAATGGGTGAGCTGGATGACGTGCCCAACGAGGTCGAGCAGTACGAGCGTCGCATCAAGGACGCCGGCATGCCGAAGGAGGCAGAGGAGAAGGCCACTCAGGAGCTCAACAAGCTCAAGATGATGGGGCCGACTTCCGCCGAGGCGACCGTGGTGCGGACCTATCTGGATTGGCTGTGCGACGTGCCGTGGAAGAAGCGCACGCGTGTGCGTCACGACATCGACCACGCCGCCAAGGTGCTGGACGAGGACCACTACGGTCTGGATGAGGTCAAGGAACGCATCCTCGAGTATCTCGCCGTGCAGAAGCGCGTCAAGAAGCTCAAGGGGCCGGTGCTGTGTCTGGTCGGTCCGCCGGGGGTCGGCAAGACCTCGCTGGGCAAGTCCATCGCACGTGCCACCAACCGTCAGTACACCCGTATGGCGCTGGGCGGCGTGCGCGATGAGTCCGAGATCCGCGGTCACCGCCGCACCTATATCGGGGCACTGCCGGGCAAGATCATCCAGCGCATGGCCAAGACGGGCGTGAAGAATCCGCTGGTGCTGCTCGACGAGATCGACAAGCTGGGCATGGACCACCGCGGTGATCCGGCCTCGGCGCTGCTTGAGGTGCTTGACCCGGAGCAGAACGACAAGTTCGCCGATCACTACCTCGAGCTTGATTACGATCTGTCCGAGACCCTGTTCATCTGTACGTCCAACTCGATGAACATTCCGGGCCCGCTGCGCGACCGCATGGAAATCATCCGTCTGCCGGGTTACACCGAAGACGAGAAGCTGGCCATCGCGATGCGCTACCTGGCGCCCAAGCAGCTCAAGGCCAATGGTCTGAAGCCGGGCGAGCTGACCTTCAGCGAAGCCTCCGTGCTCGAGCTGATCCGTTACTACTCGCGTGAAGCCGGTGTGCGTGAACTTGAGCGCCAGCTCGCCAAGGTCTGCCGCAAGATCGTGCGTGAGCGTGTGGTCGCCGAGGCAAAGGAGGGTGCACTGTCCTCCATGCACCTTGAGGCCGAGCAGGTCGAGCGCTACGCGGGTGTGCGCAAGTACAGCTTCGGCCTTGCCGATGCCGAGGACCAGATCGGCCGTGTCACTGGCCTGGCCTGGACCTCCGTCGGTGGTGAGCTGCTGACCATCGAATCTGTCGTCACACCGGGCAAGGGCCGTGTCAGCAAGACCGGTTCACTGGGCGACGTCATGAAGGAATCGGTGAGTGCGGCCCACACCGTGGTGCGTGCGCGTGCCGAGGCCTTCGGTATCGAGGCTGAGCGCTTCGAGAAGGAAGACCTGCACATTCACGTGCCGGAAGGCGCCACGCCCAAGGACGGCCCCAGTGCGGGCGCTGCCATGGTCACCGCGATGGTATCCGCTTACTGTGGACGCCCCGTGCGCTGTGATGTGGCAATGACCGGTGAGGTCAACCTGCGCGGCGAAGTCATGCCGATCGGTGGCCTCAAGGAGAAATTGCTGGCGGCGCGACGCGGTGGTATAAAGCTTGTGCTGATTCCCGAGGAAAATCGCCGTGACCTCAAGGAGGTTCCGGATACCATCAAGGATGCACTCGATATTCGGCCGGTGCGCTGGATCGACGAAGTGCTTGAGGTGGCTCTAGCAGAAAAGTCTACTGCTGAGAAGGACGATTCTCGTTCAGACGATGCCAGTGGTCGTCAGACAATGATCAGTACACATTGACGGGATTTTTTTGGCCATGCCGCTGTCGAAACGGCGGCGTGGTGCGGTTTTGCGCGTGAGGTTGCTTGACAGTCGTTTGAGGGCGTTGCTATAAACTCCGCTTCGTCGCGATCGCGTTTAGCACCCGTAATTTTCGCGCTGATTTCTGGTAATTTTTGCAAATTCAAGGGGTGAAGAGTGAATAAATCCGAGCTGATCGAAGCCATTGCTGCATCTGCCGATATTCCGAAAGCAGCAGCTAGCCGTGCACTCGATGCGATGGTCGACACCGTCACTGATAGCCTGAAGAAGGGTGAGACCGTGGCACTGGTCGGGTTCGGCACCTTTATTGTCAAGGAACGTGCTGCACGTACTGGCCGTAACCCGCAGACTGGCGCTCCGATCGAGATCAGTGCTGCCAAGGTGCCGAGCTTCAAGGCTGGCAAGGCACTGAAAGACGCCGTCAACTGAGGTCTGCCTGCTTCGCAGGCACCCGGTGGCGCGGTACCGGTTCGGGAGTGGTCTGATGACTGCCGAACCGGCACCAGAACATCGAAGCGCATCGCCTGGCGATGCGCTTTTTTTGTGGCTGAACCCGGCCATGTCGGCAGGGCGCAAGCGCTCGATGACCCTGGCGAGTCAGTCAGTCGTGCAAAGTCACCTGCATCTGTCTGCGGCATGCGTATAATCATCAGTCACTGAGTCGCGGCCCTTGTGGCCATTCCAATCCCTGTAGTTCGAGGCCTGCATGCTGCAACGAATTCGAGACCGGTCGCATGGCTGGGTGGCCAAGACGATCGTTGGTTTCATTGTCGTCACCTTTGCCTTCTTTGGTGTTGAGTCGATCATTGGCGCCTTCACTGCCAGCAGTGACGACGTGGCCACGGTCAATGGCGATACCATCAGCCGTCAGGCGGTGGAAACCGAAGTCCAGCGTGCCATCCGTTCTGGCCAGGTAGCGCCGGAACAGGAGCGCGAAGCACGCAATCAGATCATCAACCAGATGATCGATTCCCGCCTGCTGGATCAATACGCCGAGGAAGGCGGCCTGCACATGTCCGATGCGCAGCTCGATCAACTGATCGTGAGCATTCCGGACTTTCAGGACGACAAGGGACGCTTCGATGCCGACCTGTTCCGCAATCGTCTGGCCAGCGCCGGCTATTCTCCCACCTCCTTCCGCCAGCAGCTGAGCAGCGACACCCTGCGCCAGCAGTTGACCGACGGCTTTGCCGCCAGTGCCTTCGTGCTGCCGGGCGAAGAAGAGAAGCTCAGCCAGCTGCAGCGTCAGACGCGCACCTTCCGCCATGCCACGCTGAGCAGTGCGGACCTCGATGCGCCGGTGACGGTCAGCGAAGACGAGCTCAAGGCCTGGTATGACAGCCACCAAGACAACTACCGCCGCCCGGCACAGGTCAAGCTGGCCTACGTGCTGCTGGACCAGAATGAGCTGGCCAGCGGTGGCGATATCAGCGAAGACACGCTGAAGGCTGAATATGCGGCCAAGCGTGCCGACGCGCCGCGGGAAATCGCGCACATCATGGTCGAGAAGGGTGACGATGATGCGGCGGCACGTGCCAAGCTCGAGGGCGCACGTGACGCACTCGCCAACGGCGAAGACTTCGCCAAGGTAGCGGCCGAGGTCTCCGAAGACAGCTCCACGGCCGAGGACGGCGGTGAGCTTGGCGTGATCACCCGCGGTATCTTCGGTGAAGACTTCGATGACGCGGCCTTCGCACTGGATGAAGGTCAGGTCTCGGATATCGTCGATACCGGCGACAGCCTGCACCTGATCAAGGTGACCGGTCTGGACATCGCACCCTTCGAGGACATGCGCGACGAGCTGCTGACGCAAGCCCGTCAGGCCGCTTCCCGCGATACCTTCAACGAGAAGGCGCAGCAGCTGAAAGATGAGAGCTTCGCGGCGGATGATCTGGCCAGCGTCGCCGAGGATCTGGACCTGCCGCTGAAGAAGACCGACTGGGTCGCGCAGGAAAATGATGACGAACTGCTGTCCGAGCCGGGTGTGATGGCGGCAGCCTTCGGTGACGAAGTGCTGGAAGAGGGCTACAACAGTGACGTCATCGAACTGGATGACAGCCGTCGTCTGGTGCTGCGCGTTCTCGAGCAGCGTCCGGCCACTACGCTGGCGCTGGATGAGGTCAAGCAGCAGGTTCAGCGCGAAGCCAAGGCCGACAAGACTGCCAAGGCACTCGAAGCACTGGCCGAGAAGCGTCTGGAGACGCTGCGCCAGGGTGGATCACTCGAGGGGATCGACTGGCAGCAGGCTGATGACGTCAGCCGTCAGGCCAGCACCCAGCTGCCGCAGAGTCTGGTCAAGCAGGCCTTCACGCTGGCGCACCCGCAGGATGGCCAGCCGGTCTACGGCAAGGCGTCGCTCAGTGGTGGCATCGCGCTGATCGCTCTGACCGAGATCGGCGAGGCCGAGCCGGGCGAGATGGACCAGTTCCTCTCGCGTCTGGCCACGCGTCTGCGCGCTCAGGCCGCTGTCACGGGCCTGCAGGAATCTCTGCGTGAGCGTGCCGAGATCGAGCGCAACTGATCGAGCGCAAATGAGCCAGGCTACTGGCGTGGGCAGCTTTCCCTGCCAATGAGACCGTCACCCCTTGGGGTGGCGGTCTTTTTTTGGTTCAAGCCATTGGTTCAAGCCATTGGTTCAAGCCATTGGTTCAAGTCATTGGGTTCAAGCCTCGCAGGCTCAGGTATCGAAGCTCAGGCCGCCAGGCTGCGTGCGGGTGTGGCGTCAGGTCACGAGCTTGGCGTCAGGACACGAGTCTTGTATCAAGTCACGAGCCCAGCCGCTGGCGCAGGCGCTGGGAGAGTTCGCGGTGACGGGCCTGAATGCCCGTGGAGAGCGTCTGGCGCAGCCAGCGGTGGCCAGCGTCATGATGCAGGCGTTCGTGCCACACCAGCCAGTAGGAGAAGCGGTTGAGGGTGATGGGCAGCGGACGCAGGGCCAGCGGCAGTTGATCGAGCATGCTGATGGCCAGACAGCCCGGCACGCACAGCAGCAGGTCGCTGTGGCAGCTGACGCTGAAGGCGGCCAGAAAATGGGGCTGGCGCATGACGACCTGGCGACTCAGTCCCAGTTCCGCCAGCTTGAGGTCCACTGCGCCTCGCTCATCACCACCCATGCTGATCAATTGGTGGCTGGCGGCGAGGAAGTCCTCCAGGCTCAAGGCCTCCTTCGCTGCCAGCGGATGGTCCTTGCGCATCACGCAGACGAACTGGTCATCCCCGATCTCGCGACCATGCACGCCGGCCGGCACCCTGGCGGTGGGCACGCACATCGCAAGCTCCGGCCCGCCTTCTTCCAGCTGCTGTTCGACATTGCCGCCATAGGCCTGGATATCCAGACGGATGCCGGGCGCCTGCTCGTGCAGCGGGGCGATCTGGGGCGCCACGAAGGCGTGCATGCCGTAATCGGTGGTGGCCAGCTGAAAGCGACGTTGGCTATCTCCAGGCGAGAACTCGGGCGGTGCCAGCAGGGCGCCCAGCTCCTGCAGCAGGCGGGCGAGGGGCTGTCTGAGGGCCTCTGCGCGGGCGGTGGGGCGCAGACCGCGTTGCGCGCGCACGAACAGGGGGTCATCAAAGGCCTCGCGCAGCCGGCCCAGGGTGCGGGACACCGCAGGCTGGCTCAGGTTGAGGCGCTCAGCGGCCCGCGACACGCTGCGGGTTTCCAGCAGCGTATGCAGCGCGACCAGCGTATTGAGATCATGGCGGGCAAGTTCAGCCAGGTGCATGGCAAGCGGTTCCCGGTAGTGAAGCGACCCAGTCACTGGGATGAAAGCGTGCAGTTTCAACCGCACATGATATCAGTCTCATGCATACCGGGATTCAGTTTCTGTCATTGGTGTGATATCGGGAGCGCGCGTAATCTGGGAGCACTTCGTCGCCGAGCAACGCTTGCGGCGGCCAGTCGTCACAGGGTTGAGGCCACGGCCCAGCGGCCTGATGACGGTTCTGATCACATGTCGTTTGAGCAGATCATTCGCAAGGAGCATTGCATGCAGACACGCTATTACACGATCACCGACTATCCGAAAGGCACCCCGGAACGCGACCTGTTCCAGTTGCGCGAAGAGGAGCTGAGCGAGCTCGGCGAAGGCGAGGTGCGCATTCGCAACAGCTGGCTGTCCGTCGATCCCTACATGCGTGGCCGCATGAGCGGCGTGAAGACCTATATCGACCCCTTCGAGCTCAATGAGCCGCTGCAGGGCGCAGCCGTCGGTGAAGTGATCGAGTCACGTGACTCTCGCTTCAAGAACGGCGACAAGGTGCGTCACATGGGCGGCTGGCGTGATATCGCACAGCTCTCTGGTGACCAGGTCGAGCCGCTGCCGAGCATCGAGGTGCCGGAGCAGGCCTACCTGGGCGTGCTGGGCATGCCGGGCATGACCGCCTGGACCGGCCTCAACATCATCGCCGAGATGAAAGAGGGCGATAACGTGCTGGTCAGCGCGGCCTCCGGTGCGGTCGGCTCGCTCGCCGTGCAGCTGGCCAAGGCCAAGGGCGGCACTGTCGTCGGCATCGCCGGCAGCCAGGAGAAGCTCGATTGGCTGGAAGCGCGGGGCGTCAAGGCGGTCAGCTACAAGGGCAAGGACGCCGAGCAGCTGACGAAGGCGCTCAAGGAAGCCTGCCCGGACGGCTTCGATGTCTACTACGAGAATGTCGGCGGTGACTGCCTGGTGGCGGCGCTGAACAACCTGAATGTCGGCGCACGCATCGCCGTCTGCGGCATGATCTCCAGCTACAACGATACCGAGGCGGCGCCTGGCCCCTCGAATATCTCGATGATCCTGATCCGCCGTGCGCGCATGCAAGGCTTCATCGTCTTCGATCACTGGCAGAACTACAGCCGCTTCCTCGAAGAGGTAGGGCCGCAGGTCGCCAAGGGCGATATCGACTACGAAGAGACGGTGGAAGAAGGGCTCGAGCAGACGCCGGACGCTTTCCTCAAGCTGTTCTCGGGTGCCAACAAGGGCAAGATGCTGGTGCGTCTCTGATCTTAGAACTGAGTGCTGAGAGCTGCGACAGCATTACTGAAGCTCCGGGCTGAAGACCCGAACACCTGACGCCGCGCGTATGCGCGCTGCTCAGGCAGTCACGAAAGGCTCGCTGCGGCGGGCCTTTTGCGTGGGTGGCCAAGCGTTTGCCATCACGCATTCCTGTTCATCACGCATTACTGGTCGTCAAATATCACTGGTCATCAGTATTGGTGACTCTCACGAACCAAAGACGTGCGGTCTGCGCTCTACTTTGGTCTTGTTCACTGCTCTAGAATGCAGACCATCGTTCGTGGGCAGGTGGCGTCGTCGTCGCGTTTATCTGTCATTTGCCCACATATCACTCTGTGTCAGGTGGCGCCTGACCACGGCCCTGTCATCTCATGTAGCCGTGTCGCCCCTGACTTCGCGAGGAGAGCATCATGCAGGACTTTACCTATCAGAACCCGACCCGCGTGCACTTCGGTGCCGGCCAGATCGCCAAGGTGCGTGACGAGATTCCGGCGGATGCCCGCGTGCTGGTCACCTACGGTGGTGGGTCGATCAAGCGCAACGGCGTGATGGATCAGATCGAAGCCGCACTGGAAGGCCGTCAGTGGTGGAGCTTCGGCGGCATCGAGCCGAACCCGAGCTATCACACCCTGCTCGAAGCCCTGGAAGTCATCAAGCGCGAGAAGATCGATTATCTGCTGGCCGTCGGAGGTGGCAGCGTCGCCGATGGCAGCAAGTTCCTCGCGCTCGCCGCCTGTCATGCCGGTGATCCGTGGGAGATTCTCGCCGAGGGCAAGCACCCCGAGACGGCGCTGCCGCTGGGTGTGGTGCTGACACTGCCGGCCACCGGCTCCGAGTCCAATGGCAACGCCGTGGTCACCAACTACGAGACCCACGACAAGCTGCCGATGTTCAGTGAGCTGGCCTACCCGCGCTTCGCGGTGCTGGACCCGGCCACCACCCTGACCCTGCCGGAGCGTCAGAGCGTGAATGGCGTCGTCGATGCCTTCATCCACGTCAGCGAGCAGTACCTGACTTATCCGGTCAATGCGCCGGTGCAGGACCGCTTCTCCGAAGGGCTGCTGATGACGCTGATCGAGGAAGGCCCCAAGGTGCTGAGTCAGCCGGATGATCTGGCCGTGCGCGCCAACATCATGTGGGCCGCCAACCTGGGCCTCAACGGCCTGATCGGGCGTGGCGTGCCGCAGGACTGGGCCACCCACATGATCGGTCACGAGATCACCGCACTGCACGGTGTCGATCATGGTCGCACCCTGACCATCGTGATGCCGGCGCTGTGGGAAGAATTGTTCGAGGCCAAGCGTGCCAAACTGGCGCAATACGGTCGCCGCGTCTGGGCGCTGGAGGGCGATGAGGAGAGCGTCGCGCGCGCCGCCATCGACAAGACCCGTGACTTCTTCACTCGTCTGGGCGCGCCGGTGTCGTTGAGCGAAGCCGGTATCAGTGCCGACAGCATCGATCAGCTGGTCGACAACCTGACCCGTCACGGCTTCACCGCCATCGGTGAGCACGGCGATATCACGCCGGACGTGGCGCGTCGTATCCTGACCCGCGCTGCCTGATCGCACGCGTCAGTCAGGGCCGAGTGTCAGCCTCAAACCCCTCGTCACCCCTGGTGGCGAGGGGTTTTGCGTATCTCCCTCCTTGTCTCCCCCCTTGTTGCAGCTTGCCGTCCGCCAGATCGCGTCACGCCAGAAAGCCGGATTCGCTTGACGAGACTTCGTCGCCGGCCGGTTTTTGTTACTCTATAACCTTTTGCACGTCCTTCATCTTGCGGAGATTTCAGCATGTCTGTGGCTTCACGCGGCGCCAGAAGTGGCGACGCCCCGACGGAACCAGCTCCGATTCCGGTGCATCTGATCACCGGCTTTCTGGGAACGGGCAAGAGCAGTTTCATCCAGGCATTGGTCGCGGCCAAGCCGGCGGATGAGCACTGGGCGATCCTGGTCAATGAGTTCGGGCAGGTGGGAATCGATCAGGCACTGTTTGCCGGGCGCGAGGATGTCAGCGTCAAGGGGCTGCCCGGCGGGTGTCTGTGCTGCCAGCTGGCCTTCGTGCTGCAGGCGGGGCTGGTCAGTTTGATCCATCAGACGCGACCTGATCGTCTGATCATCGAACCTTCGGGGCTGGGGCATCCGGCGGGGCTGATCGATGTGCTGCGCAGTGAGGGGCTGGCCTCGGCGCTTGCGCTCGAGGAAGTCATCACCCTGCTGGACCCGCGCGCACTGGACGATACCCGCACGCGCGAACACGGCACCTTCCAGGATCAACTGACGCTGGCGGGCGGCGTGGTGCTCAGCAAGCGTGATCTGGCGAGCGATCAGCAGCTGGCGGCCGCGCATGAGTTTCTGGCGGGGATGTGGCCGCGCAAGCGCTGGATCGGTGAACTGGGCAGAGCCGACGGCGAAAGCCAGTCGCCGCAGGCCCGCATGGCCGGTCAGAAGGTCGCACTGATCGATTGGCTGCTGTCAGCAGAACGCGCGCCTCAGCGCCAGGGCGGCGGGCAGGTAAGCGCAGCGCGTGAAGACCAGCCCGAGATCAGCATGCCGGCCGCCCATCGCGCTGCGCGGGATAGGGCGCGTCTGGCGCAGGCCAGTGATGAGACGTCCGCCTCAGACATGATGCCGCTGCCCGGCGCACCGGTGATCGAACAGGCCGAGGGGCTTGAGCATGCCAGCCTGGGCTGGCGAATCGCCGCAAGCGAGGTCTTCGATCTCGATCAGCTGACCCAATGGCTGGATGGCCTGCCGCGCGAGTGGCGCATCAAGGGCATCTTTCACACCCAGGATGGTTGGCGCAGCTATAACCGCGCCAATGGGCGTGCCGAGCTTGCGCCGTCCAGTTGGCGCGAGGATTCGCGGCTTGAGCTGATTGCACCGCTGGATGGGCAGGGCCAGGAGCAGGAAGGGATGGTGGCTGCGTTGCCGCTTGAGGATTCCCGCCAGCTGAATGCAGCCTTGCTGGCCTGTCGCAGCGACGGTGCCGCCAGGCCCTTCAACTTCTTCGGCGAGTGAGCTGAGCACCTCCCTCAGGAAGCGCTTTTTACGTCAGGCGCTCCCACTCGCCGATCAGGCGCAGGGCCTCTTCGCGGGAATCGCCACACAACTCGTGATCGAAATCGAAGTCGCCGCATACCGTCGGGCGCTGCGGCGTGCCGAACAGCTTGCACAGATTGTCGTCATCCAGCTGCACGCAACGCACCCCCGCCGGCTTGCCATTGGGCATGCCGGGAATCGGGCTCGAGATCGAGGGGGCGATGCAGCAGCCGCCGCAACCGGCACGACAGCCGGGAGCGGCAGCTTCTGCAGAAGGGGCGGCGGTCTGCGTCATGAGGTGGCGGACGTGTCTTCGTGCTCGGGAAGGACGAGCGGCTCGCGCGCCGTCTGCGGGGTATGGCGCGCGATGGCGCCCTTGTTGATGCCCTCGTAGGCTTCGACGCGGATGCTGTCACCGCTGTCGAGGGCGATCTGGCGCGCCAGCCAGTCGGCGATCCACTCGATGGTGGTCGGTGTCGGCAGCAGCCAGACCTGCTTGCGCGGCAGGCGGATGCGGAACCTGCCCTGCGGCGCTTCATAGCTGAATACCAGCTCACGTCCCGGGCGGTCGATCAGATCGCCTTCCTCGGCCAGGTAGCGGTCGTTGAGCTTCTCGGCCCACTCGGCTTCCAGCGCCGTGTCCCGCACACCATTGCGCTCGATGATCAGCGGCGAGCGATGCCCATGCGCGATACGCTGGCAGTTGCCGCTGTGATGACGCAGGCCATGACTGTAGGTGTAGGCGGCGCCGTCGATGGTCTCGTCTCGCAGACGCACACGCAGCGCCTCGACGCGCGGCGGCAGGCGGCGAGTCAGCAGCTTCTCGAAGTGATTGGCCAGCACCTCGGTGGTGACCTCGGTCACCGGCAGCAGGCAGAAGGCCTGACGCGGGCCGCGCACTTCCATGGCATAGGGCTGGGTGAAGCGCAGGCACAGTCCTTCCGGGCAGTCCGTGATGCTCACGCCTTCGGCCTGACTGGGCACGATCAGGGTGTGATCGGCGTCCTGATCGATCATACGCTTGGCCCACGGCTTGACGTCGCCGAAGTCGAACAGCATGCCGTCATGGCCGACGGCACCATCCAGTTCCAGGTCCAGATGCTGGCTGATGCCGTACAGGCCGCGGGTATTGCTCCACACCGAGGCATCCACCGCGGTGAGGGCCCTGACGAACAGGGTCTTGGGAGTCATTGCGGTCATCAATCGATACCACTGATCTTGTGAGTCTGCAGCGAGAGCTGCCACTGGGGATTGCGCATGCAGTAGCTGACGCACTGATTCATCGGCGTGTCGGACGCCAGCACCTCGCGGTAATGCTCGCGGGCCGCGGCAGGCGCGGGCAGGGCGTCGAGGGCGGCGGTATCCAGTGGCTGCAGATAGAAGTGCGCGAAGTCCAGGCTGACGAAGCGCTCCGGCAGGGCCTCCGGCTGCGGGTAGACGAGCTTGAGCTCATCGCCGCCGGTGAGGACCAGCTCGCTTGCGCCCTTGGGGCTCACGCACAGCCAGTCGATGCCGGTAGGCGGCTCGACGGTGCCGTTGGTCTCCACCGCGATCTCGAAGCCGCGGGCGTGCATCGCGTCCACCAGCTCACTGTCGAGCTGCAACAGCGGCTCACCGCCAGTGAAGACCACATAGGGCGTGGCGATGCCGGTGTGCTCCGGCCACAGGCTGGCCAAAAAGTCCGCCAGCGCGTTTGCGGTGCGGAACTTGCCGCCATTCTGGCCGTTGGTGCCGACGAAATCGGTGTCGCAGAAGCGGCAGACCGAGGTGTCGCGGTCCTGCTCGCGGCCACTCCACAGATTGCAGCCGGCAAAGCGGCAGAACACGCTGGCGCGCCCTGCGCGAGCACCTTCGCCCTGCAGGGTGTAGAACGCTTCCTTTACCGTATACATCAGAGTGTGCCTGCGCCCTTGGCCGAGTCGGTCGTTTCGTAACCGAGCGGATCGCTCAGCCCATGGGCGGCGAAGGCCTCGAGACGCTCACGGCAGCTGCCGCATTCTCCGCAGGCCAGTTCGCGGCCTTCGTAGCAGGTCCAGGTCTGGGCATAATCGAGCTGCATGGCGATGCCGGCGGCCAGAATCTCGTCCTTGCTCGCGTGCAGGAAGGGCGCGCGAATCTCCACCGGCGAGAAGTTGGCGATGGCGGCGACGGCGTTCATCTTGTCGACGAACTCCGGACGGCAATCCGGGTAGAGCACGTGATCGCCACCGTGGGCACCATAGAAGCAGACCTCGGCCTCGATGTTGACGGCCTTGGCGATGGCCAGTGACAGCAGGATCATGTTGCGGTTGGGCACCACGGTCGAGGTCATGGAGGCCTCGTCGTAGTCGGCCTTGGGCATCGCCTGGTCACTGTTGGTCAGCGCGGAGTTGTCGATCAGGCCATGGATGGCGCGAATGTCGACGACTTCGTGGGCGACGCCCAGCGACTCGCAGACCTGGCGTGCGACGTCGAGCTCACGCGAGTGACGTTGGCCATAATGGAAGGAGAGGGCATGTACCTCGAAACCTTCCTTCAGCGCCTGGTGCAGGACAGTGTAGGAGTCCATGCCACCGGAGTAGATGACGACGGCGCGGGGGCGCTCTGCAGAGGAGGCAGAAGCGGAGACAGCGGAATTCTGGACGTTGAGAGTCATGACGGAGAATTTCTTTGACCGATGGATTCGGCGCCCGGGATCCGGTCCGGGCGAAACGGGCGCCTATCCTACTCTTCCACACGCCTTGATGCCACTCGTGCACTGGTGCGGGGCGCGGATACGTCGCCTGTCGCCAGGTTCGGAAGCGGCCATGGCAGCCAAGCGTTGAGTCGGCGAGAAAATAGCCTTGGTACCCGCACCACAGGCTGGCATAGACTCGGAGTATTAGCGAAGCGTAGAGAGAGTCGTCTGCGTGCTGCACCCTTGTCCACCTGGTGCTTCGCCTTAATGGCACGAACTTCGGGATGACGGGTTGAGGAGCAGGTTGAGGAGCAGGTTGAGGAGCAGGTTGAGGAGCTGGTTGAGTGGCTTGCCGAATGGCTCCGGGAGTGGCTCTCGCAATGGCGCCTGGAGCAGCGTCAAGTGACAGGCGAGACGGGGAGGCGCTGGCGTTCAAGTGTGGGCTCAAAAGGGCGATCAGAAGAGACAAAGTGCAGCAGTCTGGCGCCTGGTGATGTCCATGGGAGGAGTAGCATGGTCGTCCGGACATTGCCGCATTAGCCATGCGGCCCGGGCCTTGCGGCAGCCAGCGGCGACAATGAAAGCAGGTGTAAGCAGATAAGCGCGAGAACAGCCGGAAGCGTGAATGACGTGTCATGTCCCGGCGGTGTTGTCCGCGTTGCGCCAGCCAACGGCCAGCATCACTGGCGACAGGCGGCCCTTGCGGGGCATCAAGCCATTTTCCTTATGACTGCAGGTGGAGTGAGCGTGCCTCTCGATATCTTGATCAAATTGCTGTCGTCCATCGAAGAGCCGTTGTGGATTCATGACCGCTTCGGCCAACTCGCCTGGACGTCGCCGCGCGCTCGACAGGAAGACAGGGTGCCGGAGCTGCCATCCCCGTTGCCCAAGCAGCCGGAGCCTTGTGGCATCAGCGGCCAGCCCGGTTTCTGGTTGATGGGCATCACTGGCGAGCTGGGTGAATGGCTGCTGGTGCAGAAGGCCAATCTGCCGTGGCGCATGGCGATCTTCGATGCCGAGTGTCTGGTGGCCAACACCTGTGGCTGGCAGGAGCTGTTCGGTACCGAGCGGCCGCGGCTCGAGCCGGTCAGCGAGCGGCGAGTCCGCCTCAAGGCGCCGTTCTCGGGGCTGGCGGAGGCCCGGGCGACCGGGGTGGATGACAAGGTCTTGATCGCCCTGCGCCGCCTGCAGCCCATCAACCTGCTGTCGCGCGATCGCTTCAATGCCCAGATCGATGAACTGCTGCTGGAAGAAAGCGTCGACGGCAGCATCGATGGCGGCATCATCTACCTGTCGCTGACCCACTTGGAAATCATCAACTCGGCGCACGGTGCCGAGCGTATCGATCCGCTGCTGGAGCGGGTGGCAGAAGCCATGTCCCTGCAGTATCGTGACGCCCTGGTCTGCCGCCCGCTGGGCAATGCCTTCGCGCTGTTCTTCGTCGGGGATGAGGCCAGCCTGATCGCGCGTGCCAACGAGCTGTGCGAACGGCTGGTGATGCTGATGCGACTGGATGGCAAGGCCCTGCCGGTCACGGCGCGGGTCGGCATCAGTCTGGCGCCGCAGCACGCGCGGCGTGCCCATCGCCTGATGCATCTGGCCGAACTCGCCATGTTGCACGGGGAATACGATGACATCGATGTCTGCGGCCCCCTGCATGTGTTCTCGCCCGGCGCGCACATGCAGCACCTCAACGACTATCGCCTGACCAGTGACCTGCGCGAGCATCTCGAAGAGCTGGATCTCGCCTTCCAGCCCCAGTTCGACCTCGCCAGTGGCGAGGCCGTCGGCATCGAGGTGCTGGTGCGCTGGGACCACCCCGAGCTTGGCACCATCGGGCCGGGGCGCTTCATCCCGCTGGCGGAGCAGTACGGCTTGATCGGCACCGTCGGCGCGCGGGTGATGGACACGGCCCTCTCGGCGACGCGTGATCTGGTGACGCCGAACGGCAAGCCGCTGTCGGTGGCGATCAATGTCTCTGCTCAGGAATTTCGTGACCCCGGCTTCCCCGAGCGCGTCTCGGAGGCTCTGGCGCGTCATGACTTCGCGCCGGAACGCCTGGAGCTTGAGATCACCGAATCCTCACGCGTGCCGGATCTCGATCGCGTCGTGGAGCGACTCACCGGCCTGATCGAACGCGGCGTGCGCCTGGCGATCGATGATTTCGGCACCGGCTTCGCGTCACTGCTCTACGTGCGCGACCTGCGCGCTTGCCGCCTCAAGGTCGATCAGCGCTTTGTCGGTAGCCTTGACCATGATGCCCGCGACCGCGCCATCGTCTCCCATGCGATCTCGCTGGCCGACAGTCTGGGCATGGAGGTATTGGCGGAGGGTGTCGAGACCGCAGAGCAGGAGCGCCTGCTGGTCGAGATGGGCTGTCATCTGGTGCAGGGCTTCCGCTATGCACGGCCCAAGCGCCTGCCGGAGCTGGTCGAGTGGCTCAAGCGCAAGCCGTCGATCCATCCCTGCCCCTGAGTGTTTCTTTTGAAGGGTGCTAGATGAAGGGCGCTGAAGTGAAAGGCGCTTGAATTGAAAGGGGCCTGAAATGAAAACGCCCGCCACGCAGTGACTCTGCATGGCGGGCGTTTTCATGCTGGGCGTTCGGGTCTGGCAGTGGCCGCGGGAGGTGACGGCGTGCGTTCAGACTCGAGAGCCGTGGCGACGTCTCATTCGCTGCAACCGCTACCGTAGCCGTACATGTTCTCGAAGCCCGGGATGCGCTGCTCCCAGACGGGCGGCGTGCCGACGACCTCCTGCAGGCAATCGCTGAAGCGACGCGTCTTCTGCGGCAGGTACTGGCGGTGCGGGTAGACCAGGTGGATCGAAGGCAGTGGCTTCATCGGCACGTTGGTCAACAGTGGCACCAGCTCGCCGTTCAGGATCTCGTCCTTGATGTTGATCGCGGACACCATGCCATAGCAGGCGCCCGACTTGATGGCGCCGATCAGCACGTCGGCATCATTGACCTTGAGGCGCGAATCCAGCGCCACCTTTTCCTCGACACCGCTCTCGGTACAGACGCGCAGGCGATCAAGAATGAAGCCATCGCGGGAATACACCGCTGCCGGCAGGCCAGACAGATCGGCGGGGGTCTGAGGCATACCGTGACGCTCGATGAAGGCCGGCGAGGCACAGATCAGGTGACGGTGTGCAGCCAGCGGACGCGCGATCAGGTTGGAGTCTTCCAGCTCCGACATGCGAATGGCCAGGTCATAACCGCCGCCGATCAGATCGGTCAGGTGGTCTTCCAGGCGCACTTCCACCTGGGTGTCCGGGTAACGCTCCATGTACAGGCGCACGGCCTGGGCGACATAGGTGCGCCCGAAGTGACTCGGGCTGGTGATCTTCAGGATGCCACGCGGGCCATCCTGATAGGCGCCGGCCACATCGTCGGTATCTTCCAGCACTTCACGCAGACGCAGTGCGTGCTGATGGATCTCGCGCCCCGCATCCGTCAGGGCCAGCGAGCGAGTCGAGCGATTGAACAGGCGAATCTGCAGTTCTTCTTCCAGACGGCTGATCTGCTTGGAGACCACCGAGCGGTTGACCTGACGATGGTCAGCCGCCTTGGAAAAACTCTGTGCTTCTACCACATCGAGAAACAGCAACAAACGGGATGCTTTATCCACGGTCTGACCTCTCGTGATGCCATGGGGAGGGGAACACTCTGCCAGCCATCCGTGAGGCAGTCAGTGCATATAAAGCGACGGTCCAACTTCGGTAGCAGTCGATAATCGGTGACATTGCATGGGTCATCATCACGAATCCAGGTGACGGAAATCCCTGACAAGGTGAGTTTATCACGGTCACTGTTTCCTCTAATACCACGCATCAACGCGTTTCTCGCTCTTCCTGTTGCCGACAATGCATCAAAGACATGTCCCACTGAGCCTATCTGGGGTCCGGCGAAATCCCTAGAATCATCCCTCCAGCGTCACGGAAGTGTTCCGACGCCTTATACCTTCATCCAACCAGCCATGCTCGACATGCTGGGAGTGAGTTCATGTCTTCTTCTATGTCCACCGACGCCTCTGCAACATCGACCCCGCCAACGTCGGAAACGCCGACGACGCGTGAGCTGATGTCACGCCTGTGGCGCAGCACCTTGCCGATGACACTCGGCATCATGGGATTGCTGGGCTTCAACCTGGTCGATGCCGCCTTCGTCTCGCATCTGGGCACCGCACCACTGGCCGCGCAATCCTTCACCTTTCCGCTGACCTTTCTGATCATCGGGGTGCAGGTCGGCATGGGCATCGCGATCGCCGCGATCGTCTCGCGTACCCTGGGCGCCGAGGATGAGGCGCGTGCCCGGCGCTTGGGCGGTGTGGTGCTGCTGGGGTCCGGTGTGTTGATGGCACTGCTGATGCTGCTGTTGTGGGTCATCCGGGTGCCGGCCTTCGAGTTGCTGGGGGCCAATGCCACTGAAATGACGCTGATCGAGGTCTATTGGGGCCCATCTCTGATCGCCAGCTGGCTGGGGGCCATGGCCTATGTGCTCTACAGCCTGTTCCGCGCCCACGGCGACACGCGTCTGCCGGGCGAGATGATGCTGATGACCAGTGTTTTCAACCTGGTGCTGGACCCGCTGCTGATCTTCGGCGCGGGGCCGCTGCCCGGTTTCGGTCTGGCGGGGGCTGCCTGGGCGACCGTGCTCTCCTTCGGGGCCGGGCTTGCCATCACGGCAGTCAAGCTCTCACGCCGTGACTGGATGGAATATCGTGGCCTGTGGGCCGAATGGCAGGCCTCGCGCCGCCAGCTGGCGGGAATCGCGATACCCGCGATTCTGTGCCAGATGATGCCGGCACTCTCCGCGATGCTGGTCACCGCCATCGTCGCGGGACTGGGCCAGACGGAGGTGGCCGCCTGGGGGATCGCCTCACGTTTGGAAACCTTCTCGCTGATCGTGGTGCTGGCCCTGACCATGTCGCTGCCGCCGTGGCTCGGGCGCTGTTATGGCGCCGGCCGTTGGCAGGAAATTCGCCGCCTGATGAACCTGGCCGCCCGCGTGGTAGTGATCTGGCAGCTGGTGCTGGGCATCATCGCGGCAGTGCTGGCGACACCGCTGGCCTATGTGCTGGTGGGCAGTGACGAGGTCTCGGCGGCACTGGCGGTCCTGCTGCCGTGGATGTTGCCCAGCTACTCCTTCCTCGGCATCTGCATGCTGGTCGTGTCGGCTGCCAACGCGCTGGGGTGGCCGCTGCGTGCCACGGCGTTGTCCTTCGTGCGTCTCTTCATCTGCTTCATGCCGGCGGTATGGCTGGGGGCACATCTGGATGGGCTGCGCGGTGTCGCCATCGGCTCGGCGATCGGCAACCTGCTGGCGGGTGTGGTGGCATGGCGCGTCTATCGTCAGGCCCTGGGCGACCGCGGCAAGTCAGTGCGTCGCCATGCCTATGTCGCGACGACCTGATCGCCCGGGGCCTCTTGGCGTTCAGCAAGAGCGCTCCCTTGAGATGTCAGGCGCTATTCAGAAAATTGTGCCTAGAAGACCCTACTGGAGACCTTGTCAGAAGCCCCGTCAGCAGTCCCGCTGAGAAGCACCGAAAGCGGCCATTCCAAAAATGGCCGCTTTTTTGTTTTTTATCACTGCCATGATGCGAAATTTACCTGTTTATTTTCTGATATATGGTCTCATAACAGAATATTAACCGTGGTTTGCGCCTCTATACTGGATGCATTCAGGTCAAGCCACTGCGAGTCGCCTTGTCGACCGGTGTTGGCCTTCATCGTCTTTATTCGCTGCCGAGTGCGCGAATACGCCTGTCATTTGCCGTGGGGCGCGGCTTGCAGTCATGGGGTAGGCCAACATGAAGATTCTTGTACTCGGTAGCGGCGTCGTCGGTGTCACCAGTGCCTATTATCTGGCGCGTCAGGGGCATGAGGTCACTGTCGTCGACCGTCAGGCCAGCCCGGCGATGGAAACCAGCTACGGCAACGCCGGTCAGGTCTCCTTCGGCTTCTCCTCGCCGTGGGCGGCGCCGGGCATTCCGCAGAAAGCCGTCAAGTGGATGTTCCAGGAGCATGCGCCGCTCAAGATCCAGCCGCGCATGGATCCGCAGATGGCCAAGTTCATGGTCAAGATGTTCGCCAACTGCAACGCCGACCGCTATGCCGTCAACAAGGAGCGCATGGTGCGGGTCTCCGAGTACAGCCGCGCCTGCATCAACGCCCTGCGCGAAGAGACCGGGCTGCGCTACGAAGACCGTCAGAAGGGACTGTTGCAGCTGTTTCGTACCCAGGCGCAGGTCGATGCCGTGCAGAGCGACATGAAAGTGCTGGCGGGCTGTGGCGTGCGCCATCAGCTGCTGGACGCCGACGCCTGTGCCACGGTGGAGCCGGCACTGACCCGCGTGCCGGGCAAGTTCATCGCCGGCCTGCACCTGCCGGATGACCAGACCGGCGATTGCCATCTGTTCACCAATCGGCTGGCGGATTACTGCCGCGACACCCTGGGCGTCAATTTCGTCTTCAATACCACCATTCAGCGCATCCAGCGCAGCGGCAGCCGCATCGAGAAGGTCATCACCGACCGTGGCGAGATGAGCGCAGACAGCTACGTGATGTGTCTGGGCAGCTACTCGCCGTTCCTGGCGCGGGATCTGGATCTGGATCTGCCGATCTATCCGGTCAAGGGCTACAGCCTGACCGTGCCGATCATCAATGGCGATGCCGCGCCGCAGTCCACCGTGATGGACGAGACCTTCAAGGTCGCGCTGACACGCTTCGATGACCGTATCCGCGTCGGTGGCACCGCCGAGCTGGCCTCGTTCGATCTTTCCTTGATCGAGAAGCGCCGTGCGACCATCAACATGGTGGTGCGTGATGTGTTCCCGGAAGCCGGTGACTATGCGCGGGCGGAATTCTGGGCCGGCCTGCGTCCGATGACGCCGGATTCCACGCCGATCATCGGTGGCACCAAGTACGACAATCTGTGGTTGAACACCGGACACGGCACCCTGGGCTGGACCATGAGCTGCGGCAGTGCGAGTCTGTTGGCGGACCTGGTGGATGGTCGCAAGCCCTCCATCGATCCCAACGGTCTCAGTCTTGGTCGCTACGCTGCCTGATGCTCAGAGCAGTGTCTGTGTCTGTAACAGTGAGAGTGTCAGTGGCTGCGCCAGGGTCTGCCAGGCAGCGCGTACTGCCGTGTAGTCGTCTTTTTTCGAGTGTCTCTCCGTCAACTGATTGAACAAGGAATTGCGCATGACCAAGCAGATTATCTCTACCGAGTCCGCACCGGCTGCCATCGGCCCGTATTCCCAGGCGGTGCGCACGGGTAATCTGGTGTTCCTATCCGGCCAGATCCCGCTGGACCCGGCGACCATGGAAGTGGTGGAAGGCGGTTTTGAAGCCCAGGCAGACCAGGTATTCCGCAATCTCAAGGCGGTGTGTGAGGCCTCCGGTGGCAGCCTGGATCAACTGGTCAAGGTCAATCTGTTCCTGACCGATCTCAGCAACTTCGCCGTGGTCAACACGCTGATGGAGCAGTACTTCAGCCAGCCGTATCCGGCGCGCGCGGCCGTCGGCGTCAAGGAGCTGCCCAAGGGCGTGCTGTTTGAAGCAGAAGGTGTACTGACACTCTCCTGATCGCTCGTCGATTGTCGGACTGAACGAGCGGCCGCACTGAACGAACGACTGGCGCGAATCGATGCCTTGTCTCTCACTCCCCTCGCTGATTCATCAGCGGGGGGAGTGTCGTTTCAGGGGGTCGTGACGTCCTGCAGGCAGCTTGAGCGTGACATTTGGTGCCAGCATGATTAGCGTAAGGCTAAATGAGCCAGCGACCAGCGCTGACTCTCGGAGCATCGCGGACGAACCCTTCAAGGAGCAACATCATGGCGCAGTCAGACACAGGCACCCGTGAACCCGGCATACGGCTGCGTCAGCTGGAAATGCTGTGGGCGGTGATCGAGTGTGGCTCGATGAAAGGCGGTGCCGCACAACTGGGGATCAGCGTGCCGGTGGTCTCGCGGGGCTTGGCACAACTCGAGCAGACGCTGGGCTATTCGTTGTTTCTGCGCGAGGGTGGCAAGCTGGTGCCGACCCCGGAAGCCGAGCGCCTGACACCATCACTCGCCCGGATGTTCAGCGCTCAATCCGAGCTCAGGCGACTGGCCTTCGGGCCGGGCAGCGGCAAGCGTCCTCGTCTCGTGCTGGCGGTCACACCTGGTCTGGAGGCCTTCAGTGCCGGTTGGCTGACACGCATCGCGGCCAGTGAAGCCTTGAGTGAGTGGCTGCCAAGCCTGGAAGTGCTCGAAGTGTCACAGCATGATCTCGCCATCCGCGAGGGGCGGGTCGCGATGGCGGTGAGCCTGGAAGCACCGCCGGAGCCACAGGGCGGCAAGCGTGCAAAGACGGCAGCGGCACGCGCCCGCGAGCTCAAGGCCAGCCTGCGTCAGCGAGCGCGCGAGGAGACGACACTCATCGAAGGCGATGACGACGAGGCAAAGCCTACCGCCAAGGCTGCCATGCCCGAACTGGGGGATACGCCGGAGCTGCCGTTTGACGTCGAGGATGATGCGCACAATGCCGAAGGGGCCGCTTCCCGGAGCGGGACAGGTGAAGAGGCCAGTGACGAGGCGCAAGCCGAGGCACCGCCCGCGCTGAAGCTGCCCTTGATGCTGCTGTGGCCCTCACGCTGGCCGCTGCTGGACAAGCCGCTGACCCTTGCACGCCTCAATGAACGCCCCTTCGTCGATCTGCCGGAAACCATCAGTCAGGGGCGCTTGATTCGTGGACTGCTCAAGCGTGAGCGCGTGACGCCAGCGAGTCTGCTGGAAGTCGCCACGCCGGCCAGCGCCGGGCGTCTGGCGCGTGCGGGCAGTGCCGCCACCATCATTGATGCGCTGTCAGCGCTGCAGGTGCTCGAGGATGCCAGAGGTGACCTGATCGGCCTGCCGCTCTCGATGCGCAGCGAGCGCTATCTGGAGCTCAAGTGGCAGTTGCCGACGGCCGAGGAAGGGGAATCGCTGCACGCGGTGCAGGCCCTGCTGATCAGTCTGCTCGAAGAGGAGGTGGCGGCGAGTCTTGCTCGCTTGCCGCTGGCGGACGAGGAAGGCTGATGGTGCAGGCGCCTGGCGGAAGCCTTGCCTCAGAGTAGAGAGCAGATCAGACAACAGGCCGGACAACCGACCATTCAAGAAAAACCCCGCCGATTGGCGGGGTTTTTCTTGTCTTTCACGACAGCGCTCGCTCGGGCTCAGCCCTTGACGACGGTCGCGATGGCCTTGGCCACGTAGGGCAGGTTCTCGGTGGAGAAGCCGGCCACGTTGGCACGCCCGGAGCGCACCATGTAGATGCCGAACTCGTCACGCAGGCGATCGACCTGTTCCGGCGAAAGGCCGGTGTAGGAGAACATGCCACGCTGCTCGGCGATGAAGGCGAACTGCTCGTCCAGACCATACGGCTTGAGCGCCTCGACGAAGTCACGACGCAGGCCGTTGATGCGCTCACGCATCTCGGTCAGCTCGCTTTGCCACTCGCCGCGCAGGGTGTCGTCCTCGAGGATGTCAATGACCACCGCACCGCCATGAGCCGGCGGATTGGAGTAGTTCTCGCGCGCGGTGATCGCGGCCTGGGAGCGCACGTCGAGCATGCTCTCCTCGTCCTTTGCGATCAGGATCAGGCAACCGGTGCGCTCGCAGTAGATGCCGAAGTTCTTGGAGCAGGAGCTGGTGATGATGGCTTCATCGACATTCTCGGCCAGCAGGCGCACGCCGTAGGCGTCTTCTTCCAGGCCGTCACCGAAGCCCTGGTAGGCGAAGTCGATCAGCGGCAGCAGCTTGCGCGTCTGGACGACTTCCAGTACCTGGTCCCACTGCTCGCGGCTCAGATCGAAACCGGTCGGGTTGTGGCAGCAGGCGTGCAGCAGTACCACGTCACCTTCCGGGATGGTCTTGAGCGTCGTCAGCATGCCGTCGAAGTCGAGGCGGTTGTTCTCGTCGACATACGGGTAGCTGTGGCGCGTGACGCCAGCGGCGTCGAAGATGCCCAGGTGGTTCGGCCAGGTCGGGGTGGACAGCCAGATATCACGGCCCTTGAGGTTGCTGGCGATGAAGTCCGCGGCCAGACGCAGGGCACCGGTACCGCCGGGCGCCTGGGTGGCGCTGGCGCGATTGGCGGCCAGCACCGGCGACTCTGCGCCCAGCACCATCGGCAGTACGACCTTGCCGAAGCGCGGGTCGCCGTGAGAACCGATGTAGGTCTTGGTGGCCTCGCTCTCGACCAGGCGGCTCTCGGCCTGCTTGACCGCACGCATGACCGGCGTATTGCCGTTGGCATCGCGATAGACGCCCACGCCGAGGTCGACCTTCTGCGGGTTGGTGTCCTTGTTGAAGGCTTCGATCAGGCCGAGGATGGCATCCCCGGGTACACGCGCAATCTGCTCGAACATCTTATTTCGCTACCTCGTCGGTTCTGGCGGCCATGATGAAATCGTTCTTGTGCAGACCCTTCATCTCGTGGGACCACCAGGTCACGGTGACCTTGCCCCACTCGGTGAGAAGTGCCGGGTGGTGCCCGACTTCCTCGGCAATCTCGCCTACGCGATTGGTGAATGCCAGTGCCTGCTTGAAGTTGCGGAACGTGAAGCACCGTTCCAGTTGCATGATGCCATCGCGATTGAGCAACTGCCACTCGGGAATGGCGGTCTTGAGCGTCTCGATGTCGCTATCGCTGACCTTGGGCGCATCGAAGCTGCAGGCTTCACAGGACTGTCTGGCGAGTTCGGTCATGTCACTATCTCCGGCTTGAGGAAAGAGGGGGCTGGTGAAAAGGCGTACCCCTTGGGGCAAGGGCGTCTGTGCGATCAGCGCCGGTGCGATCAACGTCTGTGCGATCAACGTGGTGCGAAGCGCGGCGTCTTGAGGCCGAGAGCCATGGCCTCGTGGACCAGCGCCATGATGTCGCGACTGGCGAGTTCATGCAGGTCGTCCAGTGACTCAAGGACATAGTAGAGCGGCTGCAGGATGTCGATGCGATACGGGGTGCGCAGTGCCTCGACGGCATCGAAGGGCAGATGCGCGGGGCGCTCGAGACTGTCCGCAAGCTCACCCAGGGCATAGCGGGTCTCGCGCGGCGAGGAGATGATGCCGCCGCCGTAGAGGCGCAGGGCGCGACTGCCATCGGGTTGAGTCTCGCGCAGCATGCCGAATTCCACCGTCATCCAGTAGAGGCGGGCCAGATAGACGCGCTCTTCCTTGCTGGCGGCGAGACCAAGGCGTCCGTAGGTGGCGGTGAACTCGGCGAAGGCGGGGTGGGTGAGCATCGGGCAGTGGCCGAAGATCTCGTGGAAGATGTCCGGCTCCTGCAGGTAGTCGAGTTCTTGCGGGGAGCGGATGAAGGTGGCGACCGGGAAACGCCGCTCGGCGAGCAGCTCGAAGAAGCGCGTGAAGGGGATCAGGGCCGGCACGCGAGCGGTTCGCCAGCCGGTGGCGGCCTCGAGGACACGATCGATCTCGCCAAGCTGGGGGATGCGGTCCTCCGGCAGGGCAAGGCGCTCGAGCCCTTGCCGATACTCGCGGCAGACACGCCCCTCGACCAGCGCCATCTGGCGCGCCATCAGTGTCTGCCAGGTGGCGTTTTCCTGATCGCTGTAATGGATCCGGCCCCGGGCATCCGGCTCATGGGCCATGTAGCGGGTGCCCTTGGCCTTGGCTTGCGAGCCGGGCTGAGCTTTTTGGGATGTCTGTGGCCAATGACGACCCTGCGGTGCGTTCATGCAACCTCCCCAACCAGATGGCGGCGCTGCCGAGCAGGCTGCCGTGTTGTCATTATGGCGTACATGCCAGTCCTTGCATGTCGATGACAACGCTAGGCCTTGTCGGGTGGCGTTGACCAGTGGTCAGGCGTGGCTCTGCGCCGCAGATAACGCTGCGTTGGCGCGTGTCTTGTCACATAATTGTGACACTGGAGCGGTAATCGGGCGCATCCTGTGCCATTCGGGCGTTCGTGCACTGCTGTGTCGCCGTATTTTGTAAGGAATGCTTTACGACGTTTTGATAATGCTTACGTTAACGTCACTCAGCCGCCCGTCGCGAAGCTGTCCGTCACTCGAGCGGCGCCGCCAGGCCGGCGACACCATTTCGATGACAATCCAACAAGAATTCCAACGACAATGCCAACAAGAATTCCAACGACAATGCCGAGAACGCCATGCGCCTCAAACTGACCTGCCAGAATCGAATCGGGATTCTGCGCGACATCCTGGCCCCCTTTGCCGATTATGGCCTCAACGTGCTGCGCGGTGAGGTCGGCGGAGAGGCCAACAACTCCATCTATCTGCATGTGCCCAACATGCTGCGCATGCAGCTCTCGACCCTGAAGCCGACCCTCGAGGAGATTCCCGGGGTCTTCAAGGTCAGTCGCGTCAGTCTGATGCCCACCGAGCGACGCCATCTGGAGCTCAATGCACTGCTGTCATCGCTGTCAGACCCGGTGATGTCCATCGACATGGATGGGCGCGTGGTGGCGGCCAATCGCGCGGCGGGCAAGTTGCTCGGGGTGCGCATCGATGAGGTGCCAGGGCTGGCGCTGACGCGTCATGTCCAGGATGTCGACCTGCCGGAGCTGATCCGGCGCAACAATGCCCGCGTCAATGGCCTGCGCCTGCGGGTGGGGGAGGAGACCTTCCTCGCCGATATCGCGCCACTGCATACCGAGAACGAGGATGTCGCCTCGCTGGCGGGCGCCGTGGTCACCCTGCATCGTGCAGACCGCCTGGGCTCGCGTATCTATCAGATCCAGCGCACCGAGGTGCGTGGCTTCGAAGCGATATTCCAGGCGAGCCGTCAGCTGTCGGCGGTGGTCAAGGAGGCTCGCCGCATGGCACCGCTGGATGCGCCGCTCTTGATCGAGGGCGAGACCGGCACCGGCAAGGAGCTGCTGGCGCGTGCCTGCCATCTGGCAAGCCCTCGCGGCCAGGCCCCCTTCATGGCGCTCAATTGCGCGGGGCTGCCGGAATCGATGGCCGAGACGGAGCTGTTCGGTTATGCCCCGGGTGCCTTCGAGGGCGCGCGGCCGGAGGGCAAGCTGGGCCTGCTGGAGCTGACCAGCGGCGGCACCATCTTCCTGGATGAGGTCGGCGAGATGAGTCCGCGCATGCAGGTCAAGCTGCTGCGCTTTTTGCAGGACGGCGGTTTCCGGCGCGTCGGCAGCGATGAGGAAACCTTCCTCGATGTGCGCGTGATCTGCGCCACTCAACAGGACCTGCCGGCACTGTGCAGCGAAGGGCGCTTCCGCCACGATCTCTTCCATCGCCTCAATGTGCTGTGTGTGCAGATACCGCCGCTCAGGGAATGTCTGGATGGGCTCGAGGAGCTGGCGCGGCATTTCCTCGAGCGGGCGGTGCGTCAGATCGGCGCTCGCGTACGGGATATCTCGCCCGAGGCCATGGCGCGCCTGCAGGGCTATCACTGGCCGGGCAACGTGCGTCAGCTGGAGAACGTGCTGTTCCAGGCCGTCTCGCTGTGCGATGGCGAGGTGATCGAGGCGCAGCATCTGCGTCTGACCGGTGAGGCGCGTGATGAGGGGCTGGACAACATCGACCTGACCGGCAGTCTGGGCGATATCCATGACGAGGTCGAACGGCGCATCCTGGCGCATCTCTACCCCGAGTATCCGTCCAGCCGATTGCTGGCCAAGCGTCTGGGGGTCTCACATACCACCATCGCCAACAAGCTCAAGCGTCACGGCATCGCACAGGAGTGACCCGCGGCGCAGGTGATGGCGGGAGAGAAGAGGCAACAGGGCGAGAGGAAAGCAGACGAGCAGCAAAAGAAGAAAGAGGAGAAGGGGAAGAAGACAAGTCAGAAGACAGGCAAGAAGACAGAGACGTAGAGGCGCTTGAATGCGTGTTTGAATATCGGAATTGGTGAATTGTTTTGCTCGCTAATAAAGGGTATGATTCTCATATTGTTAGCAAGCTAATATAGATGGCGTCTGATATCGCCGGCAACAGCCGCCCTGACGCTGCACCAATCAAGGCTCTCGTGGGTCTCCGCTCAGCACCGATGAGGGGGAGTGTCATGGGAGCCTTCATGTCGAGAGATGATACATGAACGCACATTCTCCGGGGACGGATTCGACACAGGAAATCCCGTTTCACGAGCAGATCAAGCCCTCGCTGGGTGGCCAGGTCGGTCGGGTCCACCGTCTATGGCGCACCGCCATCACTAGCGCGGTGCGTAGCCTGGACATGACGGAATCGCGCTGGACGGTCATGGTTCATCTGGAAAAGCTCGGCGAGGGCTGTACCCAACAGATGCTGGCCAGTGAGCTGGGCATCGAGATGCCGTCGCTGACGCGCACCCTCAACCAGCTCGAGGCTCAGCAGTTGATTGCGCGCGTGCCGCACGAGACCGACAAGCGGGCGCGTTGCCTGTGGTTCACCGAGCAAGGCCGCCAGTGCCTGACCCAGTTGACGGAGCGCATCGAGCGAGTGCGTGCCGAGCTGTACGTCGGCTTCGATGACGAAGCGCTCAATGCCTTCGCCCGCACTCTGCTCCAGTTTGAAGACAATGCCAGCGCCAGCATCGCGCGCTCGCAGGCTGAATATCAGCGGAGTCGTCAGGGGGGACATCCGATCAGCGCTTTCGGCGCTGGTCGCGGTCTGCAGCGCGATGCTGCTGATCTACCTGATGCATGCGCTGCTCAATCGCTTCGCGGCGACGCGTCTGATTCGCCCCGCCGCTTGAGACAGTCGTCGCCGGTCGAGATTGTCGGCGCTCCGCAGGCGGTGGATCAGCGTGGCGCGTCGTAGCGCCCTGCGGTGCCGTGGGTGAACACCACCTGCCACAGCTGAAGCTGGCGGGCGCGGAAGGCGCCTGCGCAGGCGCCGAGATAGTACTCGAACATGCGCTTGTCGCGCGGTGAGTAGGTATCGGCCAGCTCGTGCCAGTGCTGGTCGAGATTGGCGCGCCACGCCATCAATGTCGGGTCATAGTCGGCGCCGAAGTTGTGCCAGTCCTCCATCACCAGATGCGCTTCGCTGGCGCGTACCAGCTGACTGGCGCTGGGCAGCACGCCATTGGGGAAGATATAGCGGTTGACCCAGGGGTCGGCCGAGATATCGCTCTGGTTGGAGCCGATGGTGTGCAGCACGAAGCGTCCGCCGGGCCGCAGCAGGTGCGCGGCATGGGCAAAGTAGGTGGCGTAGTTCTTGTGGCCGACGTGTTCGAACATGCCAATCGAGGCGATGGCATCAAAGCTTCCCACCGTGCGCCGGAAGTCAGGGTCGCGATAGTCCTTGAGCAGGATTTCCACCGGTAGCCCTGCGCAATGCTCACGCGCCAGCGCGGCCTGTTCGGCGGAGATGGTGATGCCGACGACCTCCACGCCGTAATGGCGCGCGGCGTAGGCGGCAAGGCTCCCCCAGCCACAGCCGATATCCAGCAGGCGCATGCCGGGCGCCAGCCCCAGCTTGCGACACACCAGATCCAGCTTGGCCTGTTGCGCCTTGCCCAGGTTCTCCGCACTCACCGGCAGGTCTTTCCAGTAGCCGCAGCTGTAGCACAGGGTGTCATCCAGCATGCGCGTGAAGAGGTCATTGCCGAAGTCATAATGCACCTTGCCGACCACGCCGGCGCGGCGGCGGCTCTGCAGGTTGATCACCCCGGCCTGCAGGCGATAGGCGATGCGCTCGCTGGTGGTGTGGGCGCGGCTGCCCAGGCCATGTCGCAGCAGGCGACAGATCATCTCGTCGATCTGGTCGCAGTCCCACCAGCCTTCCATATAAGCCTCGCCCAGTCCCAGGCTGCCTTGCTGCAGTACCCGCCGGAAGAGGTCCGGATGGCGAACGCGAATGTCCCAGGGATCGGGCCCGTTGAGCCTGACGCCGGAACCTGCCAGCAGATGTTCGACGGTGCGTCGATGACGGGTGTCGGGGAGTGCAACGGGGGCCAGGCGTTGTTCGATACTCATGGAAAAGCCTCCTTGACGGCGCGCGGGCGCAGAGAGTCCTGATGGGTTCGTCATGGCGTATGGCAGTGATCGACAGTCCCCGAGCGATAGGGCTGTCGAACGTCTCGCATGGCAATGCGCGAGGTTCATGCTGCGAGGTTGCAGGGTCAGCGTCCGAGTCGCCACTGTCGTGCCACCCGGGCGGCGGGGGCTCTCTCTTCACCAGTTTCACATGGCGATCAGGGGCAGCGCTGGGACAGCTTTCGTCTCAGCATAGTCAAGAGTCGTCTAATGCGGTGACGCAATTGACTGATTTGTGGAGCAACCGATGGTTGCGCCCTCGGAACTCAAGTGCCGCAGTGTCGGCTCCCCTGGGTTATCGCCTGGTGTCGGAACGCAAGAAAGCCGCCCCTGGGGGCGGCTTTCTGACGGATGCTGCGCTTTCGCTTTCGCCGTCGTTGCAACTTTCGCTTTCGCGTTCGATCGCGCTGTCAGGTCACGCTACCTGACGGGGGAACGCCTCAGCGGCAGCGCACGGTCCAGACGACCTTGTAGCCTTCGCCTTCATGGGTGGCGGCAGCCATTTCGGTGTCTTCATTGACGGTGCCACCTTCCAGCTGGTCATTGCCATCGGCGGCCTTGGCGGTGGCGTCGTGCGGTCCGAAGACGCGCGAGTCGAGCACATCGTACTTGTCGCGGTCCTGCTCTTCACACACCTCGAGCGCGCGTTCCTTGACCTGCGCGATGGCATCATCGCGGTCTTCATCGACGGCGCTGACTTCGTAGCGCGTGTCCTGCTTCTCGATCACGCTGGTGTTGCCGCAACCGGCGATGAAGGCGGAGCCGACGAGGGCCAGGGTCATGCAGGAATTGCGCAGGGCATTGGATGTCAGGGTCATGATCTCTCCTTGAAGTGTCTTTCAGAGCTGTCTTTCAGAACTGTCTTCCAGAGCCGCTGTAAGCGAGCTCGGGTCGCAATGTCTGTCGTCAAGATGACGCTGACATCAGTACTGGGGGGTATGGGCGCGCGCTTCAAGTGTCGAGATGCATCGACGCTGGCTGTCGCCTGCCGCCAACAGCAGAGGCACGGGGGCACTGGCGCGTGGGCTTGCGGGCAGCCGAAGTGACACTTTGGTCGTGAACTGTCTCATTTAGGCATGTCGATGCCTCATCTGGACAGCCAACCTGTGACAACTGACCTAGTCTGCATAAGCCCTACCGGTTGGACGCCACCGACCGGGGGCTGGTGGCCGGTGCAGGAAAAGTGACGGGCGGCGCAAGCCAGCTTGTCTGCCTGTCGCCGGCCACGTGCCAAACCCCATGCCAGCCAGGAGCACGTCATGTCAGCCAATGCCAATCGCGGAGTCGTATACCAGGGAGCGGGGAAGGTGAGTGTCGAATCACTGGACTATCCGACCCTGGCGCTGGGAAATCGCAAGTGTGAACACGGGGTCATTCTCAAGGTCGTCTCGACCAATATCTGCGGCAGCGATCAGCACATGGTGCGTGGCCGCACCACGGCGCCGCAGGGCCTGGTACTGGGCCACGAGATCACCGGCCTGGTCGTCGAGGCCGGGCGCGATGTGGAATTCATCAAGGTCGGTGACATCGTCTCGGTCCCCTTCAACATCGCCTGCGGCCGCTGCCGCAACTGCAAGGAAGGCAAGACGGGGATCTGTCTGAACGTCAATCCGGCGCGTCCCGGCGCGGCCTACGGCTATGTCGACATGGGCGGCTGGACTGGCGGTCAGACAGATTACGTCATGGTGCCCTATGCCGACTTCAACCTGCTCAAGTTCCCGGATGCCGACCAGGCGATGGAGAAGATCCGTGATCTGACGCTGCTGTCCGATATCTTCCCCACCGGCTTCCACGGCTGCGTGACCGCGGGTGTCGGGCCGGGCTCCACGGTGTATATCGCGGGCGCCGGGCCGGTCGGGCTGGCGGCGGCCGTGTCCGCCCAGCTGCTGGGGGCGGCCTGTGTCATCGTCGGTGACATGATCCCCGAGCGTTTGCAGCAGGCCGAGAGCTTCGGCTGCGAGACCATCGATCTGCGTCAGGAAGGCTCGATGGAAGACAAGGTCGAGGTGATTCTCGGCGAGCGCGAAGTGGATTGCTTCGTCGATTGCGTCGGCTTCGAGGCGCATGGCTGTGGTTGTGATCACGGCCGCGAGCAGCCGGCCACGGTGCTCAACTCGGCAATGGCGCTGACGCGTGCCGGCGGCCAGATCGGTATTCCCGGGCTTTATGTCACCGAAGACCCGGGCGCCGAGGATGAGGCCGCCAAGGTCGGGGCGCTGTCGATGCGCTTCGGGCTGGGCTGGGCCAAGTCCCACTCGCTGCACACGGGCCAATGCCCGGTGATGAAGTATCACCGCCCGCTGATGCAGGCGATCCTGTTCGGGCGCGTCAATATCGCCGATGCGGTCAATGTTCAGGTCATCAGTCTGGAAGAAGCACCGCAGGGCTATGCGGACTTCGATGGCGGCGCTGCCAAGAAATTCGTCATCGACCCCCACGCCATGGTGCGCAACGGCCGTGCCGCCTGATGCCATCACGGCCTGTATCCCGCCCGTAGCGGAGTTCTGCCGCCACAGACGACGCCGCCACGCCCTTTCATCGGGTGTGGCGGCGTCGTCTTTTTTGAAGCGTGCCTGCCAGTCGGATGTTGCAGCCAGGCCCTTGTTGTCGAAGAAGCGCTGCGCTATACCGGTGGGCATATGAGGCCAGCGCGCTGCGTATGGTGCTCTCCGCTCTGATGTATCTGCACAGGAATGCCCATGTCCGCTTCAGCGTCCCCCATCGCCAATACCGCCAGCCTGATGCCGCAGCACGCCGATTTCTCCGACTGGCCCAATAGCCGCGACTGGCTGGCGCATCTGGTCAGCTTCAATACCGTGTCGCGCGAGTCGAATCTGGCGTTGATCCATTGCCTGCGCGACGCCCTGGAAGTGGTCGGCGTCAGTGCCGAGGTCATCCACAACGATGGCGGCGACAAGGCCAATCTGCTGGCGGTGATCGGGCCGGAGGTCGAGGGCGGTGTGGTGCTCTCCGGGCACACCGATGTGGTGCCGGTGGAGGGTCAGGCCTGGGACAGTGATCCCTTCACGCTGCGTGAGGCCGAGGGTCGCCTTCATGGGCGCGGTTCCGCCGACATGAAGGGCTTCATCGCCTGCTGCATGGCGGCGGTGCCGGCGCTGGTGAATGCCCAGCGTGCGGGCACGCTGAAAAAGCCGGTGATTCTTGCCTTCTCCTATGACGAGGAGATCGGCTGTCTGGGGGCGCCGCGCATGATCGCACGCCTGCGTGACCGCCTGCCGCGTCCGGCGGCGGTGCTGGTGGGCGAGCCGACCATGATGGCGATCGTCGATGCTCACAAGGGCATTACCGATCTGCGCACCACGGTGACCGGCAAGCCGTCGCATTCCAGCCTGGTCTATCAGGGGGTGAGTGCCATCCATCTGGCGGCGCGCATGGTGACCTTCATCGAGGACCGCATGCAGGCGCGCATCGACTGCGGTCATCTGGACGAGTGCTTCGATGTGCCCCACGCCAGTCTGCATGTCGGGCGCATCGAGGGCGGCACGGCGGTCAACATCACCGCCGGGGAGTGCATCTTCGACTGGGAGCTGCGCCATCTGCCGGGCGAGGATGTCGAGGCGATGCTGGCGGAGATCGATGCCCACGCCGAGCGTCTGGTCGCTCCCTATCGTGAGCGGGCGCCTGAAGTGGCGATTCGTAGCGAACGCACGGTGGAAACGGTGCCGTCACTCGGGCATGGCGATCGGGACCCGGCCATTCGCCTCTGCCAGCGTCTGCTGGGCGATGAGCGGGCCAGCGAGGCCGTGGCGTACACCACCGAGGCGGGACAGTTCCAGAGCGAAGGCTGGCCGACGGTGGTCTGCGGGCCAGGCTCCATCGGGGTCGCGCATCAGGCCAACGAGTACATCGAGCTCAGCCAGCTGGCGGCCTGCGATCGCTTCCTGGCCCAGCTGGTGCGTGAGCAACAGGGCGGCTGAGCCCCCTTTTTGCCGGGCCTGATGCACGACTGACACGCGCTCTCACAGCATGCCGGGGCGGGGCGTCTCCTGCTCCGGCATCGGGCGCAATACCGTGGCACATTCCCGCAGCAGGTGGTCGGTGAGCTTGTCCAGCGTGCTGCCACCGTGGCGCCAGTGATGCCAGTAAAGCGGCACATCGAGGGCATGGTTCGGTGCGATATCCACCAGCTCACCACTGGCCAGCAGATGCGCCGCCTGCTGCTCGGGAATCATGCCGTAGCCCATGCCGCTCAAGGCCAGGCGCACGAAACCTTCCGACGACGGGCAGAGATGGTGAGGGAAAGGCTCATCGAAGCCCATGGTCGACAACAGCCGGTGCTGCAGGCGGTCATCACGGCCATAGACGATGGCGGGCATGCTGCGCAGGGTCTCGGCCGGCAGAATGGGCGGGATGGGATGGCCTTTCTTTGCGATATGGCGCTGCACGAAGTCCGGGCTGGCCAGCGCCCGATAACGCATGCTGCCCAGCGGGTGGGAGCGTGCCCCCTGCACCGGGCGTGGCGTGGCACAGATGCAGCCCGCGACTTCTCCATCGCGCATGCGCCTGAGCGCCACTTCCTGATCCTCCACCAGCATGTCCAGCAACAGGTCTCGCTCGCGACAGAAACTGCCGGTGACGGTCGGCCACCAGGTGGCCAGCGAATCGGCATTGATGGCGATGCGCAGTCGCTGCTCGCTCTCGCCGAGGGCGGGAATCTGGTCGAGCAGATCATGCTCCAGCAGACGCACCTGCTGGACATGATTGAGCAGGCGCCGCCCGAGTGGCGTCGGCCCCAGGCGTGGTGTACGCACCAGTACCGGCTGCCCCAGCCGTGCTTCCAGCAGCTTGATACGCTGCGAGACCGCCGACTGCGTCAGCCCCAGTGCTCGCGCCCCGCGTTCAAAGCCCGCCTGATCGATGACGGCCGCCAGCGCCTCCAGCAGTTTATAGTCCAGCATCAGTATTCCTTATGATCCATTCCCTGAATCAATTTCCTTGATGGATTCATCCTAGCGTACTCTGCCTGCCTCAGCACTGACAGCCGTGGCAGACGTCGTCAGTCACGGCAACGACACGACGAAAGGACAGGCGATATGTGGTGGTCATTCTTCAATGGGGCAGGGGTAGGCGCAGGCTTGATCATCGCCATCGGGGCGCAGAATGCCTTCGTGTTGGGACAGGGGCTCAAGCGCGAGCATCAATGGTGGGTGGCGGGGCTCTGCGCGCTGTGTGATGGCATGCTGATCATCGCCGGCGTGCTCGGGCTTGGCGCGCTGATGCAGCAATCGCCGCTGTTGATGAGCATTGCCCGCTGGGGAGGGGTGGCGTTTCTGCTCTGGCAGGCACTCAAGGCGTTGGGGCGCATGCGCACTGGTGGCCAGCTGACGGCGAGCAACGCCCTCAAGGCCAATCTCGGCAAGGTGCTGGCGGCAACCTTGGCCGTCACGCTGCTCAATCCCCAAGTCTATCTGGATACGCTGGTGATGCTGGGCGCGATCGGCGCGCAGCAGCCGTCCCCGCAAAGCTTCATCGTCGGGGCGAGCCTGGCCTCCTTCGGCTGGTTCTTCGGTCTGGTGGCATGTGCCGGTTGGCTTGCGCCACGTCTGACCAGTCCGCGTGCCTGGCAGGTCATCGAGGCCTTCATCGCCACGATTCTGCTGTGGGTGGCCTGGCAGCTGGGCAGCGGTGCCTGGCTCTAGCGGCCAACGCAAGGCGGGCAAGAGGCAACAGCAGGCGTGACGCGCCGATAGGTGTAAAGAAAGCATGACGCAGTGTCAGGCGCTGGCGGCAGCGGGAGTGCCCCGAGTGGGCAGTGTCGAGATGGCCGTCAGCGCCATGGCAGGGTTTCGTTACATGTCTGGCGTGGGAAGAGGCCGGACACGGCACCAAAGCAGGCGCAAGGCGAATGGGCAGGGTGGCAGGCAAGGCATAGATTTCCGATAACGGAATCGGGACACGACAGGCGAGGCGCGATGCGTTCGCCTGTCGTGAAGGATGTTGCCCGCCTTTTCTCTACCTTGCCTGCCCTGTCGGCAGCCCGACTCAGGAGCCCCTCATGAACGCACCGGCGCGTATCGAACAGCACAATCCCATCGGCACGGACGGCTTCGAGTTCGTCGAATTCACGGCCCCGGATGCGGCCGGCATCGATGCCCTGCGCAAGTTGTTCAACCAGCTCGGATTTACCGAGACCCGTCGCCATCGCTCCAAGCAGGTGTTCCTGTTCCAGCAGCACGGGATCAATGTGGTGCTCAACGCCGAGCCGAACAGCCCGGCGGCGGAATTCGCGGCGATCCACGGCCCGAGTGCCTGTGCGATGGCCTGGCGCGTGGCGGATGCCGAGCAGGCGCATCGCTACGCCCTGGCGCACGGTGCGCGCAGCGTCGAGCATCCGGTCGGGCCGGGCGAGGTAGGCATCCCCGCGGTGCAAGGCATCGGCGGTTCGGTGCTGTACTTTGTGGACCATCACCGCGAGCGCTCGATCTACGATACCGACTTCGTCGCCATCGACGGCGCAATCGAGAATGCCAACAGTGTCGGCCTGCATACGCTGGATCACCTGACCCACAATGTCGGGCGTGGCCAGATGGATGTGTGGGCAGACTTCTATGCGCGTATCGCCAACTTCCGTGAGATCCGCTATTTCGATATCGAAGGCAAGATGACCGGGCTCTTCTCGCGCGCGATGACGGCACCGTGCGGCAAGATGCACATTCCCATCAACGAGTCAGCGGATGATGACTCCCAGATCGCGGAATTCATCCGCGAATACCATGGCGAGGGTATCCAGCATCTGGCGATGGCGACGGATGATATCCAAGCCACCGTCAAGGCACTCAAGGCCAATGGCGTCACCTTCCTGACCACGCCGGCCACCTATTATGAGAAGGTCGATGCGCGGGTGCCCAACCACGAAGAGAATGTCGAGGACCTCAAGGCATTGAACCTGCTGGTCGATGGCGCGCCGGGGGAGGGCATTCTGTTGCAGATCTTCACCGAGACGGTGATCGGACCGATCTTCTTCGAGATCATCCAGCGCAAGGGCAACGATGGTTTCGGCGAGGGCAACTTCAAGGCGCTGTTCGAATCCATCGAGGAAGACCAGATCCGTCGCGGCATCATCGGCGCCGAGTGATTTCCCCAATCGGCACGCCGAGTGATTTCGCTAGCCGGCACGCCCTGATCACCGCGTGATCACGATGGCATCTTCAGCAACACGAAAGCCCCGCCGGTGATAGCCGACGGGGCTTTCGTGTTGCTGAAGTCTTGATTCAGGCAGTCAGGCTCAGGAGGTCGTCGGGACGCGCTGGTGATCGATCACCTGACGCAGCACGAAGCTTGAATGCACGCCGGTCACCCCCTCGATCCGCGTGATCTGCTTGAGCAGCAGGTCGTGATAGTCATCCATGTCCTTGACCACCACCTTGAGCTGGTAGTCGGCTTCCTGGCCGGTGATCAGCAGGCATTCCATCACCTGGGGCAGCGAGGCGATGGTGTCCTCGAAGTTGGTGAAGCGCTCCGGGGTGTGGCGGTCCATCGAGATATGCAGCAACGCCATCAGGCTGAGTCCCAGCTTGCGGGCATCTATCTGGGCGCGGTAGCCGGTGATCATGCCGCTTTCTTCCAGCGCACGGACACGGCGCAGGCAGGGCGACGGGGACAGGCCAATGCGCTCTGCGAGCTCCTGATTGCTGATGCGACCCGAGTGCTGAAGCTCGTCAAGAATGCGACGGTCGAAGCGGTCCAGTGTCGGGAGAGGAATATTATGGCTCATTTTCGCAATCCATTAGCGGTGAAGATGTGAATGGTGAAATAATCTGCTTTTAAGATGGCGATGTCATGTGGTTTTCGCAATCGTCCGCCCTGATATGCGGCATATACTGTAATCACTGCTCAGCGATGAAGACGCCCGCTCGGGTCGTGGCTGTCGCATGACACGACGCACGACGCGAACGACAGACCTGAGCAGGATGAGCCACCGGCGCTGGCGACACGCCTCTTGCAACCGGTGAACGCGGAACGCAGTCGGCTTCTGATCGAAGCGAGGCTGCCGAAAGGGCTCTGGTGGTGATCCCACCGTCCTTCTCTCCGCGCTGGAGACCGTGATCCGGTCCCGGAGCTTGCGGCGGGCAGTGACGTTACGCTGCCCCCGACTTGCTTGCTTGCCCTGCTGACGGCAAGCTTTCGGATGCAAGGCCTTCACGCCTTCGTCATCTCACATTTACTCAGGCGCCCCGATTGGGACACTGTTGAGTGCGAAAGGTGCCATCGATCTCCCGTATCGGGCCTCGATTGCCGGTTTTTCGCACCCAGACCGCCAAGGACACGACCATGACTGCTGCATCCACGCCAAGTGCTGCCTTCGACCACACCAAATATCGCCCCGTGCCCCCTGTTGCACTGACCGACCGCCAGTGGCCGTCGCGTACCGTGACCCAGGCGCCGCTATGGGCGAGTGTCGACCTGCGTGATGGCAATCAGGCGCTGCTCGAGCCGATGACGGTCGAGCAGAAGAAGCTGATGTGGAAGCTGCTGGTCAAGATCGGCCTCAAGGAGATCGAAGTCGGTTTCCCCTCCGCCAGTCAGCTCGATTTCGACTTCGTGCGCTGGTTGATCGAGGAAGATCAGGTTCCGGAAGGCGTCAGCATCCAGGTGCTGGTGCAGGCGCGTGAGCATCTGATCGCGCGTACCTTCGAATCGCTGGTCGGCGCGCGTGATGCCGTCGTTCACGTCTACAACTCCACCTCCACCGTGCAGCGTGAGCGGGTGTTCGAGATGGACCGTGACGGCATCAAGGCCATCGCCGTCGAGGGTGCACAGCTGGTCAAGGACTACGCCGAGCGCTACCCGGACACCAACTGGGTGTTCCAGTACTCGCCGGAGAGTTTCACCTCCACCGAGATGGATTACGCCGTCGAGGTATGTGAAGCGGTGATGGATGTCTGGCAGCCGACGCCGGAAAAACGCTGCATCCTCAACCTGCCGGCCACGGTGGAAGTGGGCCCGGCCAATCACTTCGCCGACCAGGTCGAGTACTTCATCAAGCACCTGAGCCGTCGTGACTGCGCGATCATCTCGCTGCACACCCACAACGACCGCGGTGGCGCCGCTGCCGCCGCCGAACTTGGCCTGCTGGCCGGCGCTGACCGCATCGAAGGCACCTTGCTGGGCAACGGTGAGCGCACCGGCAACATGGACCTGATCACCCTGGCGATGAACCTCTACAGCCAGGGCATCGATCCGGAGCTGGATCTCTCCAACCCGGACGAGATCATCCAGGTCTATACCGAGTGCACCAATCTGCCGGTTCACCCGCGTCACCCCTGGGTCGGCGAGCTGGTCTACACCGCCTTCTCCGGCAGCCACCAGGACGCCATCCGCAAGTGCCTCAAGAAGCAGCAGCCTGACGAGCCGTGGCAGGTCGCCTATCTGCCCATCGACCCGCAGGATCTGGGCCGCGACTTCCAGGCGGTGATCCGCGTCAACAGTCAGTCCGGCAAGGGTGGCATGGCCTTCCTGCTCGAGCGCGATCATGGCATCAGCCTGCCGCGCTGGATGAGTCTCGAGCTTGCGCCGCACGTGCAGAAGGCCAGCGAGCAGGTCAGTGGTGAGCTGTCCAGCGACCAGATTCGCGCGATTCTCGATGCCAGTTTCAAGCGTGAAGCGCCACTGAGCCTCAAGGGTTATCGTCTGGATCGCGAAGGGGCCGAGCAGCTCACCGCGACGCTGGTCGATGACAAGGGCGAGCAGATAGCGCTGGCCGGCGAAGGCAACGGTGCCATCTCCGCCTTCATGGATGCCTGGCAGCGTCACACCGGTTCCACCGTCAGCGTGGTGGACTACGGTGAGCACGCCCTCGGCGAAGGCAGCGATGCCGTCGCGGTGGCCTTCGTGATGCTCAACCTGGATGGCAAGCGTGTCTGCGGCATGGCCGAGGATGGCGATACCGTGAGCGCATCGCTCAAGGCCGTGCTGTCGGCGGTCAATCGCGGCCTGGAAAGCAGTGCACGCAGCGAAGCGGAACGTGCCGAGGAAGCCGGTCCGGTCGCTGTCTGACGACAACACGCCTCATGCGTGACTGATCAGAGGCATTTTTGCCTCTCTCGAGACCCTCGCTCATCAGAGCGGGGGTCTTTGCGTTTCGCGGCAGGGCAGAAGCTGCCCGGCCGGCGCTCACGCCCGCCGTTGCTGGGCTGACGCGGGCAGGCTTGCGTGGAAAATACGTGTCATGCTCGCCAGGCCGCTATAGACTTTTGTCTGATGTTGACGGCTCAGTCAACATCCGGACTTGCACCGGTGCCCACCCTGCGTATCATCGCTGCACCCGCATAATGATAACGATCTGGTGGCAGACCGGATTCGAGAACACAACAATTCCAAGCGGTGCAAAGGCAAACCCCCTGATTGAAGAGATAATGGATGCGTCCCCATCCATGCTCTGATCGGGCATCGCCAGTGCACCTCTCGTTCAGGAGGTCCGCTAGAACAACCCACAACTACTCATCGGTATCGCATGATTCAACTTGATGCTATCACCACCCTGTTGCTGGCGGCGCTTGTCCTCGTCGTTGGCCATCTGATCGTCGAGCGCGTGCGCGTGCTGCGCGAATTCAATATCCCCGAGCCTGTGGTCGGCGGCCTCATCGCTACCATCATCGTCACCGGCCTGCGCGGCCTGGGTTACGAGTTCCAGTTCTTCGGCGGTCTCCAGACTCCCTTCATGTTGCTGTTCTTCGGCTCCGTCGGTCTGTCGGCAGACGTGCGCATGATTCGTGCCGGCGGAAGCAAGCTGGTGCTGTTCCTCGCGCTGGTCATCGGTCTGCTCATCCTGCAGAACCTGCTGGGTGTCGGTGTTGCCAGTCTGTTCGGTCTTGATCCGGTACTGGGTCTGCTCGGCGGTTCCATCACCATGTCCGGTGGCCACGGTACCGGCGCGGCATGGGCCAACGTCTTCGCCGACGAATATGGCATCAATGGCGCGATGGAAGTCGCGATGGCCTGTGCCACCTTCGGGCTGGTGTTCGGTTCCCTGATCGGTGGGCCGACGGCGCGTTTCCTGATCAATCGCATGAAGCGTGAAGGGCAGGACATCAACGCCCAGGTCAGCGATTCCGAATATGACGAGACGGAAGTCCAGCATCCGCTGAATACGTCCAATGCCCTGAAGACACTCTTCATGCTGCTGCTCGGGGTCGTCTGTGGCCAGCAGCTGCAGTCACTCACCTCGGGCACCGCCTTCTCGCTGCCGACCTTCGTGTGGGTGCTGTTCAGCTGTATCGTCATCGGCAACGTGGTGCGCGCCTTCGGCGACAAGCACCTCAATACCCACGCCGTGGATGTGCTGGGCAATATCAGCCTGTCCATCTTCCTGGCGCTGGCGCTGATGACGCTCAAGCTCTGGGATCTGGCCAATCTGGCACTGCCGATTCTGGCCATCCTGCTGGCACAGGTCGCGCTGGTGTTCCTCTACACCACCCAGGTCACCTTCCGCCTGATGGGCAAGAACTATGACGCTGCGGTACTGGTCGCGGGTAACTGTGGTTTCGGCATGGGCGCCACGCCGACGGCGATCGCCAACATGCAGGCGGTCACGCAGCACCACGGGCCGTCGCGTCTGGCCTTCATCATCGTGCCGGTGGTGGGTGGTTTCCTGATCGATATCGCCAACTCGCTGATCATCAAGGGCTTCCTCGGCTTCTTCTGAACATGACCGCAGGTGTCATGATGAGAAGTCGCAGAATCTGCCTGGCATGAACGACAACGCCGGACTCCATTGGAGTCCGGCGTTGTCGTTTCGGGGGGCTGAGGCTTGCAGGTTGCGATGTCTCAGGCTTCAAGGGCTCAGGCTTCAAAGACGGTGAGAAGCTCGTCAGGCGCTTGTGCTCTCGCCCTCGTTCTCACCTTCGCTCTCTTCCCGGCCCCGCGTCAGCAGCCTCATCTACACCCACAGTGCCACGATCAGGCCATAGGCCAGCAGCGTGACGACCACGGTACCGGCCAGGTTCAGGAAGAAGCCGGCGCGCATCATGGTCTGGATCTTGAGGTGGCCGGTGGCGAACACGATGGCGTTGGGCGGGGTCGCCACCGGCATCATGAAGGCACAACTGGCCGCGATGGCCGCCGGCACGGTGATCAGCAGCGGATCGATGTCCAGTGACAGCGCCAGTGCCCCCAGCAGCGGCAGGAAGGCGGCTGCCGTCGCGGTATTGGAGGTGACCTCGGTCAGGAAGATGATCACCACGACCACGATGGCGACCAGGCCGATGAGCGGCAGCACGCTGAACATCGACAGCTGGCCGGCGATCCACTCGGCGAGACCCGAGCTCTTGATCACGCCCGCCAGTGCCAGACCACCCCCGAACAGCAGCAACACGCCCCAGGGCAGGTCACGCGCGTCTTCCCACACCAGCAGGCGGCGGCCGCGTGAGGTGCCGGAGGGAATGGCGAACAGGCCCACGCCGATGGCCATGGCGATGCCGGTGTCCGACAGCCAGGCAAGGCCCATCTGGTTGATCAGCGGACGGAACATCCACAGCAGGGCAGCCACCAGGAAGGCGACGCCGACACGTTTCTCGGCGCTGCTCATGGCACCCAGTGCCTTGAGTTCACGGCTGATCATCTCGCCGCTGTCTGCCGTCTCGGACTTGAAGGAGAAGGGCGTGCGCGTCAGCCACCACCAGGTGATGGCACACATGGCGATGGCGACAGGCAGGCCGACGACCATCCACTGGGCGAAGCCGATCTCGATGCCTTGATCGCTGGACAGGTAGCCTGCCAGCAGGGCATTGGGCGGCGTGCCGATCAGGGTCGCGATACCACCGAGGCTGGCGGAGTAGGCGATGCCCAGCAGCAGGGCGGCGGCATAGCGCTTCAGTTCCGGGTCATTGCTGTCGCGCTCGTCCTGGCCACTGGACATCAGGCTGACCACTGACATGCCGATGGGCAGCATCATGATGCTGGTGGCGGTGTTGGACACCCACATGCTGATGAAGCCGGTGGCGATCATGAAGCCGGCGATCTGGCGGCGCGGCGAGTGACCGGCAAGCTTCAGCGTATGCAGGGCCACGCGGCGATGCAGGTCCCAGCGCTGCATGGCGATCCCGAGCAGGAAGCCACCGAGGAACAGGTAGATGGTCGGGTTGGCATAGGCGGCGGTGGTGCTCTTGATGTCGTCGATGCCAAGCGCCGGCACCAGCACGATGGGCAGCAGCGAGGTCACCGGAATCGGCAGGGCCTCGGTGGCCCACCAGGTGGCCATCAGCAGGGCAAGGCCGACGCAGAGCCAGGCGCTGTCCGGCATGTCACCCGGCGCCGGTGTCAGCCAGGTCAGCAGCAACAGGAGGGGTCCGAGTATCAGGCCGATGCGCGCCGCGAGTGGCGCTTGTGGCGGCGTAGTGGATTGATCAGCGACGTGATCGGGAGATTGCTCAGGCATGTCGACTCCAGAGAAGCCGGTCGGCGACTGGCTTCCTCATCATGGTGGTCATCGTGTTGTTGGTATGGGTCATGGTAGGTGATGGCGAGTTGTCGTGTTGGTGTTATTCATTACATGTCGCGCATGTATCCCCGGTCGGGTGACGTGCACGGCGTGTCATGTTGCCTGCCTTGTCAGAAAGTCGCTCGCGAGTCGATCAGCCGGGCGCTCAGGCGGCAAGGCGCGGCCATTGTCTCAGCATTGCGGCGCGGCTCAATAGCCTTCATTGCCTGTTTTGAAACTCCGGCAAGTGAAACCTTGACGCCGCGCAAGCGCGACGCTTGATCCGAGGTGCTCACACCTCGGGCCAGGCCCTGTGTGACGCCATCTTGCACGGGGCAGGTTGCTGTCTGGCGACAGACGCTGTCGTTGGCTGTGGACTTGTGAGCGCAAGGGCCGGAAGGTAGGGTTAGCAGCCATGAACAGGGCCAGCGCAGGACAACTGCGTGGCCCACTGTCGCGTTACTTTCACAAGGAAGATGATTGATGATTCTGGTCACGGGTGGTGCAGGCTACATCGGCTCTCATACGGTATTGGCGCTCATGGAGGCCGGCCATCAGGTGCTGGTGCTGGACAACCTGTCCAATGCCAGTGAAGCCTCTCTTGCGCGTGTGGCGACGCTTGCCGGGCGCGAAGTGCCGTTCGTCGAAGGAGATATCCGCAACGGCGCGCTGCTCGACAGCCTGTTCGAGCGTCACGATATCGAGGCCGTGGTCCACTTCGCCGGGCTCAAGGCGGTCGGCGAGAGCGTCGCCAAGCCGCTGGCCTACTACGACAACAACGTCAACGGTACCCTGGTGCTGTGTGACGCCATGGCGCGTGCCGGCGTCAAGCGTATCGTGTTCTCTTCCTCCGCCACCGTGTATGGCGATCCGGCCTCCACGCCGATCCGTGAAGACTTCCCGACCTCCGCGACCAACCCCTATGGCCGCTCCAAGCTGATGGTCGAGGAAGTGCTGCGCGACCTGGCCGTCGCGGATGACAGCTGGCGCATCGCGCTGCTGCGCTACTTCAATCCGGTGGGCGCCCACGCATCCGGCACCATCGGTGAGGACCCCAACGGCATTCCCAACAACCTGGTGCCGTATATCAGCCAGGTCGCCGTGGGCCGCCTCGAGGAACTGGCCGTGTTCGGTGATGACTACCCGACGCCGGATGGCACCGGGGTGCGCGACTACATCCACGTCGTCGATCTGGCCGATGGCCACCTCAAGGCGCTGGACTACCTGGCCGGTGATGCGCGGGATGGCGTTCATACCTATAACCTGGGCACCGGGACCGGCTACAGCGTGCTGGACATGGTCAAGGCGTTCGAGAAGGCCAGCGGTCGCCCGGTGCCGTATCGCATCGCACCGCGTCGTGCCGGCGATATCGCCGAGTGCTGGGCAGAGCCGGACAAGGCCTTCAACGAGCTGAAGTGGAAGGCCGAGCTGGGTCTCGACCGCATGATGGCCGACAGCTGGCGTTGGCAGTCACGCAACCCCAACGGCTATCGCAGTGCCTGAAAACTGACACTGCAGGGTCAGTGCGCCGAAGTTGACCGAGCTTGAATTGACCGAGCTTGAGTTGACGGCGCTTGTGTGAAGACCTCTTGAAGCGGTCGCGGGCAGCATCCGCGGCCGCTTTTGCGTATGATGACGGCGGGCCGAAGGGCCCGTGTCGACTCCTTCGAATTCTCTGCGAGACCCCCATGACCCAGTCTGATGTCACCCTCGATCTTGAACTGCTGACGGCCATTGAACAGCTTTGCCGTGAAGCGGGGCAGGCGATACTCGCCGTTGCCCGTGGGGGAGAGCTCGGCACGCGCGCCAAGGCGGATGACAGCCCCGTCACGGCGGCGGATATGGCGGCGCATCATGTGCTGGTCGAGGGGCTGGCCCGTCTGACGCCGCAGATTCCGGTGCTCTCGGAGGAGAGTGACAAGGCCGATATCGCGGCGCGGCGTGACTGGCAGACCTTCTGGCTGGTCGACCCACTGGATGGCACGCGTGAATTCGTCACCGGCAGCGGTGAATACACCGTCAACGTGGCACTGATCCAGGGTTCGCGCAGCGTGCTGGGCGTGGTGGATGCGCCGGTGCTGGAGACGACCTGGAGCGGGCTCGCCGGCGTAGGGGCCTTCCGGGAAGACGCCACCGGGCGTGTCGCGATCACGGTCAGTCCGGAGCCCGAGGTATTGAGAGTCGTGGCCAGCAAGTCGCATCTCGATGCGCGTACGGCGGCGCTGATCGAACGACTGGCACCGGTGGAGAACGTCAGTTGTGGCAGCTCGCTCAAGTTCTGTCGCATCGCGGAAGGCAATGCGGATCTCTATCCGCGCTACGCGCCGACCAGCGAGTGGGACACCGCGGCGGCTCAGGCCGTACTGGAAGCGGCCGGCGGCCAGGTCTTCGATGCCGAGTCATTGCCCGCACAACCGCGTCGTCTGGACTACAACGCCCGCGATACGCTGGTGAATCCCTTCTTCATCGCCTGTGGCCAAGCAGATGGTCGCTGGCGCCAGGCGCTGGAGGTCTGAGGGTGGCCGGGGCTCGACGGCTCGTGCATCCATTGGCCCGCGTGAGGGCTGAAGCGTTCATGTCATGGCGAGGACGCGCATGAAGGGCCTGCTGCAGCGCCTCGTCCGTCGCCTGTTTGCGCGCAGCGATCAGGCGAGCAAACGGGCCGGGGTGATCTCCGCCATCACGCTGGCCCTGCTGGCGAGTCTGGTGCCGCTGATCTATCACGGCTTGCTCGAGGGCGGCCTGATCCTGTTCGGCAATCTGTTGCTGTGGCCGTGTCTGCTGGCGGCGCTGCATCGTCCGCGCTGGCGTTGGCCGGCGCTGGGGCTGATGGCGGCGCTGGGCGTCAATCTCTCCGCAAGCGTGGTCAGCGCCGTCTATTACGATTCCCGCTATGGGCTGGCCTTTGCGCTCAGCTCGCTGGATACCAGCCGCAGCGAATCGATGGCGATGCTGTTCAAGTTCCCGCTGGCCCTGATCGTGCCGCTGGGGTTCTTCCTGCTGGCGCTGTCACTGGGCAATCGCTTCGGGGCGGGGCTGGCTCGCGCCCGGCTGGGCGGGCGCAGCGGAATCGCCTTCGTGCTCTGGATGCTGATGCTGCTGGCCGGTAGCTGGCAGTGGGGGCGGGCCAGCGTGCCGTTGGCCATCACGACGCTGTCGGTCTCGCCGGGCTGGAACCTGGCCACCACCTCGCATGCCTGGTGGGAGAAGGAGCGCTACAAGGCTCTGATGGCGGATGACTATGATTTCGGTGGCGTCTCGCGCAGTCCCGAGGTGTCGGATGACGCCGTCTTCGTCCTGATCATCGGCGAATCCCAGCGCCGCGATCAGCTGTCGCTGTATGGCTATTCCCGCGCGACGACGCCGAATCTCGATGCGCGTCGCGACGAGCTGGTGGTCTTCGATCAGGCCATCGCCCCGGCGCCGCAGACCGTGCTGGCGGTACCGATGCTGGCCAGCCTGACCGACCCGCGGACCTTCTCGCCGCGCTACCTGGACGCCAATCTGATCTCGCTGGCCAATCAGGCCGGCTATCATACCGAGTGGCTGTCGCGCCAGGGGCTCGATATCACTTCCGAGCGCACCTGGATCACCGCCATCGCCCAGCGTGCCGATGTCGCTCGCACCATCATGACCGACTATGACGATGGCTTGCTGGATGCGCTTGATGAGGCGCTGGCGCGCGAGGTCGAGGGGCCGCGGCTGATCGTGCTGCATCTCTACGGCAGTCACCCGCCGGCCAGCCTGCAGTATCCGGACTCACTGCGCTATTTCCTGACCCCGGACAGCCGCTCACCGCTGACCGATGCCTACGATGACAGCATCCGCTTCACGGATCAGGTGATCGAGGGCGTCTTCCAGCGCCTGGAAGGGCGACCCGCTGGCGTGCTCTATCTGTCGGACCACGGCCTCGAGCATGACCCGCTCAGTGACGCCTATGTGCATGGCGGTGATCGCCCCAGTCAGGCGCCGTACCGCATTCCGCTATGGCTGTGGCAGACGGGGCAGGCGCCCAATCCCGCGCGTGAGCTGACGCGCCTGCGCTCGCACGCCGATGAGCCTTTCGCCAGTTTTGACCTGCCCTATCTGGCCAGCGACTGGCTGGGCATCCGCTTCTCCGGTGACAAGCCGTGCCTGTCGCCCTGGGCGGTCTGCTATCAGCCGCGTGAACGTCATCCGGTGCTGGACCAGCTGGGACGATTGAACTTCTATGAAGCCCTGCCGTCGGACTTTCTTTCCCGACCTCTCGCGCCGGGAGCCGAAAAGCTCGAGGAAGCGGTCGAGGCGACCACCGAGCTGCTGGAGCGCCCGGAGTTCATGTCCGGGCAGGGCGCGAAACGCGACGGGCAAGCCCCGCAGCCGGATTCCCGCGTGACGCCGTCGGAGGATTCATCGGCGTTCACCTTGTCACCTGCTTCATTACCTTCAGAAACCCTCAAGGACTGACATGAAAATCACTGTCTTCGGAACAGGCTACGTAGGCCTGGTGACTGGCACCTGTCTGGCCGATGTCGGCCATGACGTGATCTGCATGGACGTAGATGCGGCCAAGATCGATGGCCTCAAGCAAGGCGAGATCCCCATCTTCGAGCCGGGGCTGGAGAGCATGGTGCTGCGCAATGTCGAGGCCGGCCGTCTCAACTTCACCACTGACGCCCGTCAGGCCGTCGAGCATGGCGTGCTGCAGTTCATCGCCGTGGGCACACCGCCGGACGAGGACGGCAGCGCCGACCTCAAGTACGTGCTTGCGGTGGCCGGCACCATCGGTGAGCACATGAATGACTACAAGGTCATCATCGACAAGTCCACCGTGCCGGTGGGCACGGCGGATCGTGTCACGGCGCGAGTCGCCGAAGTGCTCGCCGAGCGCGGCGAAAGTGTCGACTTCGATGTCTGTTCCAACCCGGAATTTCTCAAGGAAGGCGCGGCGCTGGAGGACTTCACGCGTGGCGCGCGCATCGTGGTCGGCACCGATTCCGAGAAGGTGCGTGAGCGCATGCGCGAATGCTACGCGCCCTACAACCGCAATCATGAAAAGCTGATGTTCATGGATGTGCGCGCCGCCGAGCTGACCAAGTACGCCGCCAACGCCATGCTGGCGACCAAGATCAGCTTCATGAACGAGATTTCCAACCTGGCCGAACGCCTGGGTGCGGACATCGAGGAGGTGCGTCGCGGCATCGGCAGTGACCCGCGTATCGGCTACCACTTCATCTATCCCGGTTGTGGTTATGGCGGTTCCTGCTTCCCGAAGGACGTCCAGGCACTGGCGCGTACCGCCAGTCAGGTCGGCTATGACGCCGAGCTGCTGACTGCGGTCGAGTCCGTCAACAAGCGCCAGAAGGTCACGCTGTTCGACAAGCTGTCGCGGGCCTTCGATGGCGACCTCAAGGGCAAGACCATCGCTGTCTGGGGTCTGGCCTTCAAGCCCAACACCGATGACATGCGCGACGCGCCGAGCAGTACGCTGATGGAAGCGCTGTGGGACGCGGGCGCGACCGTGCAGGCCTACGACCCGGAAGCGATGAAGGAATGCCGCCGCATCTACGGCGAGCGTGATGAGCTGGTGCTGGTCGCGGACCGTCAGCAGGCAGTCAAGGGCGCCGATGCGCTGGTGGTGTGCACCGAGTGGAAGGAATTCCGCACCCTGGATGGCGAGTGGCTCAAGGCGCAGCTCGGCTTCCCGGTGGTGGTCGATGGCCGCAACCTGTTCGAGCCCGCCGCCATGAAGGCCGCTGGCCTGATGTACTACGCGGTCGGCCGCGGTGACTCCATGCGCCGCGTGCAGGAGGCGTCGTGAGCACTGGCGCAGGCAAGCTGGCCGCGATCGCCATTCGTCAGGTCGAGAAGAACACCGGTGCCAGCCGCAATGCCTTCGAGCAGGCGGATGCGTTGCGCGCGCTGGGCTATCGCGTGGTGATTCTCGCCGAGCGCGGCAAGCCCGAACTGGCTCGCGCCCACGGCGCGGAACTGGTGCGCCTGTGGCGGTGGCCCTTCAAGGGGGCGTATCGACGTTTCTGGTTCAATCGCCGTGTTCAGGCCTGGGCCAGCCGTCATGCGCCCGACCTGCTGATCAGTCATGGTGACTGCGAAAGCCCGGATACCGTCTATCTGCACAATTGCGTGCACCTTGCCTCGCAGTGCATCCATGGCCGTGAGCTGCCTCGCGACCACGAAGTGGCGGCGATTCATGATCACGTGCTCAAGGGTGGCAAGTTCCGTCAGGTTGCGGTCAATTCGCGCATGATGGGCGAGGATCTGATGGTGCGCTACGGTATCGCGCCTGAGCGGATCGAGATCAGCTACCCGGGCTATGACCCGGTGCAATTCACGGTCGAGCGCGCGCGCGCAGGGCGCACCGCCCAGCGTGAGGCATTGGGCGTGGCTGAGGATGAGCTGCTGGTCGGTCTGGTGTCATCCGGCAACTTCACCAAGCGCAACGTGGCCGGGTTCGTGGCGATGGCGGCGCTGATGGAGCAGGCCTCACCGGGCCGCTATCGCTTCCTGGTAGTAGGCAAGGATGATGCCGCGCCTTACCAGCAGCAGGCCAAGGAGGCGGGCATCGCCGAGCGCATGATCTGGCGCTCGACCATTCCCGAGGTCGAGACGCTCTATGGTGCGCTGGACCTGTTCGTGATGCCGGCCCATATCGAGGAGTTCGGGCGTGTCGCGCTGGAGGCGATGGCCTGTGGTGCGCCGGTGCTGCTCAATGCGCGGGTTGGCTCGGCTGAGCTGCTCGATGACCACCCTGAGCTGGTCATGGCGGCAGAGTCCACGCCACAGCAGTGGGCCGAGCGCTGCACCCATCTGCTCGAGAGCGACACGCAGGCGCTGAGCGCTGCGCTGGCCAGTCTGGCACGCAATTACTCGCATCAGGCGCAGAATCTCAAGCTCAAGGCCAGCTTCGAGGCCTTGATGGCGGGGCGGTGAAGATCTGCGCTGACAGATGGATCGCTCGCGTGCCGGACGAAGCATGAGTGCGACAGAGAAAAGCGTGCAAGAGTGAATGACGCGACTGGCCCCGTATCCCTGATGCGGGGCCTTTTGTTGACGCAAGGGGTGGGCGAGGGCGGGCTGCGTGGTCATCGGTCGCAGTGCCCCGCCTTGGGTGTCGCGTGTGCAGTCCCTATACTCATGGCTTGTTTACCGCAGGAGAAAGGCATGTCCCTGACTATCAGCATCATTCTGGCCGTCATCGCGATCATCATCATCGCGGGATTGGCGTTCTATGCCCTCAAGCTGCGCCGCGAGGTCAAGGTGCGTGAGGCGCGTCGTGAGCAAGAGCTCATCCAGGCGCGCGCCAACTGTCTGGAAAGCCTCGAAGCCATCGCACGCGCCATGCAGGCCGGGCAGGTCGACATGGTGGAAGGCGGTCTGCGCTGCAAGGTACTGATCGAGATTCTCGATACCAGGCTGGCAGAAGATGACGTGCTCTCGGTCTTCGGTGTCCTGCATGGGCGGGTCTCACACCTGCACACCCATTCGGCGCGCAAGGAGCTGTCGCCGCGTGAGCGTCTGGCCGAAGACAAGGAGCGCATCGCCGTCGAGGAAGCGCTGGCGGAGTCGCTGCAACTGGCGGCGAGTCGCGTGCTAAGCAACATGGAGTTCTGGCATCAGCATTACCTGGGGCGCAAGCGTCCCGCTTCGCCAGCAGATCTGGGGCAGGCCGTCTGATGAGTCTTCACGAGGCAGGCATGAACACGACACTTTCCTTGCTGGGCACGCCGCTGGCCGAGCTGCGTCACGCCCTGCACCGCTCACCGGAACTCTCCGGACAGGAAGCCGCCACGGCGGCCTGCATCGCCGGCTGGATGCAGGAGGCCGGCGCCGAGGTGGTCAGCGGGCTGGGCGGGCACGGTCTGGCCGCCATCTTCCGCGGCGCCGAGCCAGGCCCGCGCGTCATGCTGCGCTGTGAGCTGGATGCGCTGCCCATCGATGAGGCGCCACGCGGCGACTGGTCCTCCTGTCACCCGCATGTCGGGCACCTGTGTGGCCATGACGGCCACATGAGCTGGATGCTGGGCGTGGCGCAGCGCCTGGCGGCGTCTCCGGTCGCGAGGGGCGAGGTAGTGTTGCTTTTCCAGCCTGCCGAGGAAACCGGCGAAGGTGCGCGTGCCGTCGTGCGCAGCAAGGCCTTTGCCGCACTCAAGCCGGATTATCTTTACTCGTGTCATAACTTGCCGGGGCGCCCTCTCGGGGAGGTCAGTGTGCGCGACCATGCCTTCACCTGTGCTTCACGTGGCATGATCGTGCGCCTTTCCGGGCTCTGTGCGCATGCAGCTCACCCGGAAAATGGTCGCAGCCCGGCGATGGCCATGTGTCGCATCATGCAAGGCCTGTCGCGGCTGCCGTTGCAATTTGCCGATGAGACCGGACTTGCCATGGTGACCCTGATCCATGCGCGGCTGGGCGAGGTCGCGTTCGGCACCTCGCCGGGCGACGCCGAGGTGATGGTCACCCTGCGCACTGAAAGCGATGACATGATGAAGGCACTGGCTGAAGCGGCGGTCTCACTGGCGCGCAGCGAGGCGGAAGAAGACCGTCTGGGCATCGATGTGGACTGGTGTGACACCTTCGATGCAACCTGGAATTCTCCCGAGGCGAACGACATGATTCGCCGTGTAGCACGACAGCAAGGTATTGATTGCGTGGAACTTCCTCAGGCGCATCGCTGGTCCGAGGACTTTGGCGTGCTGGCACGAGACTGCCATGCCGCCATGTTCACATTTGGCGCAGGTGAGGAAATGCCGGGGCTTCACCACCCCGATTACGATTTTCCTGATACGCTGTTGGCGCCCGGCGTCGAGATCTTCGAGGGGCTGGTGCGCCAGCACCTTGGAAAAGGGTAAAACAGGGGTTTTACAGCGTCGCCATTCTGATACAGTTAGTGTCAAAGTTTTTCGACGTTGCAAAAAACACTGTTTTCCTTCAACGTATGCCTGAGGATCGGTACCGTTTTCAAGGGAAACAGACCCGATCAGAGCTGGAAGGACGCACCTGCATGTGCTTTCTTCTTAAAGGAAGATTTGAATAAAATTCCTTTCATCGTAACGAGTTCGGCTCTTATACTGAGTCGATACGTAACACCCTCGTTACATATTGCGCTGTGTTAAGAAGGAGTCTTACATGAAAAGATCTACGACTGGCCTGGTTCTGGGTTCTGCATTGGTTGTTGGCCTGTCTGGCTGCGCAAGCTCTGCTTCCCAGTCTTCATCTGCTGAGAAGCCCTGGTACAGCCAGCCGTTCGTCTGCGGTCTGGCCGGTGGCCTGATCGGTGGCGGGATTGGTTACGGCGTCTCTGGCGACAGCGACGAAGACACCGGCGCTTCTCTGGGTGCTGTCGGCGGCGCGACCGCTGGCGCACTGCTGTGTGCTGACGATGCTCCGAAGTCCATGGACGACGATGGCGACGGCGTGCCGAACGACCGTGACGAATGCCCGGGGACTCCGGCAGGCGTCGCTGTTGATGCGAAAGGCTGCCCGCTGGACACCGACGGTGACGGCGTTGCTGACTACAAGGACCAGTGCCCGGGTACTCCGGCCGGCGTCACTGTTGACGCGAAAGGCTGCCCGCTCGATTCCGACGGTGACGGCGTGCCGGACTACCAGGACCAGTGCCCGAACACCCCGGCCGGCGCCAAGGTCAATGCTATGGGCTGTGTCGCTGACCTCGTCCTGCGTGACGTGAACTTCGAGTTCGACTCCGCCAAGCTGACTGCCAACGCCGAGAAAGTGCTGAACGGTGTGGCGGCCAAGCTGGTCTCCAACGAGAACGTCCGCGTTCGCGTCGAAGGTCACACTGACTCCGTGGGTTCTGACTCCTACAACAAGCAGCTGTCCCAGAAGCGTGCTGACTCCGTGAAGGCCTACCTGGCTTCCGAAGGTGTTGGCGCCAACCGTATCCAGACTGTGGGTTACGGTGAAGAGCAGCCGGTCGCCAGCAACGATACCGCTGCAGGCCGTGCCGAAAACCGTCGTGTCGAGCTTGCTGAAGTCAAGTAAGCCGATCGCGGTAAGCTGAATCAGACGGGGCGCCTCAGGGCGCCCCGTCTGCGTTCGTGTCGTGCATGGCCTCCAGTGGCTCAAGCGTATCTTTACGACTTTTGAACGGGCTGCTAAGGTCTTGCCTCGTTCATGTTCCCGCGTTATGTGTCCACACCCTGACTGGTCGCTCGATCATCATGGGGCAGTGGGCGGCGCCCCAGGCATTGTAGGCCGGGGTCAGTAACGCGAGGGCGTGATCGTCATTGCCCCCATTTCGAGCCGACGCCCCGCGTTCGGCCAAATTCGCTTCACGTGACCCTTGGTAAGGGCCACCACTGAACGCAAGGAATTCTTCATGCCTATCGTTACTCTGCCTGACGGCAGCCAGCGTACCTTCGATACCCCGATTTCCGTGATGCAGCTGGCCGAGTCCATCGGTCCTGGTCTTGCCAAGGCCTGTGTGGCTGGCAAGATCAATGGCGTCGAGGTCGATGCCGCTGACATGATCACCGAAGACGCCAACGTCGCCATTCTCACGGCGCGTGATGCGGAAGGCCTGGACGTGATTCGTCACTCCTGCGCGCACCTGATCGGTCATGCTGTCAAGCAGCTCTACCCGGAGGCCAAGATGGCCATCGGCCCGGTCATCGATGACGGTTTCTATTACGACATCGACTTTGGCCGCTCGGTCACCCCGGAAGATCTCGAGACCATCGAGAAGCGCATGAAGCAGCTGATCGACAGCGAGTACGATGTGGTGCGTGAGTATGTCTCGCGTGACCAGGCCATGGCCGCTTTCGAGAAGCGCGATGAGCCGTACAAGCAGGAGATCATCGAGGGCATCGGCGAAGGCGACACCATCCGCCTTTACCATCACGAAGAATACACCGACATGTGCCGCGGCCCGCACGTGCCGAATACCCGTCACCTCAAGCACTTCCAGCTGCTCAAGCTGGCCGGTGCCTACTGGCGTGGTGATTCCACCAAGCCGATGCTGACCCGCATCTATGGCACCGCCTGGCCGGACAAGAAGCAGCTCAAGGCCTACCTCAAGCGTCTCGAGGAAGCCGAGAAGCGCGATCACCGCAAACTGGCCAAGAAGCTGGACCTCTTCCATATGCAGGAAGAAGCGCCGGGCATGGTGTTCTGGCATCCGAATGGCTGGACCATGTACCAGGTGCTCGAGCAGTACATGCGTCGTATCCAGCGTGCCAATGGCTACCAGGAGATCAAGACGCCGCAGGTGGTCGATCTTTCGCTGTGGAAGAAGTCCGGGCACTGGGGGCATTACAACGAGCTGATGTTCACCACCGAGTCCGAGAAGCGTGAGTACGCGGTCAAGCCGATGAACTGCCCGTGTCACGTCCAGGTCTTCAATCAGGGCCTGAAGAGCTACCGTGACCTGCCGCTGCGTCTGGCCGAGTTCGGCTCCTGCCACCGCAACGAGCCGTCCGGCTCTCTGCATGGCCTGATGCGTGTGCGTGGCTTCACCCAGGATGACGCCCACATCTTCTGTACCGAGAATCAGGTCGAGTCCGAGGCCGAGGACTTCATCCGTCTGACGCTGGAAGTCTACCGTCAGTTCGGCTTCGAAGACGTCGAACTGAAGCTCTCCACCCGTCCGGAATCCTTCATCGGTGAGCCGGAAGCGTGGGACAAGGCCGAAGCCGGCCTGCAGGCAGCACTGGATGCGACTGGCCTGCCGTGGGAGCTGCAGCCGGGTGAGGGGGCCTTCTATGGACCAAAGATTGAATTCTCTCTGCGAGATTGTCTGAATCGTGTCTGGCAGTGTGGTACTCTACAGCTCGACTTCAATCTGCCTGAGCGTCTCAGTGCCCAGTTTGTCGATGAAAGTGGAGAGCGTCGCATGCCGGTCATGTTGCACCGCGCGATTCTCGGCTCCTTCGAGCGCTTCCTCGGCATCCTGATCGAGCACCACGCAGGCGCGATGCCATTCTGGCTCGCCCCGGAGCAGGTTGTCGTAATGAATATCACGGATTCCCAGGCAGAATATGCCAAGGATCTGGTCTCCCGCCTCGAGAAACATGACATCCGTGTCAAAGCAGACTTGAGGAACGAGAAGATCGGCTTTAAAATCCGTGAGCATACTCTGCAGAAGGTTCCTTACCTCATCGTCGTTGGCGACAAGGAAGTGGAAGCTGATGCAGTAGCTGTCAGAACCCGTTCCGGTGAAGACCTCGGCACCATGAAAGTTTCAGAATTCATGGAACGCCTGAAGGAAGAACAGGTCTGACAGTAACGAATTTCAGCCAAACGGAGACGCAACGATCAAGCGGAATAATCAGCGCGGACGCCCCCAGGAAAAGCGGGCTCCCATCAATGACCGTATTCGTGCGGACGAAGTCCGCCTCATCGACGCAGATGGCGAGCAGGTTGGCGTAGTGTCAACCAAAGATGCGCTTGTCAAGGCCGAAGAGGCAGGGCTCGACCTCGTCCAGATTTCCAATGCCGACCCCATCGTCTGCAAGATCATGGATTACGGCAAGTTTCTTTTCGACGAGAAGAAACAGAAGAATCTGCAGAAGAAGAAGCAGAAACAGATCCAGGTCAAGGAAGTCAAATTCCGTCCTGGTACCGATGAAGGCGATTATCAGGTCAAGCTACGCAACCTGACTCGCTTCATCGAAGGCGGAGACAAGGGTAAGGTAACCTTGCGCTTCCGTGGTCGCGAAATGGCGCACCAGGACATCGGCCGCAAGCTGATGGAACGGATCGCCGGCGACCTCTCGGAGCTCGTGACCGTCGAGTCCTTCCCGAAAATGGAAGGCCGTCAGATGATCATGATTCTCGCGCCTAAAAAGAAGTGATCCATAGGCAGTAAAACGGACACATCAGGGTCACGCCTGCGGGCGTGGCTCTTTTTGTCGGCCCTGGATTTTCTCAAGAAACCGAGCGGAGTTAATACTCATGCCGAAGATCAAGACTAACCGCGGCGCTGCCAAGCGCTTCAAGAAGACTGCCAACGGCTTCAAGCACAAGCAGTCCTTCCGTAGCCACATCCTGACCAAGAAGTCGACCAAGCGTAAGCGTCAGCTGCGTGGCATGAAGCAGGTTCACGCTGCAGACAAGGCGCTGATCCAGCGCATGCTGCCGAACCTGTAAGCCGTCCTTACCTCGGTCCAACTTTCTTAATATCAGGAGTACGCTATGTCCCGCGTCAAGCGTGGCGTCGTCGCACGTCGCCGTCACAAGAAGATCATGAAGCAGGCCAAGGGTTACTACGGAGCGCGTTCACGCGTCTTCCGCGTAGCCAAGCAGGCTGTCATCAAGGCCGGCCAGTACGCTTACCGTGACCGTCGTGTCCGCAAGCGTCAGTTCCGTGCCCTGTGGATCGCGCGTATCAACGCTGCGGCCCGCATCAATGGCATGTCCTACAGCCGCTTCATCGCTGGCCTGAAGAAGGCCAATATCGAGATCGACCGCAAGGTCCTCGCCGATATCGCGGTTCACGAAAAAGCTGCCTTTGCTGCCATCGTCGAGAAGGCCAAGGCTGCTCAGTAAGTGACCGGATCAGATGTCGCCCAGTCCCGGCGAGCCGCTCATGTGGCGAACCGGGCCGTGACTGTCGAATGCTTGCATTGGACAACTCAGGCGGTATCGAGATGACGTGTTACGTCACAGGGGAAGAGCAGCCGCTCTTCCCCTGTTTTTGTTTGGCCTGCCGTCAGAGAGCCGGCGGTGGGTCAGCAGCGACATGAACGGGATTGGCCGCGTTGTGGGCCGGTCTCTGGCAAGGGCGCGATCGTCTGTGTGACTCACCGCAGGCGGAGCGCTCTCCCTGCCGACCTTCGGGTCGGCGCGACTTCCATTGGTGGCGGACATTGCCGCGCCAGTGACTCAAGCGATCGGAGCTGAACGGATGGAACATCTTTCCACCCTGGTGGACGAAGCACGCACCGCGATCCAGGCGGCCGAAGACGTCCAGACCCTCGACGAGGTACGGGTACGTTTTCTCGGCAAGAAGGGCGAGATCACCGCACTGCTCAAGGGCCTCGGCAAGCTGTCCCCCGAAGAGCGTCCCAAGGCCGGTGAGACCATCAACGAAGCCAAGCAGCTGCTGAGTGGCGAGTTGGATGCACGTCGCAATACGCTGGAAACGGCGGCGCTCAATGCGCGTCTTGCCGCCGAGCGCGTCGATGTGACCCTGCCGGGCCGTGGTGAGCCGGTAGGCGGCCTGCACCCGGTCACCCGCACGCTTGAGCGTATCGAAAGCTTCTTCTCGCACATCGGTTACGGTGTCGCTGAAGGGCCGGAAATCGAAGATGACCATCACAACTTCGAAGCGCTGAACATCCCGTCGCATCACCCGGCGCGCGCGATGCATGACACCTTCTATTTCGATGCCACGCGTCTTCTGCGCACTCACACCTCACCGGTCCAGGTACGCAGCATGAAGGCCAGTGAGCCGCCGCTGCGCATCGTCTGCCCGGGTCGCGTCTATCGCTGCGACTCCGATCTGACCCATACCCCGATGTTCCATCAGGTCGAGGGTCTGCTGGTCGACGAGAATGTCAGCTTCGCCGACCTCAAGGGCACCGTCGAAGAGTTCCTGCATGCCTTCTTCGAGCGTGATGACCTGGAAGTGCGCTTCCGCCCGTCCTACTTCCCGTTCACCGAACCGTCCGCTGAAGTCGATATCCAGTGCGTGATGTGTGCCGGTGACGGCTGTCGTGTCTGCTCCCACACCGGCTGGCTCGAGGTGATGGGGTGCGGCATGGTGCATCCGGAAGTCTTCCGTCACTCCGGTATCGATAGCGAGCGCTTCCGCGGCTTCGCCTTCGGCATGGGCGTGGAGCGTCTGGCGATGCTGCGTTACGGCGTCAACGACCTGCGGTTGTTCTTCGAGAACGACCTGCGTTTCCTTCGCCAGTTCAGCTAGGCACTCATTCACGTATCGCGCCTTGAGGGCGTGAACTTACGGAACAGGACAGCAAGATGAAATTTTCCGAACAGTGGCTGCGTGAGTGGGTGTCGCCGGAACTGAATACCCAGCAGCTGGCCGATCAGGTCACCATGGCCGGTCTGGAAGTCGATGGTATCGAAGCGGTCGCCGGTGAGTTCACCAGTGTGGTCGTGGCCGAGGTCAAGGACAAGCAACCGCACCCGGAGGCCGATCGCCTCAATGTCTGCCAGGTGGATGATGGCAGTGGTGCACTGGTGCAGGTCGTCTGTGGCGCGCCGAATGTCGCCACTGGCCAGAAGGTGCTCTTCGCTCAGGTCGGCGCCAAGCTGCCGGGCGACTTCAAGATTCGCAAGGCCAAGCTGCGCGGTGTCGAATCCCGCGGCATGATCTGCGGTGCCTCCGAGCTGGGTCTGGAAGCCGAAGCCTCCGACGGCATCATGGTGCTGGCCGCGGACGCGCCGGTGGGCCGTGATGCCCGTGACTTCCTGAATCTTGACGACAACGCCATCGAGGTCGATCTGACCCCGAACCGCGGCGACTGCCTGAGCGTCAAGGGTCTGGCGCGTGAAGTCGGCGTGCTCAACCGTCTCGCCGTCACGGCGCCGAGCATTGAGCCGGTCGCCGCCCAGATCGACGATACCTTCCCGGTCACCGTCAGCGCGCCAGAGGCGTGCCCGCGCTATCTGGGACGTGTCGTGCGTGACGTCAATGTCGCCGCGACCTCGCCGCTGTGGCTCGAGGAGCGTCTGCGTCGCAGTGGCATCCGCAGCATCGACCCCGTCGTCGACGTCACCAACTACGTGCTGCTCGAACTCGGCCAGCCGATGCACGCCTTCGATCTGGCACGCCTGAACGGTGGCATCGAGGTGCGCATGGCAGCCGCTGAAGAGCCGCTGACGTTGCTCGACGGTCAGGAAGTCGCGCTGCGTGACGACACTCTGGTCATCGCCGATGAGAAGGGCCCGCTGGCCATCGCCGGTGTGATGGGTGGCGAAGGCAGTGGCGTGAACGCCGAGACGCGCGACATCTTCTTCGAGTCGGCCTTCTTCGCGCCGTTGAGCGTCGCTGGCAAGGCGCGCAGCTACGGCCTGCACACCGACAGCTCGCATCGTTTCGAGCGTGGTGTGGACGCCCAGTTGCAGCGTGATGCCATCGAGCGCGCGACGGCCCTGCTGCTCGAGATCACCGGCGGCAAGCCGGGCCCGATCATCGAGGTCGCCAGCGACGTAGCACTGCCCAAGGCCGCCGTCGTCAGCCTGAGCGGCGCCAGTGTCGAGCGTACGCTGGGCATGGCACTGCCGGATGACGAGATCGTCGAGATTCTCGAGCGTCTGGGCATGCAGGTCGCCGCGAATGGCGATAGCCAATGGCAGGTGACGGTGCCGAGCTGGCGTTTCGATGTCAGCATCGAGGCTGACCTGATCGAAGAGCTGGCGCGCATCCATGGCTACAACAATCTGCCGGTCAGCCGCCCGAACGCGCGTCTGGCGCCGGCCGTGGCCAATGAGACCACCCAGCCGCTGACCAGCCTGCGTCGTCAGCTGGTGGCGCGGGGCTATCAGGAAGCGATCAGCTACAGCTTCGTCGCCCCTGAGCTGCAGAAGACGCTGGACCCGCAAGGGGTGGCGCCGGCACTGGCCAACCCGATTTCCAGCGACATGGCCGTGATGCGCAGCTCACTGCTGCCGGGGCTGGTCAAGGCGCTGAGCCACAACCTCAATCGTCAGCAGTCGCGCGTGCGCCTGTTCGAGACCGGGCTTGTGTTCCGTGGCGAGCTGGACTCCCTCGAGCAGACGCCGATGATCGGCGGCCTGATCACCGGTGCACGTCTGCCGGAAGGCTGGAATGGCGGTCGTGACAAGGTCGACTTCTTCGATCTCAAAGGCGATGTCGAGGCATTGCTGGCACTGGGCGGCAATCTGGATGCCTGGCGCTTCGAAGCCGCCGAGCATCCGGCACTGCACCCGGGCCAGTGCGCTCAGCTGTTCTTCAATGGCGAGCCGGCAGGCTGGATGGGTGCCCTGCACCCGGCGGCGCGCGCCGAGCTTGGCCTGAAGGTCGAGGTGTTCGTGTTCGAGATCACGTTGGCCTCTGCCTGCGCGGGCCGTCTGCCGCGCTTCGCGCCGCTCTCCAAGTATCCGGAAGTGCGCCGTGACCTGGCCTTCGTGGTCGAAGAGGGCGTTCACGTGCAGTCGCTGCTCGACGCCATCCGCTCGCAAGCCGGTGAATGGCTGACGGACCTGCGCCTGTTTGACGTCTATCAGGGTCAGGGGGTAGCCGATGGTCACAAGTCGCTCGCCCTGGGCTTGACCTGGCAGCATCCTTCGCGCACGCTGAATGATGAGGAAATCAATCAGTTAGTCGATGCGATCGTCACCGATGGCCACACACGTTTCGGGGCGGCGCTGAGAGCATGAGTCGCCACTTGAACGAGGGAGCGGACATGGGAGCGTTGACCAAGGCGGAACTTGCCGAGCATCTGCACGCAGAACTCGGCATGTCCAAGCGCGAAGCCAAGTCGATGGTAGAGGTATTCTTCGACGAGATTCGCGGTTGCCTGCGGGAAAATGAACAGGTGAAGCTGTCCGGTTTCGGCAACTTCGATCTACGTGACAAGCGCGAACGTCCGGGGCGCAATCCCAAGACAGGCGAGGAGATTCCGATCTCCGCGCGTCGCGTGGTGACATTCCGCCCAGGTCAGAAGCTCAAGGCCCGAGTGGATGAGTACGATGGCGAGACGCACGCACATCAGCGTCTTGAAGAGCATGATGACCACGATGATCATGATGATGATCACTGAGGTCATTGCCTGACCTCACCCGCCGCTCCCTGAGCGGGTGACCATGCTCACGAAAGCCCCGACGCCCAGCGTCGGGGCTTTCGTCGTTCTGAGGCGTCGTTTGTGGTGTGCCATCAGCCGGGCGCCATCACCCGTGCACATCAGCCGATCGAGAGCTCAGTGCGTGCATAGCTGATGCCGGGGCGGCTGCGGGTCGCCAGCAGGTAGCCGAGGGCGAGTGGTCCGGTGCGGCCCAGCAGCATGGTCGCGATGATCAGCAATTGCCCGCCGGGCGAGAGCTCGGGCGTCAGGCCGTGGCTCAGGCCGACGGTGCCGAAGGCCGAGACGGTCTCGAAGGCCAGCGACAGAAAGGCGTGGTCCGGGTCGGTGATGGTCAGGCCGAACAGCATGCTGAAGATCAGCAGCATCGCCGCCAGTGCCACGGCGATCGACTTGAAGACGGTGTCATCGCCGATGCGGCGGCCATGCAGGGTGGGGGAGGGCTCGCTGCGCAGAAAGGCGCGCGTGGTCAGCAGCAGCACCACGAAGGTGGTCAATTTGATGCCGCTGGCCGTCGAACCGCTGCCGCCGCCGATGAACATCAGCGCCATGGTCCACAGGGTCGAGGCTTGTGTCATCTCGGCGGAATCGATGACGCTGAACCCGGCGGTGCGCGGTGTGATGGCCATGAAGGCAGCGGCGAGCAGGCGTTCGCCATGACTGGCCATGGCACCCAGCGTGCCGGGGTTGCGCCATTCAAGCGCCAGTATCACCACCAGGCTCAGCAGGTTGAGCGCCACGGTGGCCTCGATCACCAGGCGTGTCTGCACCGAGAAGCGTGACGGCTGCAGCAATACGCGCCAGCCATGTTGGCGACGCCGCTCGCGCAGCTCGCCGATGACGGCAAAGCCGATGCCGCCGGTCATGAACAGAATGCCGATCACGCCGCTGGTCAGGGGGTTGGCCGCCTCACGCATCAGGCTGTCCGGCCACAGGGTGAAGCCGGCATTGTTGAAGGCCGAGACCGAGTGGAAGAGGCTCAGCCAGAGGCCCTCCTGCCAGCCGTACTCGGGCACCCAGTCCAACGCCAGCAAGGAGGCGCCTGCCAGCTCGAGCGTCAGCGCAAAGGCGGTGATGATCTTGAGCAGGCGGCCTATCTCGCGTGAGCTGCTGCGATTGAGCGCTTCGCGCAGCAGGCTGGTCTGATGCATCGGCAGGCGCTGACCCAGCATCACCAGTGACAGGGCGGCGATGGTCATGAAGCCGAGACCGCCGAGCTGGATCAGTATCAGCACGACGGTCTGGCCCGCGAGGGTAAGTCGCTGAGCGGAGTGACGGAGAGGCCGGTGACCGTGACGGCAGAGGTCGCGGTGAACAGCGCCGACAGCCAGCTCAAGCCCTGCTGATGCATGCCGGGCAGTTTCAGCAGGCAGGCGCCCAGCATGCCGAGGCCCAGAAAGCCGCTCAGCAGAATCTCCGGCGGCGACAGATGGATGATGGGCCCGCGTGGGCTGCGGGTCAGGGGGCGGAGATAGCGCCGGTAGCGCTGCCTCATAGATGTGCTCCCAGCTTGCGCAGCACGCTCAGCTCGCCGATCAGGACCAGATGGTCACCGGCGGCCAGACGCGTGCTGCCGGAGGGTTGGCGATCGAGTGTCTTGCCCTTGCGCAGCGCGATCACGCTGATGTCGTCATCGATGGGCAGCTGATCGAGCTGCTGGCAGTCATCGCCCAGTCGTGCACTGACCTCCAGCTCGACCACGAACTGGTGATCGCCGAGATGGATGAAGTCGACCATGGCATGGTAGGCGAGGCTTTCCGCCACACGCACGCCCAGGTCGTACTCCGGATGCACGATGTGATCGACACCCAGACGACTGAGCAGCTTGTGGTGTGCATCCGAGGTGGCCTTGACCCACAGCTCCCTGGCGCCGAGCTCCTTGGCCAGCAGCGCGCAGATCAGGCTCTGTTCCATCGAGTCGGCCAGATCGATCAAGACGGCGTCGTACTGCTCAAGCCCCAGCTCCTGCAGGGTATGTTCATCGGTGGGGTCCGCGATCACGGCTTGATTGAGCAGGTCTGCCACGGCATTGAGGCGCTTCTCATCGGCGTCCACGCCGAGCACTTCATGGTCATGGCGCCTGAGCTCCCGCGCGACGGTGCTGCCGAAATAGCCCAGTCCGATGACCGCGAATTGACGATGCATGACGACTCCTTGTCTGCGCTGCTGGGTGAGGCCAGACGCTCTTTGTCCAGACGCTCTCTGGTCAGGCACTCTCAGGCCCAGCCCTCTCTAGCCAGAGCGTTCTGGTCGGCGTCTCTTGAATGAGCCTACTCCAGTGATGCGGTGATGTCGGGTCCTTTTGCGGCGCGGTGCGTCTCAGGCGAGGTTGCTTGTCAGGCTTGGGAAGCAGGTATCGTTTCAAATGTTACCAATTTGAAGCATCCAATGTAGAGTGATTGCCGTCGTGTGGTGATGGCGTTTTCGCAGACGAATTCTGAGGGAATCGTGGTGATTTTCGATGGGAATCGCGGACGAACCTGCTTCATATCAGTAAAATGGTCTGTGTGAGCACCCAAGGCGGCCAGGCGTTGCGTCGATCACCACTGGCTCACAACAATAACTCGTAAGGTATTCCATGACGGCAAGACAGCAACCCAAGAATCTCTGGATCAGTCGCTGGGGCTTCATCCTTGCAGCTACCGGTTCCGCGGTAGGGCTGGGCAATATCTGGAAGTTTCCCTATATCACCGGTGAGTACGGCGGGGGCGCCTTCGTGCTGGTGTATCTGGCCTGCATCCTCGCCGTGGGCGTGCCCGTGATGATGGCGGAGATCGCCTTCGGGCGGCGCGGGCGCGGCAGCCCCATCGAGGCGATTGCCAATCTGGCGCGTGAAGCGGGGGCCAGTCCGTTGTGGAAGGTCTTCGGCTGGATCGCGATGCTGGCCGGCTTCATGATCCTGTCGTTCTATGTCGTGGTGGCGGGGTGGTCGTTCAGTTACCTGTGGAAGATGGCCAGTGGCGCGCTGTCCGGACACAGCGTCGCGGAGCTGGGCGCCATCTTCGAGGCCGGCAACGCCAACCCCTGGGCGCTGGGTGGCTGGGCCACGTTGGTGACGGTGGTGACGATGCTGATCGTCGGGCGCGGGGTGCAGGAAGGCGTCGAGAAGAGCGTGCGCTGGATGATGCCGGGCATGGTGATCATGCTGCTGATCATGATCGGCTATGCCCTGACCTCGGGCAACTTCTCGGCAGGCTTCCACTTCCTGTTCGATTTCGATGTCACGCGCTTGAGCAGCGAGGGGGTGCTGGCCGCGCTGGGGCATGCCTTCTTTACCCTGTCGCTGGCCTCCGGTGCCATCCTCACCTACGGCTCCTACCTGCCGTCGGGCACTTCCATCGCCCGCACCACCTTCACGGTGGCGATCGCCGATACCCTGGTGGCGCTGATGGCGGGACTGGCGATCTTCCCGATTATCTTCGCCAATGGCATGGACCCGTCCTCCGGGCCGGGGCTGATCTTCATGAGTCTGCCGGTGGCCTTCAGCCAGATGCCCTTCGGGCAGCTGTTCGGGGTGCTGTTCTTCGCCATGCTCTCGATCGCCGCCCTGACCTCCGCCATCTCGATGATCGAGGCGACCGTCGCCTGGCTGAGCGAGAACCGCAACATGAGCCGCACCAAGGCTTCGTGGCTGGCCGGCAGCGTGCTGTGGCTGGTGGCGATGTTCGCGATGCTGTCGTTCAATCTCGGCGCGGACTGGACGCTGGCCGGCAAGCACTTCTTCGACTGGCTCGATTATCTGACCTCGCGCTGGATGATGCCGATCGGTGGCATCGCCATGGCGCTGCTGGCCGGGTTCGTCTTCAAGAGCAGCATGCTGCGCGATGAGCTGAATCTGAGCGAAGCCGGCTATCGTCTGTGGCTGTTCATGATTCGCTATGTCAGCCCGGTCTGCATCCTGGCGATCTTCGTCGATGCCCTGGGCGTCGCAGAGCTGTCATTCGACGACTGGCCGTATTTCGTGGCCGTCATCCTGGCAGCCTGTCTCGTGGGCGAGCTGCTCTCGCCGCGCCTGCGCGAGCGTGCCGCCGAGCAGGGCTGATATGATCGCTGGCGTCAGTTCGATAGCGCCAGCCCGCTAGTCATCAAAGCGGCATGAAAAAGCCCCCTGCAGCGCGCTGCAGGGGGCTTTTCGTTCTGATGTCTGTGGCCTGTCTGTCTGCTGGTATCTGTGTGCCAGCTGGTGCCGTTACTCGCCTTCCAGACCGGTGATCGGCTTGACCGTGCCCCAGTGGCGGCACTTCGGACATTGCCAGAGCAGCATCGAGGCTTCGAAGCCGCAGCGATGACAGCGATGGCGAGGACGCGCCTGGATCAGCTGCTGGGTATGGCGCTTGAGCAGATTGAAACGCTCGGTCTCGCGCTCGTCGGCATCCAGCAGGTAGAGATCGAGCAGATAGTCGACGCCGCGCAGGCTGGGGTGACGATGCAGCTGCTCGCTGGCGAAGCTGGCAGCGGCCTCGACGCCCTCGCGGCGCTCGATCAATTGGGCAAGGCTGATGACTGTCGTGGTGTAGGGCGCGCGCTCGACTTCCTGATGCAGCAGGCGTACCAGGCCGCTCTCGTCATCCAGCATGCGAAAGGCGTTGCCCAGTGGCTCGAGGATGATGGGGGTGAAGCCGGTGTCCTGACGTGGAATGCGCTGCAGCAGGCGGATGCACTGCTTGTAGTTGGCATGATCGAATTCGATCTCGGCCAGCATCCAGTTGGCGCGGACGCATTTCTCGTCGGTGGAGAGCGCCTGCTTGAGGCGCTTGCGGGCCATCGCCTGACTGCCTTCGGCGATATCCAGCGCGGCCAGTTCGCAGTGCCAGTGGGCCGCTGCGCGGCGGATGCCGCCTTCCTGGCGCAGAATGGCGTGGGCGACTTCGAGCGCGGCCTCCCATTCGCGTTCCCGCTCGAGGAGGTCGATCAACAGGCGGCGGCCGGCACGCCGATGGCTGTCGTGCTGCGCTTGCTTGAGGAGGGTTTCCAGCAGCTTCTCGGCGCGGTCATAGACACCGCTGCGCATGAAGTCGCGGGCCAGTTCCAGCTGGACACGCTCGCCCTGTTCGCTATCCAGGGCAGGGCGGGCCAGCAGGTTCTGGTGAATCTTGACGGCACGATCGACTTCGCCGCGACTGCGATAGAGATTGCCCAGCGCGATGTGGGTATCGACGGTGTCGCTGTTGACTTCCAGGGCCTGAACGAAGGTTTCGATGGCACGATCAGGCTGCTCGTTGAGCAGATGATTGAGGCCGACGAAGTAGTCGCGGGACAGGGTGGCAGGAGCCGGTGCTTGTTCATCGGGGCGACGATCACGCCGCCCCAGCCAGAATCCGATGGCGATGGCCGCCATCAGCAATCCCAGCAATATCAGATCAGGCATTTATGCCACTTCCTTGATCTCCTGGATGCGCAGTTGGTCCAGTTCCTTGCGTTGCTGCTGGTTGCGACGCTGGGCACGGGTCAACAGCGTGCGCAGGCGCAGGTACATGCCGGTCATCGCGACCATGCCAAGCACGACGCCGACGGCCAGCGAGAACAGCAGCCACATGGAAAGGGACGCAGCAGGCAGCTCTACCCAGATGAGGTCGAGGGGCACGGCTTGCTGGTTGTGAACGGCAAAGAGAATACCGACCAGCAGGACGATCAGCAGGATCACGGCCAGAACGAGACCTTTTAGCCAACGCATAACGGTTTCCTTGTCATGAAATGCAGTCGTGAATCATCTGGGAGCGAGTGTATCACTGCCCATCGCGCGAGTCTTGGCGGCGACGCCGTTGAGGTGGGTGGCTGTTGTCTCTGGCATGACGGCTTGAGCAGATGTCGGCCGGCACTGAGCCAGCCGGCCCCGTCACGCCGGGTCTTCCTCTGCGGGCAGCGCTGTCAGTCAGCCGCGCCGTCGTCTTTGGCACTGTCATCGGTCGCGCTGTCGTCAATACCCCAGGGCGCGACTGGCATCGACCTGCTCGCGCAGCTCCTTGCCGGGCTTGAAGTGGGGGACGAACTTGCCATCCAGGTCCACCGGCTCGCCGGTCTTGGGGTTGCGCCCCAGTCGTGGCTCACGGTAGTGCAGCGAGAAGCTGCCGAAACCGCGAATCTCGACGCGACCGCCGTGGGCCAGGGCGTCTGTCACATCATCGAGGATGATGCGAACCGCGGCCTCTACATCCTTGAGCGACAACTCAGGCTGTCGCATGGCTATCTGTTCGATCAGCTCGGACTTGGTCATCGGATCTCTCCATGCCTGCACCTTTCTCGCGAAAGGCGTTCGTGATGCGGCAGCCGGGCGACCTCTTGTCACCGGACAGGCACACGCATCCTTGTGATTGTTATCTCCTCAGCATAATGGGCAAATCCTGAGAAAACAACGCACTAGGGACATCATTGCCGATCACGGCACGGATTGCCAATTCCTGCCCGAGCAACGGGTCAACGGATGCCGCTGACGCCCCCCTCGGGTATACTGCGCGCATTGATGTGACGACTGAGGTTCAGGCAATGGAAGATGTGATTCGCAAGCGGCTTCATTGGCATTCGCGTCGCGGCATGTGGGAGCTCGATCTGCTGCTGCTGCCGTTTCTGGAGCAGCGTTTCGACGCCTTGAGCGAAGACGACAAGGCGCTCTATGTGCAGCTGCTGGCCGAAGAGGACCAGGACCTCTTCGTGTGGCTGATGAAGCGCGACCCGTGCGGCAATGCCGAGTACCAGCGCCTGATCAACATGGTGATCGCCAATGCCGAGAATGGCGAGCGCGATCAGTTCAAGGGCCTCTAGACAGGCGTTCGCGACCCACGCCAGCCTGCGCGTCGGGCTGTTGGTGGCGAGTCTCGCCTTGTGGGTCTGGCTTGCCGAGCTGGCGACTGGCCAGTTCGTTGTCAGTACCTGGTGGACCTGTCAGTGGCAATATCTACGCAATGCCCTGCCTTTCGAGGCGGGGCATTGTGCGTTTGAGGGGCTCGCTCAGCTGTCGGATGGCGTCATGGCGCTGCTGAGCGTGTTGGGGCTGGGCTGGCTGCTGCAGGCCGGAGAGCTGGCGTCATGGTGGCGCCAGGCTCGGCGGCGACTCAAGGACCCCGAGGCGCGAGTCTGGCTGGCCCTTGGGGGCAGCCTCTGCGCCGATGCGGCGCTTGCCAGCGGTGGCCAGGCGCCAGTGCCGGAGAACGAGGTTGAAGCAGAGAGCGAAGTCGAGACCGAAGTCAGCGACACCCCGCCTGCGTCAGATGCACGCCACCGTCACCCGGAGATGCAGCTCTGCTGGTGGTGGGCCGATGGTGCCTCACGCAGCTGGCAGCCCGTCAACGTGCGCTGTCTGTGGTGCTCACCACGTCTGCTGGGGCTCGAGATCTCGCCGCAGGGTTTCGGGCCACAGGGGGTGGGACCACAGAGGGTGGGGCCACAGGGGATGGAGCTGCAGGGCTTGAGAGCGCAGGGCGCGGACCAGCAGCACCTGAAAACCCAGCGGGTGTGGCTGTGGCCGGATAGCGCCTCCAGCGAAGACCTTCACCAGCTGCGGCTGTGGTTGCTGTGGCCGCCCTTGCCGCATGGCTTGCCGCGTCAGCCGCCGCCATTGGAGACCCTGCGGCGCGTCGCTGCCCAGGGCTCCCGCCCACGCTGAGCCTGCTCATGGGCCTTTTCATGGGTCTTCGCATAAGCCTTCTCAAGAGCCGCTCAGGTCGCGGCAGCGAAGGCCGAGAGGCGAATGACGCTATCGCGGGCACGCGGCGCCGGCATCGGGAAGTCGCGGATGAAGTGCAGGCCACGTGACTCATGGCGCTGATGGGCGCACAGCAGCAGCAGCGGTGCCAGCGTCAGGGCCTGATAGAGCGCAAGGTGATCGAGCCCTGCTCGCGGCGCTGAAGCTTGCCTGTGCTGCTCGGCCTCCGCCGTTTGCCCCGCCTCCAGCGAGACCCACTGCGCTATCTGCTTCAACGCCTCCCTCAGGCCGTGCTGGCTGCGCTCGATCCCCGCTTGCAGACTCATCAGCTGGCGCAAGCTTTGCAGGCGCGTGCGCGCCTCGTCGGCGCTCAGACGCATCACGCAGCGCCAGACCTGACCATTGTCGGCGAGCTGTGTGAGCAGGGCGGCGTGTTGCGGCATCAGCGAGTCGAGCGTGCTCATCAGGCGTGGCTCGTCGGCGCGGCGCGGCTGCCCAAGTGCTTCACCACAGGCACGCGCCTGCACCAGGCACTCGAGCAGCGAGTTGCTGGCCATGCGATTGGCGCCGTGCAGGCCCGTGCAGGCGACTTCGCCGATGGCCCACAGCCCGGGCAGGTCGCTGGCGCCATCCAGTCCGGTGGCGATGCCGCCGCAGCTGTAGTGGGCGGCAGGGACGACGGGAATCGGTGCATGACGAATATCGATCCCGCGTGCCAGGCAGTGCTCGGCGATGGTCGGGAAGTGGTGCTCGATGGCCTCGGCCCCCAACGCGCTGATATCCAGACAGACATGCTCGAGACCGTGCGTGCGCATCTCGGCGAGGATGGCGCGTGCCACGACATCACGCGGCGCCAGCTCCAGACGCGGATCATGATCGGCCATGAAGCGATGCCCATCCGGGCGCAGCAGCAGCCCCCCTTCGCCCCGTACCGCCTCGGAGATCAAAAAGGGCGTGCCATCGGGGTCATACAGGCAGGTGGGATGAAACTGCTGGAACTCCAGGTTCATCAGGCTGGCGCCGGCGCGGGTCGCCATCGCCATGCCATCACCGACACTGGCGCTCGGGCTGGTGGCGTGGGCGAACAGGCCGCTGGCGCCGCCGGTGGCCAGTACCAGGTCATTGGCTGCCAGCCATTGGCGCTGACCCGTGCCATCCATCACCCACAGGCCACTGGCGCGGCCGGCGTTGACCGCGATGTCGACGGCCAGCAGGTCTTCGAGAATCTCGATGTTCGGGTGGGCTTCGACATGGGCGCTGAGCGTATCGAGCAGCGCCCGCCCGGTGGCGTCGGCGGCGTGGATGATGCGGCGGCGACCATGCCCGCCTTCACGGGTGAGGTGGAAGGGGTAGCTGGCGTCGGCGTCGGCCGGGGTGAAGGGCACGCCGAGTGCGATCAACCATTCGATGGCCTCCCGCGAGTGACCGACGGTGAAGCGCACCGCACGCTCGTTGCACAGGCCATCGCCGGCAATCAGGGTGTCGGCGACATGGGATTCCACATCGTCCTCGGGCGCCAGCACCGCCGCGATACCGCCCTGTGCCCAGCGGCTGGCGCCCTGTGCCTCACGCGCTGGACGCAACAGCGTGACGCGGCGAGTACGCGGGCCGGGGGGCAGGCGATTGGCGAGGCTGAGTGCCAGGGTCAAACCTGCCGCGCCGCCACCGACGATCAGCACGTCATGCTGGCTTGCGGGAGTCACTCCGGATACTGAGTTCATGTGTCTTTCCTGGCAGTCTCATTGCCGGCCGAGTCCGGCTGGTGCCTGTCGTGGCGGTCTGGCTCATCGCTGCTGTTGTCACTGATGCTGTCATCACTCGCCGGCGCTTTGCTGGTCGTCTCATTATTGGCCGTCGCTTTGCTGGCCGGCGCTTCGCTGACCGATGAGTGTTGCTCGCCAGCGTTGTTCTCGCGCCTGGTGGGGGCTGCCGTATCGCCCGGTGTCGGGTCTTCCGGCAGGAACAGGCGGCGTGCATCACTGATCAGGCCATGGCCCGGCAGTCGGCGTTGCAGGCGCTGGCTCGGCAGACGCTCCAGCAAGGCCAGGCGCTCGCCCAGGGCTTCGGTCAGGCGTGCCAGTTCGCGATTGAGCCACAGGTAGCCTGCCGGGCTGAACAGCGCACGGCCGTTGCGGCTCTCGACATTGCGGACATCGGCATAGCGTTGCAGGTCGAAGGGCGTCACCGTCAGTTCGATGCTCTGGCCGGTGCGCACCTGAAAGGCCAGGGTGCCAAGCGCGCGGGCCAGGCGATGCTGGGCATCGCGCAGGCCATCCAGCCCCTCGATGAATTCATGCCCCTCGCGGGTGTTCCAGTGGGTTTCCTGCAGCAGTTCGATGGTCGAGATCATGCGGCGCTCGAAGGACAGGATTTCCTCGATGTCGGCACGATTGATGCGGCCTTCCTGAGCGACGGCATCGACCAGACCGCGCTGCTTGACCAGCTGTGCCGAGGTGGCACGCACCAGCGCGAGCCCCTCATTGACGCCCTCACGCTCGGCCTTGGTATGGCCGTGGTAGAGGCGTGCCAGCTTGTCGAGGTTGTCGGCCAGCAGGAAGCGGAAGACATCCGTTGCCTTCTGGGGCAGCAGCACCATGCTGACCACGATGCTGATCAGGGTGCCCAGCACCACATTGAAGACACGCCACAGCCCGATGCCGAGATCATGATTGCCATCACCGATCACCATCAGCAGCGTGACGCAGAACAGCAGCGAGCTGTAGCCATAGCGATTGCTGAAGGTGGCATTCAGTGCCAGGGCGATGCCGACGATGCTCCAGAAGGGCACCACGCCGGGCAGAGGCTCGGCGACCAGAATCAGGATCAGGCCCCACAGGCCGCCAAGCAGCGTGCCGACCAGACGTTGCCAGCCCTTGTCGATGACACCGCCGACGTGGGGCAGGTTGCCCATGACCATCACGGTACTGACCAATGCCCAGGAACTGTGCGGCAGGCTGAACAGTTCGATGATGGAAAAGCACAGCGTCAGGGCGACGGTCACGCGCAGGATATGCAGGCGCTGGCGGTGCAGATAGGTGAAGTAAGGGTTGTGCGAGAACCATTTCATCGGGCGTATCTCACTGTGCTTGTCATGAGGAAGAGGCTACCCGAGGGTGAAGGGGGTCAGTCATCGTGACCGAGAATGAGGTGAACATCTGGAGCGACAGGGTCCCGTTGCTGGAGAAGATGAGGTGATGGCCGACATTGATGGAAATGCAGTGGAGGCGTGGTATCTCCACTGCGCTGCTGATTCAGGCTCGAGGTGCTTCAAGGCTGCGGTGGCGCAAGACTATGGTGATTCAAGACTGTAGTGATTCAAGACTGCTGCCTCTCGAGCGGGAGATATTACCCCAGACGCCGGCGGTGGCAGGCATCTGATAGCCTCAAGTGCCTGTGAGGATGTCAGGTGAGCTCTTTCAAGGCGTTGACGATATCTTCGGGTTCCGAGCGTGTCCGGTAATCGACATCGACGTGACGCCAGCTCACGGTTCTGTCTTGTGCGATGACGAAGGTCGCCGGGATGGGCAGTACACTGCCATCACCGTTGTTGATGGCATCCAGATCGAGTTCACGGTCCACGCGCATGTGTTCCATCAGATAGTCCGGCACCTTCCAGGCGACGCCATAGCGAGAGGCGACCTCTGCGTCCTGGTCTGACAACACGTGGAACAGCATCTCATCGATCTCGGTGGCGGAGAGCGAGTCATCCGGCACCTGTGGGCTGATGGCGACCAACTGTGCGCCGTGAGCGCGAATGTCATCGAGTCGCTCATTCAGGGCCCTCAGCTGCAAGCTGCAGTAGGGGCACCAGTCACCACGATAGAAGGTGACCACGACCGGGCCTGATTCGAGCAATTCCTCGAGAGACACTGCCTGGCCTGCGGCGTTGGGCAGCGCGAACCCGGGTGCCTTCTCGCCCACGGAGAGAGCATTCGCACCCTGTTGCAAAGCCTTGGCCTTTTCGATGATCTTATCGACATTCTTCATGAAATCAGGCTTGGCCTGGCGCCCAGCTTCAACCTTCGCTTCAGTCTGCTCTTTCAGGCTTTTCATGCTGTCCTCGCTAAGGTGGTAGTGGGCCGCTGGAAAGGGCCAGCCATAGGCCCTCGCACGCTCGGTAGTGTAACCGAGGCCTCGTCTTGCGTAACAGAGGATTGGTGACAAGCCATCTTGCAAGCGTGCGTCCGCGCCGTTGCAGGGCGGGTGATGACGGAGCCCGGCCATGAATGTGTAATTGTTATTGATAATCACTACTATTAAGCGGCTTGATTGGTATCCTGTGCGTCCCCAAGTGATCATCAGGGGATCGAAGCTGGCGATCAGGTCATTGATCACGTTGTTGCCAGCCGCCCATCAGTGACGCCAGCCAGGTGCGACGTCATATGCAACAGCACAGGGAGACAAGCATGAGCAGCCAGACCCGCCGTGAACGCGACAGCATGGGTGAACTCGAAGTGCCGGCCAGCGCACTCTATGGCGCCCAGACTCAGCGAGCGGTCGACAACTTCCCCGTCAGTGGCCAGCCGTTGCCTGCTGCCTTCATTCGCGCCGTGGCGCGTATCAAGCTTGCCGCCGCCGAGGTCAACCGTGACCTGGAGCTGCTGGATGACGTGCGTGCCGAGGCGATCATCAAGGCGGCACGCCAGATCATCGACGGCGAGCATGCCGATCAATTCCCGGTCGATGTCTTCCAGACCGGTTCCGGCACCTCGACCAACATGAACGTCAACGAGGTGCTGACGCAGCTTGCCAATCAGCATCTGGGCGACAAGGACGTGACCGTCGGCGCCAACGACCACGTCAACATGGGCCAGTCGAGCAATGATGTCATCCCGACGGCCATTCATCTGTCCGCCGTCATCGCTGTCTCGGACACCCTGTTGCCGGCGCTGCGCCATCTGCATGAGGTGATCTCCCGCAAGGCCTCTGAAGTGGATGACGTCGTCAAGACCGGTCGCACTCACCTGATGGATGCGATGCCGATTCGCATGAGTAAGGAGCTGGGTGCCTGGCAGGCGCAGGTCGGGCAGGCCATCGAGCGCATCGAGCAGGTTCTGCCGCGCCTCGAGCGCCTCGCCCAGGGCGGCACCGCCGTCGGCAGTGGCATCAACGCGCATCCGGAATTCGCCGAGCGCATCGCCGACCGCCTCTCGCACCAGACCGGCCATGCCTTCCGTCCCGCCGAGAGCTTCTTCGCGGCGCTGTCCTCCCAGGACACGGCAGTCGAGCTCTCCGGCCATCTGCGTACCTACGCCGTGGCGATGATGAAGATCAGCAACGACCTGCGCTGGATGAATTCCGGCCCGCTGGCAGGGCTGGGCGAGATCGAGCTTGAGGCTCTGCAGCCGGGCAGCTCCATCATGCCGGGCAAGGTCAATCCGGTGATTCCCGAGGCGGCCGCCCAGGTGGCAGCGCAGGTGATGGGCAATGACGCCACCATCGGCATCGCCGGGCAGAGCGGCAACTTCCAGCTCAATGTCATGCTGCCGCTGATCGCCAACAACCTGCTGTCCTCGATCACACTGAGTGCCAATGTCAGCCGCCTGCTGGCGGACAAGGCCATTGCCACCTTCAACGTGCGCCAGGACAACATCGAGGCACCGCTGGCCAAGAACCCGATTCTGGTCACGGCGCTCAATCCGGTGATCGGTTACAACGAGGCGGCGCGAGTGGCCAAGGTGGCCTATCAGGCCGGGCGTCCGATTCTGGATGTAGCCGAGGAAGAGACCGAGTTGTCACGCGAGGAGCTGGAGCGTCTGCTCGATCCGGCCAAGCTGACGGCGGGCGGTATCCAGTAAGTCGTCAATACATGACCTAAAATTTCGCCTGTCCCTGAACGAAAAGCCCGCCCCTCCGGCAAGGAGGGGCGGGCTTTCTTTTGCTGCTGGCTCAGCCGGTTTTCATCAGGCGGCGCGTGCCAGCAGGCGTTCCTTGAGGTAGTCGCCGATGCGCGTCTTCTGCTCATCGCTCAGGCGCAGCGTCAGCTTGGTGCGGCGCCAGACGACATCCTGCACCTCACGCGCCCATTCGTGCTCGACCAGGTAGTCGATCTCGGCGGCGCTCAGGCCGGCGCCGAAGTCCTCGCCCAGGTCCGCCTCGCTCTTCTTGCCGTCGAGGAAGTGCAGGCACAGGCTGCCGTAGCTTGAGGCGAAGCGTCGGGCGCGTGCTTCGCCGAGGAACGGGTAGTCGCGCTGCAGCTGGCGGGTGAAGGCCGCGCGGCTCTCGATATCGCCACCGGGCAGGGCCTTCTCGTGGGTCCACGGCTCGCCCATGCTCGGCAGCAGCGGCTTGAGGTCTTCGAGTGCCGATTCGGCCAGTTTGCGATAGGTGGTGATCTTGCCGCCGAAGATGGACAGCATCGGTGCGCCGCTGTCATCCAGATGCAGGGTGTAATCACGCGTCATCGCGGACGGGTCTGCCGACTCGTCGTCACACAGCGGGCGCACGCCGGAGAAGGTCGAGACCACGTCATCGCGGCTCAGCTTGCGCTTGAAGTGATGGTTGACCACCTCGAGCATGTAGTCGGTCTCATCGCTGGAGCAGGCCACCTCGGAGGGGTCGCCCTTGTAGCGCACGTCAGTGGTGCCGATCAGGCTGAAGTCTTCCTGATAGGGCAGCACGAAGACGATGCGCTTGTCCTTGTTCTGCAGGATGAAGGCGCGGTCATCGGTGTTGATGCGCGGCACGATCAGGTGGCTGCCCTGGATCATGCGGATGCCGTAGCGTGGCGTGCGCTCGGTGGCGCCCTTGATGAAGGACTCCACCCACGGACCTGCCGCATTCACCAAGGTGCGTGCGCGGCGGATGAAGGTCTCGCCGCTGCTGATATCTTCAAGCGTCAGCTCCCAGTGGCCTTCGACATCACGGGCGCCGACACAGCGGGTGCCCGTCATGATCTCGGCGCCTTGCTCGCGCGCCTGCAGTGCATTGGTGATGACCAGACGAGCATCATCGACCCAGCAATCCGAGTATTCGAAGCCCTGGTTGATCTCGCTGACCAGCGGGCTCTGCTCGCCGAACTTGAGGCCCTTGGAGGCTGGCAGGGTCTCGCGCTTGCCGATGTGGTCATACAGGAACAGGCCCGCACGAATCATCCACGCCGGACGCAGATGCGGTTGGTGCGGCAGGATGAAGCGCAGCGGCCAGATGATATGCGGCGCCTTCTTGAGCAGTACCTCGCGCTCCTGCAGGGCTTCGCGCACCAGACGGAACTCGTAGTGCTCCAGATAGCGCAGGCCGCCGTGGATCAGCTTGCTGCTGGCGGAGGAGGTCGCACTGGCGAGGTCGTTCTGCTCGCACAGGGCCACGCTCAGGCCACGGCCGCTGGCATCGTTGGCGATACCGGCGCCATTGATGCCGCCGCCGATGATGAAGAGGTCAAGAAGTGCATCGTTGTCGCGGGACATGGGCTGCTCCTGCTCGTGCCCGGCGCTACCGGGTGGGGCGAATGAGTCTGCACCGGCAAGGTGCGCGATAATAGGTTTTCGAAAGTGAACATAGCTTAGCAAAAGTCGAACATCAAGGGGATTCTTCTGCGCTGATGGCTTTCGGAAGTGATCATTTGGGCGAGTGTCTGGCAACTGAGGATTGCCTGATATTCAACCTGTTGTCTTGCCGGTGTTTTTTCTCAGTCTCTGATCATGGCGTGACATTTTCATGAAGCGCCTGGCTGTCATGTTGCCGCGCGGGCGGCGCAGACGATGCCCGCAGTGACTGATCAAGCGTCCTGACAGGTTATACGGAGACGAAGCGGTGCCGCTGGGCAGCGCACAGTCAGCAGCTGGGTAGCTTTCGTGATATGCGAGGTTCATCGGTGCAAAGGGGG